>DASUKV010000240.1:0-16000 GCA_036278555.1 Terriglobia bacterium
CTCGCGCCAGGACAAGCGGCGGTGATTGACTCAAGCTCGCCGGGATATCCCTTGCGCAGTCTGCGCGATTTTCCCGCAGGCGATTACTACGTCCAGGCGCTCATCAACATCTATACACAGTTCCATCGCTCTGACGGGCACGTAATTTGGGCGCACATGGACCATTGGGAAGGGCAGCAGTTCAACCGTTCGCCCGGAAACCTTTATAGCGCCGTCGAGCAGTTGCGCCTTGATCCGGCTTCGGACCAGACGGTGAAGTTAAGCCTGGCGCGCGTAATCCCGCCGATTAAAGTTCCTTCTGATACCCAATGGGTGAAACGCATCAAGATCGAAAGCCCGCTGCTAAGCCATTTCTGGGGCCGGCCGATTTATCTTGGCGCAACGGTGCTGCTGCCCGAGGGCTACAACTCCCACCCCGAGGCGCGCTATCCCGTTATCTACGTGCAGGGGCACTTCAGCCTTCATGCTCCATTTGGGTTCATAACACACGATGACGGCTCGCGCGGCTACGAATTTTACCAAGCTTGGAATTCCACGGATTTTCCGCGTATGATCGCTGTCACCTTTCAGCATCCCACACCTTATTTTGACGATTCCTACGCCGTCAATTCCGCCAATGACGGCCCCTACGGGGATGCGATCATGACGGAATTGATTCCTTACATCGAAACGCATTTCCACACCATTCGCCAGCCTTACGCGCGTGTCCTTACCGGCGGCTCGACCGGCGGGTGGGAATCACTGGCGCTGCAGGTTTATCATCCCAAGTTCTTCGGCGGCACGTGGACTTTTTATCCTGATCCCGTTGATTTCCGCCGCTACGACCTGGTGAACATCTACGAGGACGACAACGCGTTCGTAGAACCCGATCATCATTGGCTTTTTCCAGAGCGCTATATCATGCGGCGGGCGGACGGCCAGCCGGAAGTCAGCGTTCGTCAATTCAGCCAATTGGAAGTGGCGCTTGGAACTCATGGGCGCTCCGGCCAGCAGCTTGAGGCTTGGGAAGCAGTGTTTGGGCCGGTGGGTGAAGACGGCTATCCCACGCCTCTATGGAACAAGCAGACTGGAGACATCGATCATCGCGTGGCGGAATCCATGCGGGATCACGGTTATGACCTTCGAGCCTATCTTGAAAGCCATTGGCCGTCGATCGGGCCGGACCTCGTGGGGAAACTGCACCTCTACGTAGGTGACATGGACAACTACTATCTGAATCTGGCGGTTTATCTTCTTCAGGACTTTCTCGAATCGGTTCACAATCCTGCTTACGGCGGATCGTTCGAATATGGACGGCCGATGAAGGGACACGGCTGGCAGCCCATGTCGAATCCCGACCTTGTTCGCATGATGGCCCGCTACATCGTTCACCACGCCCCTGCGGGAACGGACGTGGTGGCATGGCACTATCATTGAGTTGAATGGCGTGGCTAGCGCATTCCAGGACCCTTTGCTAAGATCAAGGATCAAACTGCGAATCGCATGAGAGTAGGCGTGCACACGTCGATTGCGGGCGGGGTGGAGAATGCGGCCCACCATGCGAAGAAGATTGCGTGTGACACGTTCCAGATGTTTTCGGCGAACCCGCGGGGCTGGCGCATGCTTGATCTTTCGCCGGACGCCTGCGAGCGGTTCCGGCAGGCGCGGGCGGAATACGGCCTGCACCCCGTTGCCGTGCATGACAATTATTTGATTAACCTCGCGGCCGCGGACGATTTGATTCGCGAAAAATCCATTGAGGCGTTTCGGAAGGAGTTGCAGCGGGCATTGGCCTTGGGCGCGGATTATCTGGTCACCCATCCCGGCAGCGCCAATGGCGCGTCTCCCGCCGGGGGAATCGCCAATTGCGTTCAGTCGCTTCTGAAGGCAGCGCAAGGCATGAATCTTGACGGCCTGATGATTCTCATCGAAAACACCGCCGGACAGGGCTCGGTCATCGGCAGGACGTTTGAGGAGGTCGCGGAAATCATGGCGGGAGCGAGCGGTGATTTGCCCGTGGGTGCTTGTGTTGATACGGCGCACTGCTTTGCCGGAGGTTATCCGATCGATACCCCAGAGGGTTTGGAGAAAACGATAAGGCAAATTGATTCAACGATCGGACTGAAAAATCTTCGTGTGATCCATGCCAACGATTCGAAGTCGGCCTTCAGCTCGCACGTTGACCGCCACGAGCACATCGGCAAGGGGCAGATTGGTGCGGAGGCTTTTGGCCGCATCGTCCGCCACGCGAAGCTGAAATCGATTCCGTTCATCTGCGAAACTCCCATTGATAAGCCGGGGGACGATTTGCGGAACCTCCGCATGATGAGGAAGCTGGCGGAGCCTGATGTCCAGCCGGCGATCCCTTTGCGCCGGAAGGCTGGAGCGATTACGCCCGTATAGCGTTTCGCGCAGACAGTAACAACAAATACCGGGATTCTTCGCCGCCTTCGGCGGCTAAGAATGACAGGGCGGCGAGTTTTCCAAAAGAATCCGCGAGTCTACCTTCGGACGATTTCACCCTTAATTCGCTTATGGACGCGCAATACGACCCGCAGCAAATCGAACTAAAGTGGCAGAAGCGCTGGGAAGAAGCGCATCTGTTTGACGCGGACCCGGACCCGTCGCGCCAGAAGTATTATGTGCTGGAGATGCTGCCCTACCCTTCCGGCGACATCCACATGGGCCACGTACGCAATTACACGCTGGGCGATGCGCTGGCGCGCTACAAATGGATGCGAGGCTTCAACGTGCTTCACCCCATCGGGTGGGACGCCTTCGGCCTGCCCGCTGAGAATGCTGCTATTAAACATCAGCGGCATCCGTCCGAATTTACGTTTAGCTTTATTGACCGCATGCGCGGGCAATTGAAGCGCCTGGGCTTCAGCTATGACTGGCAGCGGGAAATTGCTACCTGCGTCCCGGAATATTACCGATGGAACCAGTGGTTTTTTCTGCGCATGTATGAGCGCGGCCTGGCGTACCGCAAGAAGAGCCGCGTGAACTGGTGTCCGCAATGCGAGACGGTGCTGGCTAACGAGCAGGTGGTGGACGGCTGCTGCTGGCGGCACGAGGATACCCGGGTTATTGAGCGCGAGCTTGAGCAATGGTTCCTGAGAATCACGGCGTATGCGGAGCGATTGCTCGACGACATGAAGGAACTTGTCCGCTGGCCGGAGCGCGTGCTGACCATGCAGCAGAACTGGATTGGCAAATCCGAAGGTACGTTTGTGGATTTCACGCTGGAAGGCTCCGGCGAGCCCATCCGCGTTTTCACGACCCGCGTGGATACGATTTTCGGTTGCTCGGCGCTGTTGCTCGCGCCGGGGCATCCGCTGGTTGAAAGGCTCATCGCTTCTTCCCCATCATCTCAAGAGCTGCGCGCAGACGTGGAACGCATTAAAACGTCGGCGGTCGAGGCGCGCGCCGAAATGAACCTGGAAAAACAAGGCGCCTTCACGGGCTTTGCTGCCCGCAATCCCTATAGCGGCGAAAAGGTCCCTGTCTGGTTGGCCAATTTTGTTCTGATGGAGTATGGGACCGGCGCGGTGATGGCTGTTCCTGCGCATGACCAGCGCGACTTCGAATTCTGCAAGCAGTATGGTCTGCCGATTCCGCAGGTCATTGCGCCGTCAGACGGCGAATCGGCAGACGTGACCAACGCGGCGTTTGTTGAACATGGCACTCTGGTGAATTCCGGCCCCTACACCGGTCTCACGTCGGAAGAGGCCATTGACCAGATGACTCGTGAGGCGGAGGCGAAAGGCTTCGGGAAGGGAACGGTTCAATACCGTATCCGCGACTGGGGCATCTCCCGCCAGCGGTACTGGGGCACGCCCATTCCGATTGTCTACTGCGAGAAATGCGGAGCAGTTCCGGTTCCGGAGAGCGACCTTCCTGTTGTGCTCCCGGCGAACGTTAAGTTTACGGGCCGGGGCGCGTCACCGCTGGCGGAAGTTGCCGAATTTGTCTCGACGCAATGCCCGAAATGTGGCGGACCGGCGCGCCGCGAAACGGACACCATGGATACGTTTGTTGATTCGTCCTGGTACTTTTACCGCTATACCGACCCGAAAATTTCGACGGCGCCGGTCAACCTCTCCGCCGTCCAGTACTGGTTTCCCGTGGACCAGTATATCGGCGGCATCGAGCACGCAATCCTGCACCTTATCTATATGCGTTTTTTTACCAAGGTCATGCAGGATATCCGCCTGGTCGATTTTCGAGAGCCCGTGGCGCGGCTTTTTCCGCAAGGCATGGTCATCAAAGACGGCGCCAAGATGTCAAAATCCAAGGGCAACGTGGTTGACCCGAACCAGATGTGCGAGCGCTACGGGGCGGATACCGTACGCCTCTATATGCTTTTTGCCGCGCCGGCCGAGCGGGACCTGGATTGGAGCGATGCAGGTATTGAGGGTCCGGCGCGCTTCCTGGGCCGCTTCCACCGCTTGGTGATGTCCCACGCCGGTCGATTGAAGTCCGTAAACTCCGCGTCAGGTTCCGGCTCCTCCCCGTTGAACTCCGCGGAGCGCCGCTTGCTGCGCAAAACCCATCAGACGCTTCAGCACGTGACCGAAGACCTGGAGGGCCGCTGGCATTTCAACACAGACGTCGCCATGATGATGGAGCTGGCGAATGAGCTGGGCGATCTCGAAGCAGTGGTTGAAACGGGCGGAATCCGGCCGGAGGTCCACAAGAAGTCGCTGGAATATCTGGTGCTGATGATGTCGCTTTTCACTCCGCATCTTGCCGATGAGCTTTGGGAAGCGCTGGGCCATCACGAGCCCGCTTTGCGCGCTCCGTGGCCGGATTACGACGCGGCCCTCGCCGCCGAAGAGGAAATTGAGTTGCCAGTGCAGGTGAACGGGAAGCTGCGGGGCCGCATCCGGGTGGCTCCTGAGGCGAGCGAAGAAGAAATCCGCAAAACGGCCGAGTCCGATGAAAAAGTAGCGCCGCATGTGGACGGTAAGCGAGTCGTCAAGGTGATTGTCGTGCCTGGTAAGCTCGTCAGCATTGTGGCGAAATGAAAGAAGCCGTCAGCGATCAGCTCTCAGCTTGGCGGCTGCTTGCTGAAAGCTGATCGCTGAAAGCTCGCGGATAATGAATTCCATCCAGCCCGTCGTCATCATCGATTTTGGCTCTCAGTACACGCAGCTTATTGCCCGGCGCATCCGTGAGATGCAAATCGCGGCGGTGATCCTCCCCTGCAACCAGCCTTTCGAAGAGTTGAAAGCCAGTGAGCCGCCCGCGGTGATTCTTTCCGGCGGCCCCTCATCCGTCTATGATTCCGCTTCACCGCAATGCGATCCGCGCATCTTTAAGCTGGGCGTGCCGGTGCTGGGAATCTGTTACGGCTTTCAGTGTATGGCCGCCGCCTTGGGCGGGAAGGTAGAACCGGCGGCGCGCCGGGAGTATGGTTTCGCCCAGCTTGAGATTACCGCCCCAAGTTGCCTGCTCAAGGGCTTGCCCTCCCCGCTGCGGATTTGGAACAGCCACGGCGATCACGTTGCCGAGGCGCCTCCGGGATTCCAGGTGACCGGGAGAACAGAAAATGCTATTTCGGTGATCGAAAATCCCGAAGCGCGCCTGTACGCCTTGGAGTTTCATCCGGAAGTCCGGCATACGGAGCAAGGCGCGGAAATCCTGCGGCGTTTCGTGATGGAGGTCGCGGGCGTCCAGCCGAACTGGTTCCCGGCATCGTTTATCGAAAGCGCCATTCGGAAGGTGCGCAAACAGGTAGGCGACGGGCGCGCCCTCTGCGCGCTCTCCGGGGGCGTGGATTCGCTGGTGGCGGCAACCCTGGTGGCGCGCGCGATCGGCGAGCGCCTGACCTGCATTTTCGTAAATAACGGGCTGCTTCGCAAAAATGAGTTTGAGAAAGTCACCTCGGCTTTGACGGCTCAGCCGCATCTTTGCGTTCGCGCCGTGGATTATTCCGCGCGCTTTCTGGACCGCTTGTGCGGGGTGACAGATCCAGAAAGAAAGCGAAAGATCATCGGCGAAGAATTTATTCGCGCTTTTGAGGAAGAAGCCCGGCAGCTTCAGGGGATAGAATTCCTCGTCCAAGGCACGCTTTACCCTGACGTGATTGAATCCATCTCCGTCCGAGGGCCAGCGGCAACCATCAAGAGCCACCACAATGTGGGCGGCTTACCACCTGATTTACAATTTGAGCTGATTGAGCCTCTGCGGGAGCTTTTCAAGGATGAGGTTCGAGCCGTGGGCAGGGAGCTGGGTTTGAGCGAAGACTTGATCGGCCGCCAACCGTTTCCTGGGCCTGGGTTGGCTGTACGGGTTATCGGTGAAATTACCGAAGAACGGCTCGCCATGGTGCGTGAAGCCGACGCCGTGGTCCAGGAAGAGATTCGCAAGGCAGACCTCTATCGCAAGCTCTGGCAGTCCTTTGCTGTGTTGTTGCCGGTTCGAAGCGTGGGGGTGATGGGGGATGCGAGAAGCTATGGTTCTGTCGTCGTGATTCGAGCCGTGGAGTCCGAGGACGGCATGACCGCCGACTGGGCGAAACTTCCACCCGATCTGCTTTCCCGCGTTGCCACCCGCATTGTGAATGAAGTGAAAGGAGTAAACCGGGTAGTGTTTGATGTTACTTCAAAACCACCCGGCACGATTGAATGGGAATAAAGACACCAGAACGTTGCGGGCACAGGACGGCCCGCTTCGCTCTTCCCCTAAAAGCCGACGCTATCGGCTGGCCAGTTTCTGAGCCATATAAAGCAGAAGCTGACGGTCTTTTTCCTCAATCCTGTCGAGGGTACGGCGGACTTTTTCAAAGAAGCGAACCTGCTTTTCCGTCTCCTCATCGAGGACCAGTTCTTCCGAAGACTGTCTGCTGCTCAGATTCGGCAGAGGCGGGGGGTCGTCTCCCTCATAGAACAGTTGATAGAGGGGGACTTCCAATGCTGACGCAAGCCTCTCCAGGGTTTCGAGTGAAGGCACAGTATGGCCATTCTCGACACGGGAGATGTAACAGCGCAGCAACCCGGTGCGTTTTTCGATATCACCTTGCGACAGGGTTTTTTCTTCCCTGAGTTTGCGAAGCCGACGTCCTATGACCATAATGCGTTAATCATGTCATAGTGTATCTAGTTAGTCAACTAAAATTTATACTAATGCTGACTTCTTCCCTCCCGTTGGCATTGTAACTCTAAAGGCGTCCTGCTCGTCTTTGATGTCAGGGACGAAGGCTGATGCAACTTGGATGGAGAGCAACGCTCAAGACCGCCAGGAAGTTGATTGCATCCGCCGCGCCCAGAGGGGTGAAGAGGAAGCATTTACCTATCTGGTCGAGCGCTATCAGCGGCGGGTCTTCTCCGTGGTCTTCCATCTGGTGCGGCAACCGAATGAAGTGGAGGATCTGGCGCAGGAGGTTTTTCTCAAGGTCTTCCGGTCTATTCGGAGTTACAATTTCCGTGCTCCGTTTGGCGCCTGGGTGTCTCGCATTGCCGTGAATCATTGTTACGACTATCTCCGCCGCCAGCGCAACTCGCGGCTGAGCTATTCCTGGCAGCTCTCCGAAGAAGCCCGCCGCATGCTCGAAACAGGCCCCGAGACCAAGGGGCGCGCGGGCTTGAGTGTTGAGGAGGAAACCGTCCTCAAAGATTTGGTCGGGAAGCTGCTTGACCGCGCACCGGCGGAGGATCGCATCGTATTAGTTATGAAGGAGATTGAGAGTCTTTCCGTGGAGGAAATCGGCGCAATTCTTGACTGGAGCACGAGTAAGGTGAAAGTTCGGCTGCATCGCGCGCGAAAACGGATGCTTGCGGATTTGAAGCGGCGGCGTTGATCGAAGGAGGCAAAGACATGCATTGCGAAGAGGTCCGGAAATCGTTTGAAGAGGCGGGGGAAGAGGGCTTTTCCGCTCCGGCGCGCCGTCACTTTGAAAGCTGCGCGGTCTGTCAGGCCCATGCGAGAGAGTGGCGGCATCTTGTGGCCGGCATGCGGCTTCTTGCCCAGGAATCGGCGCCGGAACCTTCTATCGGATTCAGCGCCCGGGTGCTTCGGCGGTTGCGGGAAGGTGATGCCGCGGGCTTTATCCGCCCGGAATTTCTGGAAAGCGTAGGCCGCCGGGTGGTGCTCGCCACCCTGGTCCTGTTTGTGACCTTGCTGTTGGCTATGATCCTGCCTGCTTCAGGTCCGGTGCGGCATAAGCCGAGCGTCGATGCCTACTGGCCCCAGCCCGAGACGGCTTCCGCGGCAAGTTATCCGATCTCGTTTACTGAGACTCCGTCGCTTCCTGTAATTCTTCACGTGGAACCGGCAGATTACGACTGGAACCCGTAAAGTATGAGCCGTCGCGCTTACCTCTACTTCGTCATCACATTTATCATCGGCATCATTCTGGGGGGCGCCGGAATGTACTATTATGCCTGGGGCACCGGGCACTGGCGCCGGAGATGGAGCGAGGAACGGGTTATCAATAATCTCAAGCGCGACCTCGATTTATCGCCCCAACAGGTTCCAGAAATCCGATCGATCCTGGATGACAACATCAAGAAGTACCATGCGATCCAGGACAGTATCAGGCCCCAGATGGATGCTCTGCATCACGAGACCGACGGCCGCATCCGCCACACTTTGAACCCGCAGCAGTTGAAGAAGTTCAACGAACTAGTCCGCGAACATCAAAAACCAAAAAAGAACAATTGAGCGAAACCTGGCTGCCGGTTCCGACGTCATAGCTTACGAAGAATCCCAGAGTCTATTGATTGGTTTCTAATCTCTGGGGACTTCCAGAGTAATCGTTTCTACGGTCTGGCCGCAGAGGGCCTTCGGAACTCTGAAGAAACCTCTGCGGGGTCCGCAAAGGGATCAAGCAACATTAAAAGAGAATTTATGCCAGCTAAAGAATACATGAAGCAACATAAAAAACTTCTGACTGTGGCGGCTGCGATTGTCATTGTCCTGGTCTCGGTTGGCATGGTCATTCACTCGCGCTCGGGCGACGTGCAATACTTCACGGCCACGGTCAGGAAGGGAAATATCACCGCGGTGGTTCAGGCGACGGGCACAATCAATGCCTTGACGACTGTTCCTGTGGGTTCGAGCGTTTCCGGAATCGTTAAGTACGTTTTCGCGGATTTTAATACGCACGTCGAGGCCGGCCAGATTCTGGCGCAGTTGGACCCCACCACTTTTCAAGCGCAGGTGGTCCAAGCGCAGGGCAATCTCGCCAATGCCGAAGCCAACGTGAAAAACCTTGAGGCCAGTGTTGTCGCGCAGCAAGCGGCCATTCAAACCAATAAAGCGAACCTGGCCCGCCTCGAGGCGGCGCTGGAATATTCGAAAGTCAATACGCAGCGTATTGTGGATCTGGCATCGCAGCAGATTATCTCAAAGGACCAGAAAGATCTTGCGCAATCAAGCCTTGACCAGGCTTCAGCTCAGGTGCGGGCCCAGGACGCGCAGTTGAACCAATCCATCGCGCAGTTAAACCAGACACAGGCGCAGGTAGAGCAAGCCAAGGCACAGGTGGAGGTCATGCGCGGCGCTTTGCAGTCTGCCGACAAGAACCTGCGGGACACGACCATCGTTTCGCCCATCAACGGCGTGATCGTCGCGCGGAACATTGACGTGGGCCAGGCGGTCGCGGCGGCTTTTCAAGCGCCGAACCTGTTCACGATTGCTCAGGACCTGAAGCACATGCAGGTGGACACTTCGACGGATGAGTCGGACACCGGCAACATTAAAATCGGTACCGAAGCCAAATTTCAGGTGGACGCTTTCCCGACCGAAACTTTCCGGGGGCAGGTGAGCGCGATCCGCTTAAACGCGACCACGGTTCAGAACGTCGTCACCTACGATACGGTCATCAATTTTGCGAACCCTGACGAAAAGCTGCTTCCGGGTGAAACGGCCTACGTGACAGTTCCAACGGGCTTTGCCCGAAACAACTTGATGATTCCCAATGCCGCGCTGCGTTTTAAGCCCCAACTTCAGCCCAAGGAATTGCAGCAGCTTTACAGCCGTTATCACATCCCGTCTGCCGCAACCCGTCCCCATCTGGGCGGAATGCAGCTGGTGTGGAAACAGGGGCCGGGCAAGCAATTAATTCCGGTCGCCGCGGAAATCGGCATCACCGATTACACTAACACGCAGATGCTGAAGGGCGATTTGAAGCAGGGGGACGTGCTGGTGACGGGCGAAGTGACAGGACAAGGCGCGACGTTTACCCAGGGACGGCCGCGTTTTGGCGGCCGCCGCTGAAGCGCCGGGCCGAATCCCCGGGAATCCCGCGTTTTCGGTTAGGGGAAGTTGGTTTCTTATGCCTGAAGAATTGCTACAGTCCGAAGCGGATGAGGTAAACGGGACGTCCGGCGTCGTGCCCGTGATCGAGGTGGAAAATCTGCACAAGACCTACGACTTGGGGGAAGTGCAGGTCCACGCATTGCGGGGTATTTCTCTCGCCGTCGAACCGGGCGAATTCGTCGCCATCATGGGCGCTTCGGGCTCCGGCAAATCGACTTTCATGAACCTGATTGGTTGCCTTGACCGGTCCACGCGGGGGCGATACCTGCTGGACGGGCAGGATGTTTCCCGGCTCTCGAAGATCGAGCTGGCGCATATCCGGAACCGCAAAATCGGCTTTGTCTTTCAGGGCTTCAATCTGCTCTCGAGAACCTCCGCGCTCGAAAACGTGGAGCTGCCCTTGATCTACTGCAGCGTGCCTCACCAGGAGCGCCTGGAACGCGCGCAGGAAGCGATCTGTTCGGTAGGGCTGCAAGGCCGCGAAGGGCACCATCCGGCGCAGCTTTCGGGGGGCCAGCAACAACGCGTGGCGATTGCGCGGGCGCTGGTTACGAACCCGTCTCTGGTGGTCGCCGACGAGCCGACGGGGAATCTCGACAGCCGCACCAGCGTCGAAATCATGGATATTTTCCAGCGCCTGAACGCCGAGCGCAACATCACCATCCTGCTGGTAACGCACGAACCGGACATCGCGCGGTACGCGAAGCGCATCGTGCTATTCCGCGACGGTAAGATCCGCCGGGATTCCATCGTGGAGGACCGGCTGGACGCCCGCCAAGTCATTCTGGATCTCCCTGTCGTAGACGATGAGGACGAGGAGGCGTAATGGATTTCAAAGCGATCTTCCGCGTCGCGCTGAAAGCGCTGGCGCGAAACAAGATGCGGACGATCCTGACGATGCTAGGAATCATCATCGGGGTGGCCGCGGTGATCTGCACGGTGGCGATTGGCGAGGGAGCCTCGAACCAGGTGCAGGAGCAGCTTGCCAGCCTCGGCGACAACCTGGTCATGGTTTTCGCGGGCAGTGTGAACAGCCACGGCATCCATATGGGCAGCCAGGCTACGAAGACGCTCACCGCGGGAGACGCCCAATCCATCGCTCAGATTCCGTTTGTCAAGGCGGTTTCACCCGGGGTGGGCATCGGAGAGCAGATCGTCTATCAAGACCAGAATTGGTTCAGCGGCGTCAGCGGCGAATCCCCCGCGTATTTTGAAATTCGCAAATGGCCCGTGATCCAGGGCAGCCCCTTTACACAGCACGACGTCGAGGGAGCGGCAAATGTTTGCGTGCTAGGCCGGACCGTTGTCGAGAACCTTTTTGCGGATGGTGAGAACCCGGTTGGAAAGGTCATTCGGATTCACAACCTGCCCTTCCGCGTGGTGGGCGTACTGTCCCCGAAAGGGGAATCGCCCTGGGGACACGATGAAGATGACATCATCGTCGCGCCTTACACCACCGTCCAGAAAAAGCTGGCGGGCATCAGTTGGGTGCAGTCGATCCAGGCGTCGGCCACGGCGGTGGGTACGGTGGTGCCTGCCGAGCAGCAGATTGAATCGCTTCTGCGCCAGCGCCACCACCTCCGTCCCGACGAGGATGATGATTTCATCATCCGTAGCACGCTGGATATTGCGAACGCTCGCGAGCAATCTGCGCGCGTTCTGACGCTGCTTCTCGCCAGCATCGCGTCCGTCTCGCTGCTCGTGGGCGGCATCGGAATCATGAACATCATGCTGGTTTCGGTGACGGAGCGCACGCGGGAAATTGGAATCCGCATGGCCGTGGGCGCGACGGAAAACGACGTTCAGAACCAGTTCTTGAGCGAAGCGGTGGTGCTGAGTCTTCTTGGCGGCGCGCTGGGCATCATCTTCGGCGTTTTCGGTTCCATGGCGGTTTCGAGCATGCTGCATTGGCCCACGCTGATTCCGCCGCAAGCGATCGTGATTGCGGTCGTCTTCTCGGCCGGCGTCGGCGTCTTCTTCGGCTATTACCCGGCGCGCAAGGCGGCGCGCCTGGATCCCATTGAAGCGCTGCGATATGAGTGAGCCGTTTTGGTTTTAAAAAGAAGAAAGCGGGTTTGGCTTATGAAAATGAAATCGTTATTGCTCAAGGTTGCGCTTCTCGTGATCTGCTTCGGGTTCGCCGAATTGCCGGTTCCAGTGCGTGCCGCCTCTGCTCCTGCCGCGAAACCGGCCGTGCAAGGGGATTTCTTCATTATTTCCTCCGTGAACCGGCGCTCGCACGAGCTTTTCTTAAAGGCTCCCACGGAGGTCACGGAACTGATGACGGTGAGCGACCAAACCACGCTCCTCGATGCTCAGGGGAAAAAGCTTGATTTCACTCAACTTCGCGCCGGTGATACGGTTTACGTCGTGTCACGGAAAAACGGCAATGGTTTGCCCTTGGCCGTCCGCATCCAAAAAGGTCCCATGACACGCGCTATTCTTCACCAACGATATATCGCCTTCCGGTAAAATCCGCGATCGTGGCGACCGCTTATTTATGTTTCTCGGAATGCTTCGGTTCTCTCCCGCCGGGAGAGGGTGGCCGAAGGCAGGGTGAGGGAGGCGGGCCTTCTGGCGGTAATACACAGTGTTCTTACTGCAGCGCGCGATAAACCTCTGCACGAGGATAGAAAGCCCGCAAGCGGTCGAGGTACGCCACAAACCAGACGATCCGCTTTCCCTGTGCTTGCGCGCTTTGGGTGCTGCGGTCATAAACGATTCGGACCGTTTCACCGCCCAGATGATCGGTCACAACCGCGCCCGTTTTCTGCAATTCAAAGTAGGGATAAATCTTCATTTCTCCGTTTGCTGAAATCAGCAAAGCCGGCCGGCGTGGGATCTTCCAACGCGCATACGGGTTCACGTCATAGTCACGCCGGTACCCGGTGTCAAACGAGAGCACGAGAGTATCCGGATGATGCCTCCTCCACGCGGCCCAAGTAGTGTCTTCTGCGGGCAACGCCTGCAGGCGCGCGCCGGTCATAGGCCCCGTGACCGCTTCTGAAAGCAGTTGCGACCAAAGGCTCCCCGTCTCACGGTCGTAATAAAGCGCGTTGCGTTGATAAAGGCGGCCGGATACCCCAAAGGTATATCGCTCACCGTGGATCACCGGGTCGTAAACTACGCCCGAACCGCAGAGCGGTCACCAGCTTACCAGGATGGGCCGCCCTCGGAGGGTGTCATTCACGATCTCGTGCCAGTTCAGGATGCGCACGGGATAGGCCTTCGCCTTGCCCTTCCATAAAACCCCTAAGACGCGGTCTGAATCCTTCAGCCTCGGGGCTGCCTCGCTGGCAGTTATAAACTTCGGTGAGGAGAGTGCGGGAATATCGTCCTTCGAGAGCGTCGCGATCTGAATACCTTCGAGCGGGATGGCGTGCCGAGTGACGTCAAAGGGCCTTTGCGCGGGTCCGGAAAAGAGGATCTCCCGGCCGTTCTGCGTGACGATTTTCTGCCCGGCGCGGAGACATAAGGCGGGGAAGATCGCGCATAGCAAACAGATCAAGCAGCGTCGGCGAAAAGCATGAGGGGGAGAGCGCAGGTCCATGGCGGGCAGAGATGGTCTCTGAAAATGTTAAATCTCAAATTGCTTTCACGACGCTTTCTTGACATCTGTTCGTGCGGCTAACCCTCACCCACCGCTTCGCGGTTCCCCCTCTCCCGGAGGGAGAGGGCTGGGGACTCCCTTAATTAGCTGAAAGAAGCTTTACCGTGGCGGCGCGGCGTTCACCGGCTCATACATCACCGCTTGCGGGTGATGGGATTTTTCGTACGCGGAAATATCTTTCTCAAAGCGCAGGGCGAGGCCGATATCATCCAACCCTTCGAGCAGGCACTCGCGGCGGAAAGGATCGATTTGGAAATCCAGCTTCAGGTCTTTCCCGTCGCTGATGGTCTGGCTTTCAAGGTCTACAGTGAGTTGGTAGCCAGGGGTGCGCTCCGTGCGGAGGAAAAGATCGTCCACCTGCTCTTCAGGAAGCGTCACTGGCAGGATGCCGTTTTTGAAGCAGTTGTTCCGGAAGATATCCGCAAAGCTGGGAGCGATCAGCGCGCGGACGCCGTAGTCGAGAATTGCCCAGGGCGCGTGCTCGCGGCTGGAGCCGCAGCCGAAATTGGCGCGGGCAAGCAAGATCGAAGCGCCCTGGTAACGCGGCTGGTTGAGCACAAAATCGGGATTGGGCTTTTCGTCTTCGAGATACCGCCAGTCGTAAAACAACACGCGCCCCAGCCCTTCGCGCGTGAGCACCTTCAGGAATTGCTTGGGAATAATCTGATCGGTATCCACGTTGACGCGATCGACGGGAACAACTAAGCCGGCGTGTTTTGTGAAAGGATTCATGGTGATAAGCTCTCCGCCTTCAGCAATCAGCCTTCAGCAATCAGCTTTCAGCTTCTTAATATCAAAAATCATTTGGAGAGCATCTTAACGCTTGGCTCAATCCGATCCCTGTAGTCTCCAGCCGGAATGCGCTGCTTCTCGGTTACTGAACGATTATAGAAATACGTCCATGCCGAATGGCGCGCGCCGTTTTCCATCTCCACCAGCGTCTTTTTTCTTGTGAACAGACTCTTTCTCGGTTGGCTGGGAAAATACTCCTCGTACTGATCGAGCATCTCTATCGCCGCCTTAAGGTTCCGCAAATAGTAGAGCTCTCCGATGACAGATTCTCTCTCGTCCGCGATTGCGCCTGGGTATTGGCCAAGATCGTAGAGTCTGGCATTAATTTTTCCTCTGCCGATCAAGCGAGCGCCAAACCTCTGCTGCCAACTCTCATCGAACTCTCTCATGAGAGTGCCATATACGAATACGTAGCAAGTTGTAGAAGTGCCTTCCACGGTGCTCATTCCTTCACTTTGACCTTGTTCAGCAGTTTCCGCAACATCTCAAATCCATTTTTCGTATCGTTTACATATCTGCTAATTTCCTTGTCTCCTTTTAGGCTGGCAAGGTAGTAGTGGAATATTCCGAGGATGTCTTTTCTCTGGACTTGTTTGGATTCTTCAAGGTATCCGAGGAATTCAAAAAAGTTAAGATAGTCAGTGAAGTGTGATTCCTCTTTCCCAACAAGTTCAGCAATTTTGGCCCTATCGCCACTGTCCACCAAATCCCTTACAGCTTTGAGATCGTTGCGCTCATAAAATTTCTCGTACAGGTCTTTTATCCATTTTGCTCTTTCAAGCCTCGTATTTTGACGGTGAGTCCAATATGACCACCACGCGGCAATGACTGAAGCAACTATTGTAAATACCGCACTGAACTGCACTGACGTACCCCCTCTTCCAGTCACTTACGTTAGGCCAGTTAGCGCAAGCTGCCTTGCCCTAGCTTTGCAGTTTCACTGCTTGCCTCCGGCCATTGGCGGATATCGACGAAATGGCCGGCGATGGCTGCGGCCGCGGCCATCGTGGGGCTTACCAGGTGCGTGCGGCCGCCTTTGCCCTGGCGGCCCTCAAAGTTGCGGTTTGACGTACTGGCGCACCGCTCGCCGCTCTGGAGCACGTCCGGATTCATGCCCAGGCACATGCTGCATCCTGAATCGCGCCACTCGAAGCCCGCATCGCGGAAGATGCGGTCCAGTCCTTCTTGTTCGGCCTGAGCCTTCACGCGGCGCGAACCCGGCACCACCAGCGCTTGCTTGAGCGTCGCAGCAACCTTCTTGCCCGCCACCACACGCGCCGCCTCGCGCAAATCTTCAATTCGGGAATTCGTGCAGGAGCCGATGAAAACGCGGTCGAGCGGCAGATTAACGAGCGG
>DASUKV010000241.1:0-20217 GCA_036278555.1 Terriglobia bacterium
AACGCGCTGCGTCCGGCTACGACCGCCCACTCAACCGGATTAAAGTGCGCCACCGCCTGAATCCAATCGGGCATCAGATTTGCAGCCATGAAAACGGAAGAGAGGAAAGTGAGCGGCAGCAAGATAAAGTTCGACGCCGCAATCACGGTTTCTTCTTTTCGCGCGACCAGGGCCATGGCACAGGAAAGAGCGCCGATCGGCACGGCCAGCAGGACCGCGCAGATGATCAGCAAGATCACACCGGCAATCCCTCCCGGAAACCGGGCGCCCATAATCAACCCCAGAACAACGATCAGCACCGACTGGATCACCGCGACCGTCGCAAGCTGAATCAGGCGGCCTGCAATCAGCGCTACGCGGCTGGCGGGCGAGACTAAAAAGCGGTCCATGACGCCGTGATCGAGGTCGCGGATAACGCCCATCCCTGACCATCCCGCGCCAAAAAGCACCGTCATGATGACGACGCCCGGAGTCAGGAAATCCACGTACGCCGAAGCGCCAAAACCCGGCAGCAGGACGATGTTTTTGAAGAGCTGCCCGAAGAGGACCAGCCAGATGATGGGCTGCACTAATGTGAAAGCAATATAGACCGGCTGGCGCATCAAGGCCCGGAAGTGGCGCACCGTCATGTAAAGCGAATGTGACAGCGTCCTCATCGGGAGCCCCCTTGATCCGCTTCGTTAAACGTCCGTCCGGCGTAGCGCAGATACACGTCATCGAGTGAAGGGCGCGCCACCGTGACCGACGCCGCCTTCACGCCCGCCGATTCGAGCGCTGCAAGCGCCGTGGGCACCGCCGTCGCTCCGCGGTCGGCCCGCGCATGCAGCACGCGGCCGTCCATTTGCAGCTCACGTAATTCCTCCAGCCGGTCGAGCACCGCGAGAGCTTCGGCGCCGTCTTCGGACTGCGCCAGCTCAATATGCACGGTGTCCCCACGAAGCTCGCTCTTCAGTTCCTCGGGGGATCCCTCGGCCACCACACGGCCGCGGTCAACAATCGCCAGGCGCTGCGCCAGCCGGTCAGCTTCCTCCAGGTAATGGGTGGTAAGAAGAATGGTGATCCCCTCTTCGCGGGCTAAGCGAGCGATCTCCTTCCACATCTCCGCCCTGGCTTCAGGATCAAGCCCGGTCGTCGGCTCATCCATGAAGAGGACGCGAGGATGATGCACCAGTCCCATCGCCACATCGAGGCGGCGCTGCATGCCGCCCGAATAAGTGCGTGTGATGCGGTCCGCCGCAGAGTCGAGGCCGAAACGTTGCAATAATTCCGAAACCCGCCGTTTTAGCTCGGCCCCTCGAAGCCCATAAACGCGCCCCTGTAAAGTGAGGTTCTCGCGGCCCGTGGCTTCGGCGTCCACACCGGATTTCTGTCCAATGCACCCAATCGCGTGGCGGACGCGCTGGGAGTCGCGAAGAGCGTCGAGACCCGCCACCCGGGCCTCGCCGCTGTCTGGCCTGGAAAGCGTGGTCAGGATTTTGACCGTTGTCGACTTCCCGGCGCCATTCGGCCCCAGAAGCCCGAAAATCGCTCCGGCCTCGACGCGGAAGCTGAGGCCATTAAGCGCCTTAACGCCACCGGGATACGTCTTCACTAGGTCCACAGCCTCGATAGCCAGTGCCGTGGAATGTGAGAGGGAAGCCGGAACGGATGCGGAACTTAGCGCCTGAGTGATGGTCATAAATTATCCCTGTGTTCGATTTCAGGAGCCCTCAATGGTCGCGGTGTAGCGCCGGCATCCCTTCACTCCGTTCAGGGCGGGCCTTGCCGCCAAGTGCCGCCAGGATGGCGGCGCTACGTTGTCCAATGCCGTTACCCCGCCATATAGCGCACGCTCAAGGCCGAAGGGTCTGAAGGCCAGCCGGTCTCCGACTCTTCCAGCATTCCCCGCAGTTCTTTTTTCGCGCGAAAAATCAACGTCTTAACGTTAGCGAGACTCAGGTTCAGTTTGTGCGCGATTTCGTCGCAGCTCAGGTCTTCGTAATACCGCATCACCAGTGGACTACGATAGCGTTCAGGGAGACGGGCGATCGCCTCCCGCACCGTTGCTCTCTCTTCATTCAGGAGCAACTCTTCAAGCGGCGAACGGCCCGCCCCTGCAGGTTCCGGCCATTCCGGGTCAGCCGGGACGAAAACGCGCTGCTCCGACCGCCGCTTGCGCAGTACGTCTACGCAATAATGGCTCGTCACCCCAGAAAGCCAGGACGAAAACGGCCGAGCGCGATTGTAAGTGCCCATCGCCCGGGGTAGACGCGCAAAAACTTCGCTCGACGCGTCCTCGGCATCATCCCTTGAACCCAGCAAATGACTGCAAAGCCTGAGCACTCGCGGGTGAAACTGTTCGTAAAGGTCGGCATAGCCATCAGGATTTCCCGTTTGCGTGTTAAGAACGGCGGTGTTCATGGTTTCACCTCTCGATGCAACTCGGCGATCGCCCGCATGCCGGCTAATGAAAACTCCGTGATGTGCGCCGCGATGGAATCGATAATTTCCTCATTAAACTGTTTGCCAGGCGCGAAATATTCCGACATTTGCTTCCCTGACGCGTAGATGATGCACTGCCCGAGGATGCTCATCGTGCAAGCGTCGACCCGGCGGTCTCCCCCGCAGCCTTCAGCCGGATGATCCCCCGCTGCGACGCCCAGGTTCTCCTTCACGATTGCGCTCAACGCCATCCAGTTCGGCTGCAACGCCCGTTCAAAAATAATCCTGAACGCGGGCGTCGGGTCCGCCCACTCGCGGCTCATCAATTTCCCAAACAAAGCTTGCTGCTGGTCCTGCTCGCCTAAAATGCTGCGCATGTAAACGCGGATGTACGCTCGCAGCCTTTCTTCCGGTGACTCGCCTGCCTTGACGCCTTTCGCGGCTTCTTCCCGGCGGCGCAGGGACCCGTCGATGGTCGAGTTCAGAATCGTTTCGTAAAGCCCCATCTTGTCCCGAAAGTGGTAATTCACGGCGGCCACGTTCGCGCCCGCTTCGGTGCAAATCTCCCGGATCGTCACATTCTTGAAGCCGCGCTCCGCGAATAGCCGCGCCGCCACGGCGAGCAGCCGCTGCCGCGTTTCATGATCGTTGGTGGATGAATCTGCGTGCATCGTCGTTAAAACAAGCGTTGCAAACAACTGTATAAAACTATCGCTTGAATGATGTCAAGCTATTTTTGCTGCTCATCGCGATTTTCAATTTGAAGACCGCCGACTAACAGATCCTTCGTCTGTGCAATGCCATTGTGACTTTTCTGATAGCACGGCAAACGCCAAATCGACCTATTTCAATCATCTGATTGAAACTGCTGCACTTACCGACGTCATCGAAGCCAAGGTGCTAGCTGAAAAATCACGATAATTTGTGAATTCACAAACGGTTTTGTTGTTTGCTAGAATTGTGAGGCCGTGATATGAGGTTTTTTTATGTCTGCGGAGCCGCGACATGAGTCTGACGTCATAACCCAAGGGCCGCGTGACGCGCTGGTGCTGCGAGTTTGGGAAGCAGTCACTACGGAACGCGAATTACGTGGAGTGCTGGCCGCCGTGGTTGATTTGCTTGCGCCGCTGGTTCCTGTGGATAGCATGGCGGTCGTAGTGATGCAAGGAGACAAGCACGATCTCTACGACATCCATATTCCCGGAGTGGCATCAGAGACCTTGGACGATATCCTCGTGCGCCAGCAATACCAGCCTCCGTCCTATGTGCCCGATCGGCCCATTGTTCCCTACCCTCCGGCGCCTGATTACGGGGCTCTCGAGCCTTATACCTGCGCCGACTTGCTGCAAAAGGAAACCTGGTGGGAGCATGAGCCTCATCTGGTGAGCGGCGGCGTGCGCGCCTATGCGTCGATTCCGTTGGTCGTGCGGGGAAAACTCACGGGAGTCGCCGTCTTTTCCAGGTATAAGCCGGAAGCGTTTCCGCCGGATCAGATTGCGATTCTGACCGATGTATCCCGCGCCGTGGCCGTCGCGGTGGCCAATGCGCTCGCCAATGAGGAAATTCGCAAGCTGCGCGACCAACTGGAAGCGGAAAACATCGCCTTGCGGTCGCAACTAGGGCAGGCGCCGTGGTTTGAAGACATCGTCGGAAGCTCGCCCGCGTTGCGGTGCGTGCTCGAAGCGGTTGAACAGGTGGCTCCGACCGACGCCACGGTGCTCATCACGGGCGAAACCGGCGCAGGCAAAGAACTGATCGCGCGCGCCATTCACCGCCGCTCGGCTCGCGCCCAAGGCCCGCTAATCCGGGTGAATTGCGCGGCCACGCCGGATACGCTGATGGCTTCCGAGTTATTCGGCCATGAACGCGGCGCTTTCACGGGTGCGGTGGGACGGCGCAAAGGTCGGTTCGAGCAGGCGCACCACGGCACGCTGTTTCTGGATGAAGTTTCGGAGCTTTCGCCGGAGGCCCAGGTGATGCTTTTGCGAGTGTTGCAGGAGCGCGAATTTGAGCGCGTGGGCGGCAGCGAAACCTTGCAGGTGGATGTGCGCATCGTGACCGCCACCAACCGTGACCTCGCCGAAGATGTCCGCGCCGGAGGATTCCGCAACGACCTCTATTACCGGCTCAATGTTTTCTCGATCCCGATGCCGCCCCTGCGCGAACGGCCCGAGGATATCCCGCTCCTCGCGGCGCACTTCGCTGCCAAGCACGGCGCGCGCCTGGGCCGCTCGATTGCGCGAATTGACCGGCAGTCGATGAAACTGCTCGAAGCTTACGCCTGGCCGGGCAACGTGCGCGAGCTTGAAAACATCATCGAGCGCGCCGTGGTCCTCGCCCGGAACGGCACGCTCCGCGTGGACCGCGAAACGCTGCCAGGGTCTTCCCCGCCGGGCGATATTCAGGCCCGTCTCCGCGATGAAGAGCGCGAGGCTATTGAGACCGCATTGCGCGCTTCGCGAGGCCGCGTGTCCGGTTCAGACGGCGCCGCAAAGCGGCTGGGGCTGGCCCCTTCCACGCTCGACTTCCGCATTAAGCGCCTCGGCATTAACAAATTCCAGTACCGCCTCGGCACGTAGCGGCGCGCTACGAAACGCGGCTTTTAAGATATCCCCGGATATCGTCCAGCACCTTCCGCAGCATTTCCTGCGTCAGCTTGCCGGTCTGGGTGTTTTGCTGGCTGGGATGATAAGAGGCAAAGAGGCGCGGCAGCTTACCGGCCAGCGAATAACTCACGCCATGAGCGAAACGAAAAGTGGACCGCGGGGGAAGTGGCGATCCGTGATTTTTCTCTTCACGCCCGCGGCTGACCAAACTTTCCTCGTAAACAACGCGGAGATAAGTATCAAACGCAATGCGGCCCAGCGCCAACACGGCACGCACCCGATTGAGCAGCGCCAACTCGCGGACGAGGTAAGGGCGGCAGCGCCGCAATTCTTCTGGAACCGGCTTGTTCAAAGGTGGTGCACAGCGCAGCGCTGCGGTGATGTAACATCCGTGCAACTCGAGGCCGTCACCCAGACGGATTGAGTGCGGCTGGTTGGCAAAACCAGCCTCGTAGAGCGCGCGATAAAGAAAGTCGCCGGAGCGGTCCCCCGTGAACATCCGCCCCGTGCGGTTACCGCCGTGCGCGGCGGGAGCGAGCCCCAGGATGAGCAATTCAGCATCAGGGTCGCCAAAGCTGGGAAGCGGCCGTCCCCAGTATTCTTCATTGCGGTACATGCGCCTTTTTTCCCGCGCGACTTGGCGGATGTAATGCGCGAGGCGCGGACAGCGCGTGCATTTGACGACTTCCTTCTGAAGTAGGTCGAGATTTTCTGGAAGTGATCGGCGGGGGATGGAGGGCATTTTCTGAGACACGCAAGAGAGATCGGGCGACGCGAACCCGCGCCCTTTGGGCTGTAGCGCTGGTGTTCCTTTACTTCGTTCAGGACAGGCTCTCATCGGCGCTTTCAGCTTTGTCTCCTCCGTGCCCTCCGCGGTGAAAAAGCTTTACCACAGAGAGCGCGGAGGACACAGATGCGCCGTTACAGATAGGCCGGGTCGCGGTCAATGAAAACGCGCCGCCACATTTCAAGATTCAGCAGCCGCCAAATGCGCTCATAGTGGTTGTGAACCCCCGCCCGCTGTTCGTCGAAAATCCGCCGCACGGCTTCCGGCCTGAACAGATTCCATTCCGCGCTGCGCGGCTCAAGCAGTAAAGCCTCCACTCGGTCTAACTGCTCCCCGGCAAGCCATTTTTGGAGAGGGGTTGGAAATCCCATTTTCTTGCGGTAAATGATCGAAGCCGGCAGCAAGCCTTCCGCCGCCGATTTCAGGATGTACTTTCCCGCAAGCCCGCGCGTTGAATACTCCGCCGGAATGCCCGCCGTGAATTCAACCAGAACATGATCGAGAAAGGGCACACGGCTTTCGATGGATGCGGCCATGCTCATGTTGTCCTGCTTCATGAGCAGTTCTACAAGGTAGGTCTTAATATCCGTATAAAGCAGGCGGTGAAGGAAATCACCTCGGGCGTTTTCCCAATACTGCAGAGAATTGCGGTAAGCGGCGCCCGGCGCGGGCCGAAGCCCGTCCGCGAGCAGCTCCTGCTGCGCCGCCTCGGTAAAGGCGGAATAGAAATTATCGAAATAAAAGGAAGGCCAGGAAGCGCCGTCACGCGCGAGAAACGTGTGCCGCAGCGGCCGCTGCAACTTGAGCGGCATCCACCGGGCTTCATCAAGATTATTTCGGATCACCCCGCGAAGGCTTGCCGGCAGGGCGCCGCGATAGAGCCGGTCGAGGCGCGCGTTCCACAACGTCCAGGCGTAGCGCGTGTATCCCGCCAGCGTCTCATCGCTGCCTTCCCCGGTCAGCACCACGGTGACGCGCTCCCGCGCAAGCCTGGCCACAAAATAGAGCGAAAGGCTGGAAGGCCAGACAATCGGCTCATCCTCGTGCCAGATCAGCTTGGGCAGCGAATCCATAAAATCCCGCCAGCCGACGCGGACCTCGTGATGAACCGATCCGATATGGGACGCGACCTGCTGCGCGAACGGCAGCTCGCTATAGCGCGATTCGGCATAGCCCACGGAAAACGTCTCAATGGGAGAGCGCCGGAGCTTGGCAGTGAGCGCGGCGACGACGCTTGAATCAAGGCCGCCGCTCAGGAAAACGCCGAGCGGCACGTCGCTCATCAAGTGGCTCGAGACCGCTTGCTCGAGCAACCTGCGGTAGTTTTCAACATAGAAGCGGCGCGGCTTTGGGTTTTCGCGCGGCGGAGCTTCGAGATCCCAATAGCGCGCGATGCGCGGCTGGCCGGCTTCGTCCAGTTCAAGCGTATGTCCCGGCATGAGCTTGCCGACGCCGCGAAAGAAAGTCTCTTCGCCCGCGACGTAACCGAAGGCGAGATATTCCGGCAGAACGGCGCGGTTGAATTCGGTTTTCAAGCTGGGATGGGCGAGCAGCGTCTTGATTTCCGAACCGAAAAAAAAGCGCTCGGGGCTGAGGTGATAGTAAAAAGGTTTGATGCCCAACCGGTCGCGCGCGCAAAATAGATGGCGCTTCTGCGTATCCCAAATGGCAAAGGCAAACATTCCGCGCAGGCGTTCGACGCAATCACGGCCATATTCTTCGTAGAGGTGGAGAATGGTTTCCGTATCGCTATGCGTGCGATAACGGTGGCCGCGCGCTTCAAGGTCGGGCCGCAGCTCGCGGTGATTATAGATCTCTCCGTTGAAAACGATCCAGAGCGTCTCGTTTTCATTCGTCATCGGCTGGTGGCCGCAGGCGACGTCAATGATGCTCAGGCGGCGCATCGCGAGGCCGACGTTTTGGCTCAGGTAAAAGCCTTCGTCATCGGGGCCGCGATGCACGATCTGGCGATTCATCGCCGCGAGCACGCCGCCGTCCACCGCCTGAAGGCGGTCAAAATTCATCACACCGCAAATTCCGCACATAGCTTTAACTGTAACGACGATCGAGCCTGCCCTGAAAAGTTCGATGGGCATGCCCTCACCCGGCTTGCGACGGGAAGCACCGCTTCACGCTCGCCACCCTCTCCCGGAGGGAGAGGGTGGCCAAGGCCAAGTGAGAGGACTAAGGTCCGGATCTCACCGCACAAAAACTGCACGCTTGTCCAAATTAGGTTCCAATATTACCAATGCCACCTGCGGCTTTGCCGCCTGACTTGCGGAAGGGCTTTGCCCTTCCGGGACCTTGCACCCCACCCAACCTGTTCCCGCTGGGCGCGAAGGCTGAGCCTTCGCGCCCAGCGGGAACGTTAAATTACGCGCTTTTGGCCGGAAAGCCAGAGGCTTTCCGCAAGACAGGCGGCAAAGCCGTCCTCTGCGCTACTAAATTGGACAGCGATGCAAAAACCGTGCCGTGGCTACCCCTCCCTTAACACTTGCGGCAGCGCGGCCTGGAGGTTTTCGAGGCTGCAATCGGCGCCGGCGTCGCGGTCCGGACAGAACACCCGTTCACGCGAACCGTTCACGCTTATCTCGCAGCGCTCAACGAGACGGCTGGCGGAGATCACCATGCGTCCGCCGATTTCAAGGAAGCTTCCTGCGCACAAGGCGGCGCAAAGCCGCTCTTCGCCCTCTTCCATTCCAAAGTACACGAAGCGGGCATCACTCTTCCAGATTCCGAACTCCCAAGGCCGCCGCTGGCCGGCAAAAAAAAATAAGTGCCGGCCCTTCTTTGTGCTGTAGCGATAGCCCCAGGCGGCGTCTGCGTGGGATTCTTTCATTCGCCTCAGGACTCCGGGTTTGAGCATCGAAGCTGAAACCGGATGCAAGATCACGGCAAAATCCGTGGGGAGCTGGGCGTGGGTGGCAAAGCGGATGGCCGGAGCGGGCTCTTCAATCCCGTACGCCGCGGAGAAGCGGCTGCGGCGGAACTCTTGATCCCAGCCGTGCGCTTCAACCGGAAGCACGGCAAGCCCGCGAGAATTCTCATTCCCCTGTGAGGATTGGGGCAGCATGGTGAATCCCGGTGGGGTATAGGAAGGAACGAACTGCGGAGCGAAGTGCCAGAAGATCTCAAGGTCATGCTCGCCCGCACCCTCGGCAACGTCGCGCACCAGCCAGAAATGGGGCTTGCGATGGAAAATCCAGCGCCGGTGAATGACCGGCTGCGGCAAGCGGTAATAGCCGTCGTGGCTGCCGGCAAAAAGATCGAATTCCTCGCTCACCGTCCAATGCTCGGTCTTAACCGCAGGCAGGGCGGCCCAGGCGAAAGGTCCCGAGGGTTCGGCCTGGCTTCTTCGGTCCACCTGAAGCGTATTATGAGCTGCGGTGCCTCGAAAGAGGTTGCGCTCTGGCCCCGCGGAAATATAGCGGAAAGAGCCAGGGTCGCCTAGCCACGCATCGCCGCCTACGCTAAGCTGCACGCTTAAGGCGTCCGCATGCCCATGCCCGGCGCTTCCGCTCCCCTGCGGGCCAGCATCAACAACCAGTTGTTGTGCAACCTGGCTGTGCGGCGGCGCAAGGAGGGTGTGGCGGCTTGCCATCACATACAAGCCGCTGCTTTTGAGGGCCGTCGAAGCGGCCGGCGGCGGCTGAAGGGGCAATGCATCAAATTCACGCAGCGCTTCGGGGCCAAGGAGCCAGAGCGCTTCCGCGGTGAAACCCCCGGAGAGCGCTTTGAAATCCGGGCGGTGATAAAGCGCTGCTCCAATGGCTAGAGGATCGGTCATATGCCCGGCCCGGTTGCGGCGGGGATCGAAGACTCGGCCCCCGTCATCATCTCCGAAGCGGGGCGGCGCGCCCGCCTGGGACAGAGCGGCAAGCGCCTCCAGCATCTTCTGAATCGCACCGTCAACCGCCTCCGGAACCGGAATCTCGTTCAGACTGGCCAGGATTCGCGCGTGCAGAAAGAAATCGAGCGCGTACACGTGGTAGTAGACGGATTGCTCGAAGTGCATGCCGTCCGCCAACACCTGGCGCTGAGCCTGTTCGAGAATCACTTGCCAGCCTTGCGCCTGCCACTCGGATGCGGAGCGAAGCTGCGGGCAAATCGTGCCGATAAAGAACAGGGCCACCGCTTCGCCCAGCAGGTGGGTGTTGGGCGACGAATACGTGGAGAGATACCGCGCAATATGCCGCGCGCTCAAAGCCAGCGCCCGGGCAAGGTCATACTGAAAGGATTTGGGGGTTTCGGGGCACGCCGCGAGCAGGCGCCCCGTCCAGAGCCAGGCGAGGCTGCGAAACGCCACTTCCAGGCCGCTGGCCCAATTGATTCCATACGGATAGGGGTTCTCCTTCTGCCAGTGCCGCCATTCGTGAAGCAGTTCGGTGAGGAACTTTTCCTGCCGCGTCAGGTGGAAAGCCTGGGCGAGCGTCACAAGGTGCTGGTGACGATTAAGCTCCCAAATGATTTTATGATCGCCGGCTTCGGAATACTCAAGATAGTGAATCTTGTACCACGGCCTCCGGGGCGCGCGAAGATTGTTGACCGGATCCCAATGCCAATCGATTACGCTGCCATAGTCCAACCCTTCGAATCCGAGCAGGTCAAATTGATGAGCGCAGATGCGGCCGGCTCGCTGAACAGTTTGCTCTACTTCCCTGGGGAAGCGCTCGCGAAGAATATTCTTTATCTTGTCCAACTGATTGGATTCAAAGAAGAACCGGGCGGGGGAGGGTGGAAGCTCGATAGTAGCGAGCCGGTTGCGGGATGTAACCGTTCGATGGCCGTTCGCCCCCTGAAGTTCTCGCTCGATAAGCCTTGTTCCAAGGCGGAAGACTACGGAGTCAGAGCGTTTTGCCAGTTCTTGCCGCAAGCGGCTGCGAATCTCGTCCCAATCCATGGCTGAGACACGAGCCGCCTTTTCGCGCCAAGCTTTTTGCGGTGACATAAAGTAATTCCATCATAGCCTGCGCTTCCGCTTTGGACAATGGCCGCTGGCTTGGCCAGCCGTGATTGTCCGGCGCCCCGGCGCCGCTCGGAGAGAATCGGGAAAAACACCTATGTCGCTGAAACCGAGTAATTTAGTCCGGCGGCACTTCACCGGAATGCCTTAGTGTTATACTGAAGTTTTGGTGGACCGCAGCCGCTTGCCGGTTTCAGCAGAAGGACAACAGATACGAATATGGAATCCACAAGTAGACATTCCATCAGCATTTTTGGGCTGGGTTACGTCGGCTCCGTCATGGCCGCCTGTTTCGCGCACCGGGGCAGCCGGGTGCTAGGGGTTGACATCAACCCCATGAAAGTCGAAATGTTGAATAGCGGCCGCACCCCCATCGTCGAAGCGCAGATGGAAGACCTGGTGGCGGAGGCGCACAAAAGCTGCCGTTTGCACTCAACGACGGATGTGCAGAAGGCCGTCCATGAAACCGAAGTCTCCTTTATCTGCGTTGGAACGCCGAGCCTCCCGAACGGCAAGCTGGACCTTTCTCATATCGAGCACGTCAGCCGTGAAATCGGGCAGGCGCTGCGGGCGAAGGGTCAGTACCATTGGGTGGTGGTCCGCAGCACGATTCTGCCGGGAACCACAGAATCCGTGGTGGTTCCCGCCCTCGAACAAGCCAGCGGAAAGCAGGCGGGAAAAGACTTTGCCGTGGTCTACAACCCTGAGTTTATGCGCGAAGGCACAGCGGTGGCAGACTTTTTTGAGCCGCCCTACACCATTCTTGGCGCACAAGATTCCAGGCATCTGGCTGCGGTGCGCGAACTTTATCAGTGGACGCCCAGCCGGATTTTTGAGACGTCGATCCCCGTCGCTGAGATGGTGAAGTACGCGAGCAATGCCTTTCATGCCGTGAAGGTGAGCTTCGCGAACGAATTGGGTACAATCGCCAAGCGGCTTGGGGTGGACAGCCAGGCGATGGCGGAAATCTTCACGTCGGACACCCGGTTGAACATCTCTCCGGCCTATTTGAGCCCCGGTTTCGCTTTCGGCGGTTCCTGCCTCCCGAAAGACCTGCGCGCCCTGGGTTATCGCGGCAAAGAATTGGACTTAAAGCTGCCATTGCTCGAATCGGTGCTACCCAGCAACCAGGAGCATATCGAGCGCGCAGTTGAGATCATTCTCCGCACCGGGAAGAAAAAAATCGGCCTTCTGGGGCTAAGCTTTAAGGCGGGCACAGATGACTTGCGGGAAAGCCCTCAAGTGCAGATTGTGAAACACCTGTTGGGTGAGGGCCGTCACATCAAGATTTGGGACCCTAACGTTTCGCTCGGGAAGCTTGCCGGGGCCAACCGGCAGTACATTGACGAAGTGATTCCGCACATTGGATCGCTCCTTTGCGCCGATCTTAAGGAAGTTATCGAGACGGCGGAAGTGGTCCTGGTGGGCAGCCGGGCCGCGAAAAAAGAACTTATTGATGGCCATTTTCGTGCGGACCAAAAGGTTCTGGACCTGGTAAATCTGGAAAAGAACCTCCGGCCGGATGGCCAACCCTCCTACGAGGGAATTTGCTGGTAGCTGGATTCGGCGATGAAGATCCTGTGGGTGAAAGCCGGCAAAATTCTTCCGGTGGATACGGGAGGTAAGATCCGGTCCTACAACCTTTTGCGGTACCTGCATACCCGGCACGATGTGACCTTTCTCTCTTATTACGGCGGAAAACGCGACGAAGGCTACGAAAAAGAAATTGGCCGCGAGCTGCCGGGAGCGGTCGCGATTCACGTGGGAACTCCGGGCGCCAAATTCTACGAGACCGTTTGGGAATACGCACGGGCATTTCCTTCACGACACCCCTTTTCCGTGGCGCGGTTCACTTCCCGTAAGATCCAGCATCTGCTGGCGGAATGGATTGCGGAAGGGCGGTTCGATGTCGCGATCTGTGATTTCCTGGCGCCTTCCTTGAATTTCCCTTCCCAACTTGCCCTTCCGACGGTGCTTTTTCAGCACAACGTGGAAGGAGTGCTCTGGCGCCGCCAGGCCGAGACGCAGGAAAGCGGCTGGAAAAAGCTTCTGTACGGGATTGAGGCCGCGCGCATGGAGCGCTATGAGTCTTCGGCGGTGCGGCGCTTTCATCATGTCATCGCCGTCTCGGAGAAGGACCGGCAGTGGATGGGCGAGATGACAGATGTATCGCGCATCAGCGTGGTCCCCACCGGTGTCGACCTGGGCCTTTACCGGCGAGACAGCGCGAACGCGGTGAAACCGCTTGTGGTTTTTACCGGTTCGATGGACTGGCGCGCGAACATCGATGGCGTCGCCTACTTTTGCCGTGAAATATGGCCAGCGGTCGAGGCTCGGGTCCCGGACGCGAGATTTCGGATCGTGGGCCGCTACCCTCCGAAATCGATCAGAAGGCTCGCAAGCGGCACGATTGAAGTGACCGGGGCAGTGCCTTCGATCACGGAGCATCTGCGGGAAGCCGCCGTGGTAGTTGTGCCGTTACGAATCGGCGGCGGCACTCGGCTGAAGATTTATGAAGCGATGGCGATGGGCAAAGTGGTGGTCTCAACGACGGTAGGCGCCGAGGGACTGAATGTGCACCACGGTGTGGATATTATGCTGTGCGACGATCCAAAGGCTTTTGGAGAGGCTGTCGTGATGCTTCTTGAAGACGCGAGCCTTCGCGAAAAGTACGGGCAGGCCGCGGCTCAGCTTGCCGCCCAATACGATTGGCCGGTGATCGCGGATCAGTTCGCCGAGATCCTGGAGAACATCATCCAGCCGGGAAAGGTCAGCTCAGAGGCCGGCGGGAAAATCGTTTCCCGCCAGGTCGCGAGCGCGGAAAGCGCCGGAACGCCGTGACCGGGAGCGCCTGCCGCTGTTTCTTGAAAGCCTCATCAGCCAATCAAATTACCGATGGAAATTTCAGCACTGCGAGCCGAAATTGACAGCTTCATTGCTGCCGGCAAGGCGGTTCCCGCGGCGGCTTCTCTCACCGAGCTTTGGAACCAGTCTCCCGGACCCGCGACGGCAGGCTTTGTGGTTTCGCGCTATGAGGCAATCCGCGATCGCCTGGCGCTGAAGCCCTACCGGCTTGCGATTCTCCGCTCCTTCACCGTCGAGCCGCTCCTGCCCCTGTTGCGAGCGGCGTCGTCCACGCTCGGGATCGACCTCACCCTTCACCTGGGAGATTTCAACGTTTACTGGCAGGAGATGCTGGACGGCGCGAGCCCGCTTTATGCCTTTGCGCCCGACGCCGTGATCCTCGCGGTCCAGACCCGCGACTTGGCGCCTGAATTATGGAATAACTATGGCGCGCTTTCCCAAGAAGCCGCTCACGTGGCTGCGGACCGCATTGCCGGAAGCTTTCGAGATGGAGTGCGAGCTTTCCGGAAGCATAGCAACGCGTCGCTCGTGATTCATTCACTCGAACCGCCTGCGAATTTGAGCCGCGGCGTGATGGACGCTCAGACGGAGTGCAGCCAGGCCCGGGCGATTCGCCAGATCAACAACAGAATCCGGAAGATCGCCGCCGAAGAGAGAGGCGTTTACCTGCTGGATTACGACGCGCTCACCGCCCGCTACGGCCGCCTGAGCTGGCACGATGAACGCAAATGGCTCATGGCGCGCCTGCCCATCGCCGCCCCGCACCTGGTGCACCTAACCGATGAATGGCTTCGTTTCATCGCCCCGCTCGCCGGAAAAGTGGCGAAGGCCGCGGTGATTGATCTGGATAACACGTTGTGGGGCGGCGTGATTGGTGAAGACGGGATCGACGGGATCAAGGCCGGACCGGAATACCCGGGCGCGGCGTACCAGGAGCTTCAGCGCGCCTTGTTGGACCTCGCGCAGCGGGGGATTCTTCTCGCCATTTGCAGCAAGAACAATCCGGAGGACGCCTTGGAGGCGCTCGAGAAACATCCCGGGATGCTTTTGCGTCCGAGTCATTTTGCGGCGCTTCGCATCAACTGGAATGATAAATCACAGAACCTCCGTGAAATCGCTCAGGAGTTGAACATCGGAATGGACGCTCTCGCTTTCGTGGACGACAACGCCGCCGAGCGGCAGCAGATTCGATCCGCGTCGCCTGAGGTGACGGTGATCCCGCTACCGGATGACCCGATGGGTTTTGCGGCGGCGGTGCGCGAGCATCCTGTCTTTCAAAGGCTGGCGCTTTCCCAAGAAGATCAGAATCGCACCACGTACTATGTGGCCGAGCGCGAACGGAAGCACGCCGAGCAGAATTTTTCGACCAAAGAAGATTTCTACGCTTCGCTCGAGCAGGAAGTGGAAGTCGCCCTGGTGAATCGCGCGACGCTCACGCGCATCGCGCAGTTGACGCAGAAAACGAATCAGTTCAACCTCACGACGCGCCGCTACACCGAGCAGCAGATCGCGGAGATGTCCCAGGTGCCCGGTTCCGAAGTCTGGTCGCTGCGTGTGCGCGACCGTTTTGGAGACAACGGCCTGGTGGGCGTGGCCATTACACGCAGCGCGGATGGCGTTTGCGAGATTGACACGTTCCTGCTGAGCTGCCGGGTGATCGGGCGCACGGTTGAGACGGCTTTTCTCGCGCGGCTCGCGGAGCGGGCCCGCGAGAAGGGTGCGCGGAAAATCCAAGGGTGGTTCTTACCTACGAAAAAGAACGCTCCGGCGCGCGGCTTTTACGCAGACCACAAGTTTAGGCTTCAGAGACAGGAGGACGACCGGCTGCTTTGGGAGCTTGATCTCGCGCAGAGCGGCGTCGCGTTTCCGAAGTGGATCAGGCTTGCGCCCGAATCAGGAGGACAGGGTTGAGCTCAGACGTGCTGGACCAGGTCCGCGGGATTGCGGCGGACGTCCTTTCGGTACCGGTCGAGGCGATTTCGCCCGGCTCTTCGCCGGAGAGCCTTGAGAACTGGGATTCGGTTCATCACCTCAATCTGGTGCTGGCGCTGGAAGAGAAGTTCTCGCTCGAATTCAGCCCCGAAGAAATCGACGAGATGCGGGACATCAGCAAAATCGCGTCGCTCGTGGCGGGGAAGGCCCGGCCCGGCCCCGCGTAAGATTTATGGCGATTGCCGTCGTCCCCTACGCGCTCGAACACGTTCCGGCCGTCAAAGACTTCAACCGGCGCCTCCAAGCGGGCGGCGCGGAAGCCCATTTGTCTTTCTATGAGGACCCGATTCCCCGTTGGCTTCCGAAGTCTGCGGATCACGAGCTCTCGAATGAGTTTTTCGTCGCCGTCGAAGGGGGCGTGGTTCGAGGCGCCTATGCCTTAAAGCGTGAGCGCTTTTCGCAGCGCGACCATTCTTTTCCAGCGGGCTGCTACCACCACCCGCTTTCTGAAGGCATCATCGACAAGGCTTACTCGAGCGTCGGCGTTCTGCTGATTCGCGATGCGCTGGCGCGGCAGCCGCTGCTCTATTGCCTCGGCATGGATGGCTATGACAAGCCCCTGCCGAAAATGCTGAAGCTGCTGGGATGGAGCGATTGCCTGGCGCCATTTTTCTTTAAGGTGGCGCATCCCGGCCCATTCCTCAAGCAAATGGAAGCGCTGAGGGAGACTCCGTGGAAGAGCTTCCTCATGGACCTCGGTTTTTTTAGCGGCGGAGGATGGCTGGCGCTCAAGGGGCTGCAGGGCTGGAAGCAATGGAAAGTTCCGAAGCCGGAGCGGTCGACGGTGGCAGAAGTCGCGGAGTTTGGCGATTGGGCCGATGCGCTTTGGGAAGAGGCCCGGAAATTCTACGCCCTCGCGGCAATGCGCGACCGAGAGACCCTGAAGCGGCTGTACCCTGCCCAGGATACTCATTTCACGCGGTTGCATCTCTCAAGGGGCGGCAAAGTGATCGGGTGGGCGGTGGTTGGAGAACGCCGGAAGAGTCCAAGATTCGGCGATTTGCGTGTCGGCTCGGTCGTGGATTGCTTCGCCGCCCCCCAAGACGCCTTGCCCGTGGCCCGAGCTGCGGCGCGGGCGCTCGAGCAGCGCGGGATGGATGTGATTGTCTCAAACCAGAGCCATGAAGCGTGGCGGCAGGCGTTCCGCGATTCGGGCTTTTTTGAGGGACCTTCGAATTTTATATTTGCCGCCTCCCGAAAACTCTCTGAAAAACTGACGCCCTTTGCGGAAACGCAATCACGTATTCATTTAACCCGCGCCGATGGAGACGGCCTCCCCCGCAACTTTTGAACGATCATGTTGAGGCTTCACAGGCTGGACCTCGAGAAAGTTCCCTGGGAGCTTCTCGATCAGTTTGACGACCGCACCGTATTTCAGACCCGTGCCTGGCTCGACTTTATCGCGGAGTCCCAACGCGCAACGCCTGTGGTCGCGGAACTGCGCGACGGGCTTGACTGCGCCGGATATTTTACCGGCCTGGTGGTCCGGCGGCTGGGCATCCGCATGCTGGGCAGCAGTTTTCCGGGATGGACCACGCCTTATATCGGCTTCAATCTAAACCCCGGCGTTTCGCGGCGGGAGTGTCTGCCCGCGCTTGAGACTTTTGCCTTTAAGGAACTCGGCTGTCTGCACCTCGAAATCTCGGACCGTGGTTTTGATCCTTCCGACGGCGACGGTTTGGGATTCGCGCCGGACGCCTACCATTCCTATCAAACGGATTTGACCCAACCTGAGGACATCATCTTCAATCAGATGAATAGCGCCTGCCGGCGCTGCATTCGAAAGGCGGAAAAGAGCGGCGTGCGCATCGAAGAAGCTCATGATGGGGCATTTGCCGGAGAATATTACGAGCAGCTTAAGGACGTCTTTGCCAAACAGGGTCTGGTACCCACTTACGGGCTCGACCGGGTGGAATCGCTCGTCCGTAACCTGCTGCCCACCGGCCGCCTGCTGCTGCTTCGCGCGATTGACGCGGAAGGCCATTGCGTCGGGACAGGGATTTATCCGGGCATGAACAAAGTCGCGGAATTCTGGGGCAACGCCAGCTTCCGGCACAGCCAGCATTTGCGGCCCAATGAGTCGCTCCACTGGCATGCGATGCGTTACTGGAAGCGGCAGGGCGTCAAGAGTTTTGACTGGGGCGGCGGCGGCGAATATAAGGAGAAATACGGCGTAACGCCCATCGCCGTGCCCTGGTTCCGCAAATCGCGCTTCCGTTTTCTGGATACCATGCGCCGCGAAGCCAAGCGCGCCGTGGAGCTTAAACAGCGCGCTCTGGGCCGCCTGCAGGCGAGCAAAGTTGGGCGCGGCAGAGTAGGGGCTGCTGAGGACGAGTAAGAGTGCGGTGTCGGATCCCGGAGTTGATTGGCAGGTTCCAGATTGCACGCTTGAACAGGTGGCGCCAGGTGTCGCCGCCATGCTGGACTGCGCCTGCCACCTACAGAATTACGTGATATCATTATGATATCAAACGAAGGAGTTCCGGGATGGCGAACACAACGGTGCGAAATATTCCAGAAGATCAGTATGCCCTGCTGCGGCAGGAGGCCCGGCAGCGCAGGTCGAGCCTCAACTCGGAGATCCTTGATGCGATTCGGCACAAGGCCGAGGATTTGAAGCGGCGTAAACGGGCGGCCAAGGCTATGGGAAGAATCGACAGGCTGCGGGCGGAGATTGCAAGGAAATACCCCAACCAGCCCGACAGCGTTGATCTCATTCGCGAAGATCGGGATAGCCGGTGAAACTCGTTCTTGACGCCAGTGTCGCCGGGAAATGGCTCGTGCCGGAAACCGACAGCGATAGAGCCAGATGGATATTTGAGAGGTGGAATCGGGGACAGATTGAGTTGATCGCTCCGGCGCTGTTGGTTGCTGAGATCGCCAGCATGCTTTGGAAGCGCGCCACGCGAGGTCTGATATCGACGGAAGAGTCGATCCACCTGTTTCAAGAGTTCTTCAAGCTCGGGCTTGGGTTGACTCCTATCGAAACTTTGGCGACGGTGGCGCTGGAATTATCTATTCTGCATGGGCATCCCTTTTACGATTGTTTATATGTCGCCTTAGCAATTGAAAATCGCTGTGGCCTACTTACAGCAGACGAAAAGCTGTTTCATTCGTTTCACCCGCAACTTCCTCAGGTGCGATTGTTGAAAAGCTTGGAGATAGAGGGCTGAACTTCGCAGGCGATTTTTGCATCTAAACAGACGGCTAAGCTATGTGGAACAACTTAAAGACAACCTTACTCCTGGCGTGCCTTACTGGGGTGTTGCTCGCCATCGGGCAAATCTGGGGCGGGCGACAGGGGTTGACCATCGCCTTGATTTTCGCTGCGGTGATGAACCTGGGAAGCTATTTCTTTTCGGCTAAAATCGCCATTGCTTCCAGCGGAGCGCAGCCTATCGCGCGAGAAGACAACCCGCGCATTTACCAGATCGTTGAGCGGCTGGCGGCGAAGGCGAACATTCCTGTGCCCAAAATTTACATGATTCCCACCGATTCACCCAACGCTTTTGCCACGGGCCGCAACCCCGAACATGCGTCGGTGGCTGTCACGCGGGGAATCTTAGAGCTGTGTAATGACACGGAAATTGAGGGCGTCCTTGCGCACGAGCTGGGGCACGTGCGCAATCGCGATATTCTGATCAGCGCCGTGGTCGCCACCATCGCCGGCGCGATCACTTACATCGCGCAGATGGTGATGTGGGCGGAAATGTTCGGCGGCTTTGGCGGCGGGGGCGGAAATGATCGCGAAGGCGGCGGGGGGATATTTTCCGCGTTGGCGATGATGATTATGGCGCCTCTTGCCGCAACCCTCATCCAGTTAGCGATTTCGCGTTCGCGGGAGTACCAGGCGGACTCAACTGGCGCGCACATCACTGGAAATCCACAAGGGCTGGCGAGCGCGCTTCAAAAAATCGAGCAATGGTCGAAACGCTTGCCGATGCGGGTCTCACCCTCGACCGCGCACCTTTATTGCGCCCAGCCGCTTACCAGCGGCCAGATTTTCTCCAGCCTTTTTTCGACCCACCCGCCCATCGAAAAACGCATCGCGCGCCTGCTCAACGGCACATATTAAAAGTGACGAGTGACAAGTGCTGAGTGACGAGCACCCATCGCTCGCCACTTTTCACTTGTCACTGCTTTTGTGGTAGGGCGCCAATTACCGGAGCCTGCACGGCCAGCACCCGCTGAATCTGGCGATCCCAAACCGGCCATTCGTGCTTGCCGGGAACCTCCATGTAGCGGTAGGTAATCCTCCAGTTGGAAAGCAGCCGGGCGAACTGGCGATTCATGCCAAGCAGCGTATCGGAGGTTCCAACGGAAAAGTAAATTTGGGGCAGTTGGTCAACCGGGATCTGGGTGATGAGGAGGAAAGGATCGTTTTCTGGCCGGGTGGGATTATTCAGCGGTCCGAAATCTGCGGCAATCACGTCATGAATGGCCTTTCCCTCGGGCTTCGCGAGAGATTCTTCAAAAGCTGGTTCTGACGAGGCAAACACGCCGCTGAGGCTCGCAACCGCCGCAAACATCTGGTGATACTTCAATCCCAGAAGCATTGCGCCGTAACCGCCCATCGAAAGCCC
>DASUKV010000242.1:0-8481 GCA_036278555.1 Terriglobia bacterium
AAGGCGACTGGGATGAAATTCATGATTTTGTTCGCGGTTTCCAAAGGGCGAACATGGCGCTGAAATATGCTCCCAAGCCCGTTGTGGCTGCGCCCTTCGGACTGACGCTCGGCGGGGGACTTGAAATTTCGCTTCACTGCACTCGCATGGCCGCGGCGGCGGAAACTTATATGGGACTGGTTGAGACCGGTGTAGGCCTTATTCCGGCCGGCGGCGGCGCCAAGGAAATGCTCGTGCGCGCCACGGATTCCGCCCCGCTCGGTGAGAATGCGGACCCGTTCCATCCTATCAGGCAAATCTTCGAGAATATCGGGATGGCCAAGGTCTCAACGAGCGCGAAAGAAGCCCGCAAGTTGGGCTATCTCTCCCCTTGCGATACGATCTCGATGAATCGCGACCACCAACTTGCCGCCGCGAAGCGATTCGCTCTGAAGCTGGTGAACCAGGGCTATCGTCCGGCAAAGCCCAGGGAAGATATTCCCGTCCTCGGCCAATCCGCCTACAGCAAAATGCGGCTGGGGTTGCACCTCATGCGGCGCGCGGAATACATTACGGATCATGATGCGAAAGTGGGAGAGAAACTGGCCAAGGTGCTTTCCGGCGGCGCGGAATTCACCTCGCCGCAGCGCGTTTCGGAGCAGTACTTGCTGGACCTCGAACGCGAGGCCTTCGTAAGCCTTTGCGGTGAAAAACAAACGCGGGAGCGCATCCAGTACATGCTGAAAAAGGGAAAGCCGCTGCGGAACTGACGGCTAAAGCAGCCAAGCGGCTTGCGATTTTCGATTTTAGATTTTCCATCCGCCAGCGCAGAGAGAAAACCATGAGCTTTTCAATTCGGGCCATTGCCATCGCGATCGCATTGCCGCTGTTTCTCGGGGCGGCGCTGGCGGAACCCGCCGTAACTCACGGCAAAGGACCGCACTGGGAAATCAAAGGTGGCCTGAGCGAAGCTTGCACGTGCAGCGTGCCTTGCGGCTGCAACTTCGGGAGCCACGCTTCACACCACTTCTGCTGGTCCGTGGCCTCTTTCGGCATCGAGAAGGGCCATTATGGAAGCGTGAAGCTGGACGGTCTGCATCTGGTTCGCGCTCATGGTAAGGAAGCAACCGTTTGGTATGTGGATGACCAGGCGAGCGCGAGCCAGGCGGCGGCCTTGCAGTCAATCGCTACGGCGCTCTCCGGGAGCGTTGGGAGGCGTGCATCGGACCTGCATTTCGAGAAAGCCAGCATCACGCAAGTGGTGGGGAAGAGCGGCTCTCAGGTAAAGGTTGGGGACCACGGAGGATTCAAGGCGGCATATATTATCGGCATGGATGGAAAAAATCCCATTGTGGTTGAGAATATGACAGCGTGGAACGTGCAGCACGATATCAAGGGGAAAACTGACTGGTTGCGCTACCAAGACCGCTTCGGCAATCAGTTCAGCTTTAACGGCACGAACGCGAATCAAGGCCGGTTCGATTGGACCGACCGCACACCGCGTTATTTCTAACACCATCCAATCCGTCCTCGGTGAAGCCATGAAAGAAGCTTGGGTTGTTTCAATCGCGCGCACCGCGGTTGGCAAAGCGCCGCGCGGAACTTTGCGCAATACCCGCCCGGATGACATGGCCGCCGCCGTCATCCAGGACATACTGCGCCGAGTCCCGCAACTGGACCCGGCGGAGATTGAAGACGTGGTCCTGGGGTGCGCGATGCCGGAAGCGGAGCAAGGAAATAACGTCGCCCGCATCGCTGCCCTGCGCGCCGGCTTGCCGGTCTCATGCTCGGCAATGACCATCAATCGCTTTTGCTCGTCCGGACTTCAGTCGATCGCTCTCGCCGCCCAGCAGATGATGGCCGGTTGCGGTGAAGTGATTCTCGCCGGCGGCGCTGAGAGCATGAGCCTCGTGCCCATGGGCGGACACCATTTCTCTCCCAACCCTTTTCTGATCGGCCACTATCCGGACGCGTATCTCAATATGGGACTCACCGCTGAGAATCTCGCCCGGAAATACGAAATCACGCGCGAGCAGCAGGACGAATTCTCCTTACGCAGCCACCAGCGGGCGATCGCAGCCATCGACGCGGGGAAGTTCACTCGGGAAATCACGCCACTCGAAATTGTTGAGGTGAGTTTGAATGGCGGGAGCAAGCCGCAAACGCGAAATATTGTCTTCTCGGCGGATGAAGGCCCGCGGCGCGATACGTCCCTCGAAGCGCTTTCTAAGCTCAAACCGGCTTTCCACGCGCAGGGTACCGTCTCCGCCGGGAATGCTTCGCAGACGAGCGATGGCGCCGCGGTGGCGCTCATCATGTCCGCTGAAAGGGCGCAGTCGCTTGGGATTCCGCCGCTCGCGCGCTTTGTGAGCTACGCCACTGCAGGAACCTTGCCGGAAGAGATGGGGATGGGCCCGGTGTTTGCAATCCCCAAAGCGCTCAAACTGGCAGGCTTGCGGCTTCAGGATATCGGGCTGATCGAATTGAATGAAGCCTTCGCCGCCCAGGCGCTGAGCGTGATGAAAATCACCGGGCTTGACCCTGAAAAGACCAACGTCAACGGCGGAGCCATCGCCTTGGGACATCCTCTTGGCTGCACGGGCGCGAAGCTCACCGCGACTCTTCTAGGCGAAATGAAGCGTTGCAGCGTGCGGTACGGCATGGTTACGATGTGCGTTGGCGGCGGAATGGGCGCGGCGGGAATTTTCGAAAACCCCGAATGATGGCACTCTCCCGTCAGAGATAGAGTTTTGGGCAAATCACGCAAAGCGGAGTAGGCCTGTTCATGGCGCCAATCGTAGGAGTTAATAAACCGGCTGTTAAGGGCGGCGGCTTTCTCATCGAGAACCGGCGGCCCGAGGACGTCTTCACGCCGGAAGACCTGACGGACCAGCATCGGCTGATCGCCCAAACCGCCCAGGAATTCGTCGATCAGGAGATTGTGCCCCATCTCAAAGACATTGAAGAAAAGAAGCCCGGCCTGCTGCGCGAGTTGCTGAAAAAGGCTGGCGACCTGGGGCTGTGTGCGACGGATGTGGCGCCGCAGCATGGAGGCCTTGGGCTCGACAAAATCTCCTCGATCATCATCTCGGAGAAAATGGCGCGCGACGGCGCCTGGGCTTCCACAATCGGCGCCCAGGCGGGAATCGGAATCCTGCCCATCGCTTTTTTCGGTACTGAAGCTCAGAAGAGCCGCTACGTTCCGAAGCTCGCGCGCGGAGAATGGGTGGGCGCGTACTGCCTGAGCGAGTCCAGCTCCGCCTCAGACGCGCTGCATTGCCAGACCAAGGCGGTTCGCAGCCCCGATGGCCAACACTATCTTTTGAATGGCACGAAGATGTGGATCACCAACGGCGGCATCGCCGATGTCTACATCGTTTTCGCGCGCGTTGATGGTGAAAAATTCACCGCGTTCATCGTGGAGCGCGATTTTCCCGGCGTCTCACCGGGCGCTGAGGAGCACAAGATGGGCATCCGCGGCTCCTCCACCACACCCCTCAGCATCGAGGACGTTCCGGTGCCTTCCGGGAATGTCTTGGGCGAAGTGGGCAAGGGACACCACATTGCTTTCAACATTCTCAACATGGGCCGCCTCAAACTCGGCGCGGGCTGCATCGGAGGGTGCAAGATTCTGATGACGCCCACCCTCTGCTGGGCCCGGGAGCGGCAAGCCTTCGGTCACCCAATCTCAGATTTCGGACTTATCAAAGAAAAATTAGGGCAGATGGTAGCCCGAATCTATGCTGCGGAAAGCATGTCCTACCGCACAGCAGGCATGATTGATGACCTGCTGAAGGACGCCAGGAAGGATGAGCCGGACGCGGTGCGGCAAATGATTTCGGCGCGTCAGGAGTATGCGGTTGAATGCTCCATTCTCAAAATAGCAGGTACGGAAGCTTTGGATTACGTGGTGGATGAGGCCGTGCAGATCTTTGGCGGCTACGGCTTCACTACGGAGTATGAAGTTGAGCGCGCCTATCGCGACCAGCGAGTGAACAGAATCTTCGAAGGCACGAATGAGATCAACCGATTGCTGATCGTCGAGATGCTTCTCAAACGCTCGCTGAAGGGCGAGTTGGCAATTATTTCCGCGGCGCAGCGAGTGCTGAACGAAGTCTTGAATTCTCCCCCCGTCGAGGAGGATGACGGGCCCTTAGCGGCCGAGGCGCGGCTCGTCGAGGGCGCGAAGCGGGCGGCGCTGCTGGTGGCGGGAAGCGCGGTGCAGAAATATCTGCGGGCGCTCGAAGATGAACAGGAGATAACCGGCGCGATCAGCAATCTCATCATCGAAACCTACGCGATGGAAAGCGCCCTGCTTCGCGCTCTAAAGAAGCTGCATTCTGATTCAGCCGCGCAATTTCACCTCGATGCCGCTCGCTGTTACATCCATGACGCCGCCCGGAATGTCGAAATGGAAGCCCGCCGCACCCTTCCCCGAATTGCCGAGGGCGATACGCTCCGGACGCACCTTGCGCTGCTTCGCCGTTTTCTAAAGTGCACCCCTGCCGACACCATCGAAATCAAACGCCGCTTAGCCAATCGGGCGCTCGAAATGGGCCGGTATCCTTTTGCTTGATGTCCCGGCGCCGATTCCCGCCACCATCACGCCGCGGTTCTTCACTTCCCAAGCTAAGCTGCTCCTGACTTAGAACGGTGACGCGCCTCCGGCTTCCTACCCTAAGTTCCTTTGTAAACTACAGGCATGGCTGGATTGTCTGGATGACGAGCACAAAGTAGCCTGAAGCCGTGTCCCTCAAGGACGCTGTTTCCCACAAGAGACTCGGAGGAAGATAAAGATGGCTACACACTCGACGAATGAGGCGGCGCTGCTGCGCGAAGCTCGGGAAGGAAATGGGACCGCATTTGAGGCGCTAATCAATCAGCACTACGGAAGCCTCTATTTTCTGGTTATCAAGCTGACGCGAAATCACGAGGACGCGGAAGATGTGCTGCAAGACGCCATCTTGAAGGCTTACTCCAATCTGGGAGGCTTTCGTGGCGATTCCAGTTTCTACACCTGGCTCGTACGGATTGCGCTGAACCAGGCTCTCATGCTTCTTCGCAGGCGGCGGCTGGAGAAACAGGTTCCCTTGGAGGACGTTTCCGCCAGTGAAGGAGAAATCCCGGCGGCGGTAGTACGCCAGTCCTGGCAATTCAATCCGGAGGAACGGTACGCTGAGGTTGAGCTGGCGGAAATGCTGGACGAGGCGCTAAAAGAACTTAGCCCGAGGCTTTACGCTGTCTTCGTCCTGCAGAGCGTGCGGGACCTTTCGGCGCGAGAGATTGAGCAGACGCTCGGCCTTTCCGGACCCGCAGTGAAGACACGCCTTCGAAGAGCTCGACAGCAGGTGCGGCGGCGGCTGAGCATGTTCTTCCCGGTGGGACAATCGCCTTCGTCCCGTAAATTTGCGGCTCAGGCCTGTCCGGTGCAACATTGAACGGGCCGGTACAGGGGGATGACGCTAGGAAGTCAGCGCCGGGCTTCCTGCGAAGCATGACATTCTTCGCACCAGTTCTCCGAATCTTCATCGTGGATGACCACCCGGTCGTAGTCAAAGGTCTCCGCGCGTTGCTGGAGGGCCACGCCGGCTGGCGAGTTTGCGGCGAAGCGGGAGACGGCCTGCAGGCTGTCGAAAAAGCGTGCCAGCTCCGGCCCGATGTGGCGATTGTGGACATCAGCTTACCAAACCTGAACGGCCTCGAAGCCACGCGCCGAATTCTTAAGCAAGTTCCCCGCACAGAGGTTTTGATCCTTACCGCGCACGATTCTGAGATGATGGTGTCCAAGGCCATGGAGGCGGGCGCCCACGGCTATCTGGTGAAAGGTGAGGGAGGGCAGCCGGTGTTGGATGCAGTGGAAGCGCTCAGCCGCCACAGGACTTTCCTCAGCCCCAAGATCTTCCAGTACGATGCGGCGTCGCACACTGGAGCTGGCCTGGGGCAAAACAACTCCACAAAACCGGCGGAGAGCCCCTTAACGGCGCGCGAACGCGAGGTAATGCAGCTCCTTGCGGAAGGTATGAGCAGCAAAGAAATCGCAAGCGCCCTGCATATTTCTGTGAAGACTGCGGAAGCTCACCGGAGCAATATCATGCGCAAGCTTGAAGTCCATTCGCTGGCTAGCCTCGTCCGGTACGCCCTGCGGAACGAGATCATTGAAGCTTAGGCTGTCCTTCTGCCGCCGGATTCTGCTAACTGGCTTTCCGGCGAGTCTTCCGTTCCCTCTCAGGCCGCGCCTTCGGCCGCTCTACCGCCGTCGCTTCGCTCGATGCCAGGCTCTTCTTCAACGCCTCCATCATGTCGATGACCAGTGCGAGCTTTTTCTCTGGCGCCGCCGTCACCTTTTCTCCCTTGCGCTTGCTTTCGATCAGGTCCCTCAGCCGCTGTTGATATTCGTCGTGATACTTCTCAGGCTCGAAATGGATGGACAAGTTCTCGACCAGTTGCCGGGCGAGCTTAAGTTCTTCGGGCTTCAAATGAACTTGATCCCGCTTGCCGTACTCGGCGACGTGCCGGACCTCATTGGCATAGTACATCGTGTGCAGCGTCAGACCGTTCTCGCGGGGCCGGATGAGGACCAGGTATTCCCGCTGGTGCATCGCCATCTTGGCAATCGCTGCACGCTTGGAGTCCTCCAGCACCTCGAGCAGCAAATGGTAGGCTTTTTCCCCGCCTCGCTCGGGGACCGTGAGGTAGGACGCGTGAAAGTATAAAGGATCAACCTCCGTCGCCTTAACGAACCCTTGAATTTCCATCGTGCGCTCCGACGGCGGCGCTATTTTCTTCACCTCGTCCTCTTCCAACAAAACATACTGGTCCTTCTCATATTCGTATCCCTTGATGATCTCCGAGCGGTCGACGATCCGGTTGCAAGCGGGGCAAAAGAGCGGTTGTTTGATGCGTGTATGGCATTTCTTGTGAATTTGATGGAGTTGGATGCCCTCCTTGCGCGCCGCCGCGTAAAGCCGGACGGGAATGGAGATCAGCCCAAAGCTCAAATGTCCTTTCCATGCAGTAGCCGCCACTGGGTTCACACCTCCCTTCGTGTTTTACAGGGTCCAACTTCATGGACGCGACTCGCGGCTTTGCCGCTTGCTGTGCGGAAGGGCTTTGCTCTTCCGCACAGCAAGCGGCGGAGCCACCCTCTACAGCGCCAATCTGGATAGCCCTGCAACGTCATCGCCCTTTCTTATGGCCTTTCTGTTTATGTTGCTTCATCACGGTGCGCGCTGCAACCTCTTTGGCACGCTTGCCATAGCGGCCAGATTTTTGGGCGCTCTTCTTGATGTGCTCGTACTGCCGCTCTTCTTTGCTGCTGACTCCTCGGAGAGATTTTCCTTTAGGCATACTTCCTCCCTTCCCGGTGTTTCCGGCAATCGGCTGGCGAGCGCAAGCTAGCCCTTCTTGTGCTTGAAAAATTCCACTTGCCGCAAGCGCTTCTGAGCTTCCTCTTTGGTTTTGTACGGACCGCCCAAATTCTTGCCCGTCTTTTCGGATACCACCTTATAGCCTTCCTTCACTTTCTTGATCATATCAACTCTCCTGTTTGGCCTTTTTTTAGAAGCCGTCCTGAGCGCCAGTTACTTTCTTCTTCGAAAACAAAGCCAGCCCAACGCGATCCCCAATCCCGCCAGAGCCAGCAAGGAACGGTGCGTCGTCTCCCACAGTTGTGCGCTTGCAGGATGGGCAATGGGGTTAAAAATCCCATGCGCTCCATGATCGCCCGGCACGGGCTCGAAAAGGTTGTCGGGACGGTCCGCTCTGACGAGCTCGTCCGTCTGCTGAGCTTGATAACAGGTACGTGCCAAATAGTGGTCGAGCAGACTGGGCGCGATTTTGTTGCCGAAAATCGCCTTGAGCGTCGATATGCCGACGTAAACTTCCCGCCGCCGGTGGCGAGCCGCCCAGACGATCGCTTCCGCCGCGACCTCCGGCTGAAAAATGGGCGGAACCGGCTGTGGATGCCTCGGCAAGCGCGTTTTGCACCAGTTGAATTGCGGCGTATTGAGCGCCGGCATTTGCACCATCGTGATATGCACCTTGCTCCGATCGTGAAGAAGCTCGGACCGAATGGAATCGGTGAAGCCGCGGATGGCGTGCTTGGCGCCGCAATAAGGCGCCTGCAACGGGATCGAACGGTAGGAAAGCGCCGAACCGACCTGCACGATGGAGCCGCAATTGCGCGCCAGCATTCGCTTGAGCGCCGCCATGGTGCCGTAAACCGCGCCCAGGTAAGTCACCTCGGTAGCGCGCTTAAATTCTTCGGGGGTTATCTCCCGAAAGGGGGAAAACACTGTCGTCATCGCATTGTTCACCCAAACGCTGATCGGGCCAAGTTCGCGCTCGACGGCTTCCGCCGCTGCCTCAACTTCTTCAGCGTGGGATACGTCGACGGGCAGGGCAAGAGCTTTTGACCCGAGCGTCTCTACGTCAGCCCGGGCCCCTTCTAACCCGTCGCGTCCGCGAGCCAGCAGGCCCACGCGAAAGCCGCGCAGCGCAAAC
>DASUKV010000243.1:0-7611 GCA_036278555.1 Terriglobia bacterium
CAAACCGTTCGATATCAAGACCCTTCCCGCTGGCAAGATCAGGTGGAAAAGAAATAGCTTTTGTCTCAGGTCGTCGTCTTCGGCTGCCCTGAAAAGTTCGACTGGCATGCCCTCACCCGGCTCGCGAAGTTTATCCTGAACCCCTTCGCTACGCTCAGGGCCGTTCGCAGCGGAAGGGCGAACGGGCTCGCCACCCTCTCCCAAAAGGGAGAGGGCAAAAAAAGCCGTGACTTAGCCCTCTCCCTTTGGGAGAGGGTGCCCGAGGAACGAGGGCGGGTGAGGGCTTCTTTTGGTGCTTCGCGGGTGTCGCAAAGCGACATGGCAACTCCTCAGAATGACAGGGTGCTGAGTTTTTCAGCAAAGTTTTGGCTAAAGTCTGATCCAGCGATGTCGCTTGGCGCTCTCGGGTTTTGCCGGTTTGTCTGAAGTATTGGAATCCTGGCTTGTATGAGGTGTTTTGATGATGGTCTGGTTAACCTGAGAGAGAGTGGCCGAGTAGTATTCGAAGAAGGACTTCCCGGGCGGCGCGACATCAACCCGCTCTACGCAATGCCCGGCGCCGGTATGGATGATTGTCCAGCGAAACAGCCACCCCTCCGGGGGAACAATCCCTCCTTCGGGCTGAAAAACAATTTGCCCATCCTTTGCCGTAACGCGGTAGTGCATCACAAAGCCGGTTGAAGAATATAAGTTCAGGTTGAAGGCGCCTCCCGTCGCACCGCCGTTGAGCACACCCATAAAGCCTTCGTGGGTCGCTGGAACGCTATCTGTGGCAGAAAGAGACACTTCCTGGCGCAGCATTAGAAATCTCTTACCGAGTTCATATCCCACCGTCAGCAGCACCTGGCCCTGCGCTCCTGGACTTGTTGTTTTGCCAACCCAGGAGCCGACTAACCAGTCGATGCTTTTGTAGTTGGGTTCCGGAGGTGTCGCGAGCCGGTAAGTCTTAGGAGCCTTCTGGCTGGCGAGAACAGGGATCCCCACGAGTAGAAAGAGCAGCAGCAATAGCTTAGATTTTTTCACGATTCCCGCCTTCCGGGCTCATTCCGCAAAAGAACGCCCAGGTGGGTGCGATGATAAACGAAAATGTGCCCGCTGGCCAGCGCCGAACTTCTAATCATTTCCTTAAGCTCTTGTGGAGTGTACGCGGCGCGGGCGGAGCTTTCGTAAAGCGCCTTCATTTTGCCCGAATAATGCCGGCCGTACCACGCGACGTGCGCTCCAAAAGCCACACGCGACGGCCGGCGCAAGTCTCGAATCAGGACCATGCCTTGCGGTTTCGTCACCCGGGCCATCTCGTCGAGCGCGGCAACAGGGCGGCTCAGGTGATGAAGCACCGAATTGGACATTACGAGGTCAAATGTGGCGCTCGGAAAGCAGAGTTCGTTTGCGTCCGCCATGCAAAACCGCACGTGGTCGTGAAGCGCTTGCTGGCGTGCTAACCGGCGAGCGGTTTCGATCATTTCGGGCGACCGGTCGATCCCTATAACCTCGAGGCCGGGGCAGCGCCTTGCCATCTTAACTGGAATCGAGCCCGGCCCGGTTCCCGCGTCCAGCGCCTTTCCTTTTGTGATTCCGAGCGAAAGCGCCTGATCCACAAGTGTGTTATCCAGCGCATCGAGATAATCCTGCGCTGCTGCGGAGCTGTAAGCGTCCACCTCACCGGCATCGTCCATCACCTCGGGCTCCGGCCTGCGGGATAGTTCGAGCCAGCTCAAGACGGGAAACACCCTCCGTGCGGCAGGGTCAGCGTTCGCCCCATTTTAACTTTTGACGCAAAATTTCGTAATACGTTTTATGAGGGGGTTGGATCAACTCGACGAATGACGATGCTTTCTTCAGCCGTACAAGGTCGTCACTGCGCAAGGCGATAGCAACCTGGCCGTCGATCGTCAGATAAACCGATTCCTGATGGCTCTTCATGGCGACTTCGACCGTCACGGAATCGGGCAGGACGACGGCGCGGTTGGTGAGAGCATGGGCGCAGATGGGTGTCACGATAAAAGCGTTCACCGTCGGCACGATCACCGGCCCTCCTGCCGCCAGTGAATAAGCCGTCGAGCCGGTCGGTGTTGAGACGATCAAACCGTCGGACTTATACGTCGAGACAAATTGGTCATCGACCCGGACATCGAAATCCAGCACTCGGGCGATGGCGCCTTTGTTGAGGACCACATCATTCAACGCCAGAAAAGAAGCGATGGTCTCCTGATTCCGGATCACGTCGGCCAGCACGCGCACGCGCTGCTCGGTGCGGAAATTTCCGGCCAGCACCATTTCGAGCGTGGGGTACAACTCTTCGAGCGTAATGACGGTGAGGAAGCCCAGCGCGCCAAGATTGACGGCGAGAATCGGGACGGGGCGGCGGCCGACGGCCCTGGCGGTGGCGAGCAGCGTGCCATCGCCACCCAAGACGACCACAAGGTCAGCCTGCGTGGCGATTTCATTCCGGGTGAGGCAGCAGTCAGACGTCTCAATGTTCGCGCCCGTTTCCTTGTCCAGCAGCACCTCCAGATTACGTTCTTGAAGCCAGCGCGCGAGCGGAGGCACAATCTCCTTAAGCTCCGGCTTTCTGGGTTTTGAGGTGATGCCGACTTTTTGAATAGGCATGGTGTTAAAGACTCTTGTTGTAGCGGCAGCCGACTAGACCCTCACCCACCGCCTCGCGGTCCTCCCTCTCCCGAAGGGAGAGGGCTGCTATCTTTATTTTCCTGTCGCTATCCTGAAGAAAGCGCTATGCCCTTCAAGTCTCAGCCCTCTCGCTATGGGAGAGCTGGGTAGCGACGGCACGTATCTTGTGCCGTCGGCATTTGCCTGAACGGCCCACGGCATAAACTTTGTGCCGTGGCTACCACTGCACTGCGGCAACGGCGGCAGAGGCAGCCGCTACAACTTCCAGTTGGCCATTGGGCGCGGCAAGCAGCGCTCCTACTACATTCGCCCAGGTGGGTGCGCTCGGGCGAATCTGAATTGTGCCAAATCGCGACAGCTTTTCCAACGGCAAAAAACAGATGGATGGTTGGCCTGCATGAACTCCCGCGTTAGAATGTCCTTGAGGGTTCCGAATCCTCGCAAGTGAAGTCTATTCAGCGCAAGGTGGCGGCAATCAGGAAACGCCGTTTAGCGATCCGCCCAGAGTGAAGCAGCGCCAAAGACTGCTTCGGCGCCCGGCACGCCTCGTGACCTCTACTTACCCCATTGAAGTTCGCAACGTCTCGATCTCGTTTGGCCAGAAGCCGGTGCTGTCAGAAATTTCTTTCCAGCTCGGGCGGGGAGAGACACTGGTCCTCCTAGGCGTGACGGGAAGCGGGAAATCGGTTCTGCTAAAGCTCATTGCCGGGCTTTTGAAGCCGGACACGGGTGAGATTCTGATTGAAGGGCAGGATTTGGTGCCTCTTTCCGAACCCGAGCTTTATCCATTTCGCAAACGCATGGGCATTGTTTTCCAGGAAGGAGCGCTCTTTGATTCGCTCTCGGTTTACGAAAATGTTTCTTATCCTTTGCGAGAGGCGGGCCGGAAGGACGAGGCTGCGATTGAAGAATCTGTCCGGGAAATGCTGAGCTTTGTGGAAATGGAAGAGGCTATCGGGAAAATGCCTGCCGAGCTGTCCGGTGGAATGCGCCGGAGGGTTTCCGTGGCGCGAGCGATTGTCAATCAGCCTTGCATCATGCTCTATGACTCGCCGACCGCGGGGCTGGACCCGGTGACGGCCAACTCGATTAACATACTGATCGCGAAGCTTCGCGACATCCAGCACGCCTCTTCCATTCTAGTGACGCAGCGGGTGCAGGACGCTTTCTACCTGAGCAACAACGTTTATTCGCCGGAAACCCATACACTGGTTCCGGCAAATTCCAACGGCCATCAAAGGCCTTTGACGCGCTTCCTGGTGCTGCGGGATACGCGCGCTTATTTTTCAGGGACGCGCGAGGACCTGGTGCGGGTTCAGGATCCGTATCTCGTAAAGTTTACGTCTTGAATCACGGTCAGCCCTAACTACGGATTATTGAGGATTACAAATTATAGTGATGGTTCGTACTGTAGCAGCGCTCTCTGAGCGCCGCCTTTCCCAATAATGGCCGGCGGCTAGAGGCCGCCGCTACAACATCGGGTGTCACTATAATTTGTAATCCTCAATAATGCCTTCAAACCCTTGCGAAGGAGAGATACACGATGCCTCAGCGCAAAGAACTCACGTGGGGACAGCTTCGAGTAGGGCTCATGATCGGCATCGCGCTGCTGATCCTGCTGGTCGGGATTTTCTTTGTCAGCGGCCAGGTGGGCCTGCTGAGCGGCCACTTTGAGCTGAGGGCGTATTTCCCGGAGGCGGAGGGTTTGCGCAACGGCGCGCAGGTGCAACTGGCGGGCGTGCCCATCGGGAACGTTTCTCAGGTGGGGCTTTCTTCTTCCCATGATCCTAACCGCGCGGTGAAAGTAGTGATGAAAATCTCAAGCCGCTTTGACAAGAGCATTCGGGCGGATTCGGTAGCGTCGATCCAGACGGCGGGCCTGCTGGGCGAAAGCTTTGTAGATATCACGCGCGGCAGCGCGAGTCAGCCGGCGCTCCAGGCGAACGCCGAGGTGAAAACGGAAAATCAGCCGGACATCAAGGATGTCGTAAAAAACGCTAACGACGTTCTCTCGAATCTCACGACCCTGAGCTCCAAGCTGAATGACATCACGAACCAGATCACGGCGGGCCACGGGACCATCGGCAAATTCATCTACGACGCCGCGCTCTACAACCGTCTGGACAAAACCGTGGCGACGATGCAGTCCATTTCCGACCAGATCAAAAACGGCCACGGGACGCTCGGCCAATTGATCTCAAACGACGAACTTTACAAGAAGCTGGACACGACGCTTGACCACGCTAATCAGATGATTGACCAGGTGCAGCACGGCAAGGGCACCGTGGCCAAGCTCATCAACGATCCGGCGGTTTACGACAACTTGAACAAAACCCTCGTCCAGGCACGCACCATGATGACGAATATCAACCAGGGGAAGGGAACGCTTGGCAAGCTCGCGACGGACCCCAAACTCTACAATCAGCTTGATTCGGTGACCGCAAATATTGACACCATTACCGGAAGGATGGCTGCGGGGAAGGGAACGCTCGGCAAACTCTCAACCGACACGAAGCTCTATAACAACCTCAGCGAAAGCATGGTCTCGCTGAGGGAATTTTTGACAGAATTTCGCAAGAATCCCAAGAAATATCTCACCCTGCACCTGCATATTTTTTGACGATCCGCTACAACAGCGCAGCGGTGGCCGTTTCAAAGATGGCCGCCCGCGCTTGCCGGCGGCTGAACGGCGCTCAGCTCGCATTGCGCACTCCGCGGCTCTCGCCATGCGGCCTGCCGGACTGCTAAAATGGGTGAACGATGCAAACCTGGAGCATGCGCGCCATCGGTTTTGTTCACAGCCCTTTTGCCGAGCCTCACCAGGTGCCGCGCGGGCCGGGCACGAAACATAGAGAAGAAGGAATCCTCGAAATCCTTCCCGAGTTTGAGCCGGGCCTGAAAGATATCGAAGGTTTCTCTCACCTCTACGTGCTTTGGGTTTTCGACCGCAGCAAGGGTTTTGAACTGGCCGGCCAGCCGCCGTATGAAACGCCGCCTCACGGTGTTTTTGCAACGCGGTCGCCCCGCCGTCCCAATCCGATTGCGCTCAGCGTGGTCCGGCTGCTTCGGCGCGAGGGCAACCGGCTTTACGTGCAAGGCGTCGACATGGCGCACGGCACGGCGATCCTTGACCTCAAACCGTACCTCAGCAGCATTCCCGAATCAGAATTGCAACGCGGCTGGCTGGCGGAGGCTGAAGCCCGGCGCGCGGCAAAAGAGCAGGGTAGCCACGGTCAATCGATTTGTGATTGACCGTGGGCCGTTAGGGGAGTCACGACACCGCACTGTAGCGGCGGCCTCTGGCCGCCGGTCTTTACTCCTTGAAAACCGGCGGCGAGAGGCTGCCGCTACAGCCAATACCGACGACGGCACAGAAAACGTGCCATTGCTACCCGGTCTCGAATTCTTTCTGCAGCTTTTGAAGATCATTCCTCAGCGTCTTGACGAACTCGGGCTGAAGGCTGATGAGTTTATTTCCATCGGTCGAGTTGTAACTGAGGCCCTGGCCCGTGAGTTGACCCAGCAGCAACAGTTTCTCAAAAAGAGATTTCATCTCGGGGCTTAACAGATGGAAGTTCGCACCGATTCGGGTGCGAATTTCCGAGTCTCCAAGGATATTGGTAAGCGCCCCGTCTTCACCTCCCAGGCGTACCCACAGCGGCGAATAAATTTCCCGCAGCCTGGCCTCAACCAGCTCTTGCTTGCGCCGGCGCGTCTGCCTTCGCCCCTCAAGGACGATGTCCCGCAGGACATAGAGGAGCAAGGCGGTGATGGCGGCGATGAAAGCTCCAATCACTGCTGACCAGACTGCAAGCTGCTGAGCATGCTGCATAGCGGCTCTCCTGAGGGCCAGCGTCGGCTTCCGGAAACACGGAGGCAGCGCCTTCGGCCGGCTAACCCTCTCCGATTCTTGCGCGCTCACCGCGCATCGCTTATTGTAAAAGTTTAGGTGTATTTGTCCAGAACTGCCTTTGTAAGGCGCATTCGGGTTGCGAAGCTGGTAGCCACGGCACGGAGTTTGTGCCGTGGGCAGTTCAGGCAGCGCAAATGCCGACGGCACAAAAGTCGTGCCGTCGCTACAGTCAGGCGGGCGGCGGCGCTTGTTTTGGATCATTTACTGCTTTTATAATGCTTGAAACTGGCATGAATCCCTCCAATCAGCTCCAGCAGTGGCTTTCCTGGATCATCAAAATCCGCTTCGCCATTATTACGTTCGTCTTTGCGATTGATTATTCCCTTCGCGTTTTTGTGGCGCATCCGGGCAGCACGATCTCGATTGAGTCGTTCGGCATCGCCGTGATTCTGTGGTACGTGCTGGGATTGTTTTACCTCATTTACAACCAGCTCAGCCGCGATCTTCTGCTTCAAGCCTACATCCAGATGTGCGGGGACATCGTCCTGATTACGGCGATAGTCCACGTCACCGGAGACTTGAACAGTAACTACATCTCGCTTTACTTTCTGACCGTCATCATGGCCAGCATTTTGCTGCCGCGGTCGCAGGCTTTCCTGATTGCCGGGTTCAGCTTTATCTGCATGGGAGTGATGCTGGAGCTGGCTTATCTGCCCAGCCTTTATCCCGGCTTTGCCAGCCGCCATTCCGCGATCACCGATCTTCTCACGCCCTCTTCGCGACCTGTTGACCTGGGCACGCTCGAATTCAAAATCCTGGCCAGCCTGTTCGGATTTTTTGCCGTCGCATACCTTTCGAGTTATCTGGCGGAAAATCTGCGCCGCACGGGCGAAGAGCTGCGCGACCGCACGGGTGAAGTGGCGAATCTCCAGGCGCTGAATGAAAACATCATCCAAAGCATGCGCGGCGGGCTGATGATGACAGACCTGGCCGGGAAAATCCACGTGGTGAATCCCGCGGGCGCAGCCATTCTGGGGCGCGCGCCGGGGGAGCTGCAGGGCCAGCCGATTGAGATGGTGTGGGACGGCGCTCTGAAGGTGAATCCCGAGAGCCTCCATCCGGAAGGG
>DASUKV010000244.1:0-3974 GCA_036278555.1 Terriglobia bacterium
TCGTCGGCGATCTGGCTGCTGGTCTTCGTCCTCATCGTCACCAGCGTGTTCGGCCTCTACTACTATCTGAGGATCATCGTCACTATGTACTCGGGCCTGCCGCACGCGCCTGAGGATGAAGCCCACGCGGCGGCTCCCGTCCGCGAGTTGACTCCCGCTTCTTTGCTCGCCCCTGCGCTTTCTCTGGGCGGCGGTATCGCTCTGGCCGTTCTCACCATCCTGCTGGTCTGGGTTGGCGTTTATCCCTCCACCCTGCTGCAAATCATTCACACAACTGTCGCGGGCGTGCTCTGAGGCGCTTGCCGAAGTTGTGCTCCCACTTTACCGGTTCGATTGCCGGCTGACGCACACATCGCAATAGGCGCGTTGCGCGCGCCACCCGGGTTTCTATTCCGGACGAATGTCCTCACCCTGCTATCAAATTGCGATAACGGGCGAGAGCGTAAAGAGGGAAATTGATGCGGTAGAGGTGGTACTTGAGATAGAAGACGCTCGGAAATCCCGTGCCGGTCCACAGTTCCTCATCCCATGTTCCGTCGTCGTTCTGGTGGCGCAGCAGGTAATCGACTGCCCGTGATACGGCCGGTTCGGAAGGGGAACCCGCCGCAAGCAAGCCAATCAGTCCCCAGGCGGTTTGCGAAGCGGTGCTGGCTCCCTTGCCTTTGAGGGTGGGATCGTCGTAGGAGGCGATAGACTCGCCGAAACCGCCGTCAGCGTTTTGCACGGAGCGCAGCCAAGCCGCTCCACGCTGCGCGAGGTCTGTTTTCCCGAGCCCGACGGTTTCAAGAGCCCGCAAGACACCGCTCGTGCCATAGATGTAATTCACGCCCCAGCGCCCGTACCACGCGCCCTCGGAAGTCTGCTCCCGCCGGAGATATTCCACGGCGCGCCGGACGGCCGGGTGTGAAGCCGTATAGCCGAAGCGGCCCAGACATTCGAGCGCGCGCGCCGTAAGGTCCGGGCTTGAAGGATCAATCATGGCGTTGTGATCCGCGAAGGGCACGCGGGTGAGCCAGGTGCAGTCATTATTCTTATCAAACGCGCCCCAGCCGCCGTCACGATTCTGCATGCTTCGAACCCATTCGGCACCCTTCTGGACCGCCTGCTCCATCCGTTGCGGTTCAGGATATGCAACAGGCCTGAGGGCCATCAGCACAAAGGCAGTGTCATCCACGTCGGGGTAAAAATCGTTGCGAAACTCGAACGCCCAGCCGGCCGGATCAACGCCCGGGTTCTTCACCTGCCAGTCTCCAGATCCCACCACTTGATTTTGGAGCAGCCAGCACGCGGATTTCACGAGAGCAGGATGCTTTGCGGCAAGGCCGGCTTCAGCCAGTGAGACCATGGTGACGCAGGTGTCCCAGACGGGCGGCAGGCAGGGCTGGAGACGAAGCGTGTCTCCCTCTTCAATTTCAAAATCGCGCAGAAAGCCGCGCTCGCGCGACGTTAAAGGGTGATCGGCGGGATAGCCCAGCGCCAGGAGCGCGAAGATGGCATTGACCATCGCGGGATAAATCGCGGCCAGCCCCTCGCTGCGCTCCAGATGTTCCAGAAGCCAGCGGCTTGCGCGGCGCAACGCGATTTTCCGAAACGGTTTCCACGGCAGGGATTCATAGATTCTGAACAGACGGTCCGCCGCGAGAAAGAAATTCCGCCACGTGAAGATTTGGGGGTCCCATTTGAGCGCTCGAATCTTCCGGTCTGGGCTCGCAAAAAGTTCATCAACCCTGGCATGATCCGGCAGACGCCAGGCGGGCCTTAACGCGTGAAGGATGGTGAGCGGCACGACAATGCCGCGCGTCCATGAAGACATTTCGTACAGATTGAGCGTGAACCAGCGGGGGAGCAGAATCAACTCCGGGGGCATGGCCGGAACCATTTCCCACCCGATCTTGCCGCACAGGGCAAAATAAAAACGAGTGTAAGAATTCGTCTGTTCGAGTCCGCCCAGCTCGATCGCGCGGCGGCGCGCGGCGGCCATGTGCGGCGCCTGCGGAGAATCTCCCGCGAGCTTGAGCGCGAAGTAGCCTTTCACGGTCGCGTTCAGTTCCGCCGGCCCGCGGGCATAAATGTTCCATCCTCCGTCCGGAAGCTGCTCGCGCCGGATGGTGTTGGCCAGTTTGGCGATTCGGCGGGGTTCGGCCTTGCCGCAAATGTGAAGGAAGAAGATGTAGTCGGATTCGAGGGTGGAGTCAGCTTCTAATTCGCCGATCCAGTAGCCCTCCGGCTTTTGGAGAGAAAGAAGATAAGTCGCGGCGAGGTCAATTGCTCTCCGCAGTCGTGCTTCGACGCCGGTCTTCGAACTACCGGGACGCGAGCCGGGTGGCTCCGGGAGCGGTTGTGTTTTGGTCGCCTGTTGTGCCATCCGCCTCCAGAAGTGCTGTAGCAGGAACTGGGAGTCACGCGCGCAGTTCGACGGGCAGGGCGAATCGGACGTCCTCTTCAATCAGGTTGACGTCCTGAATGTTCGTATAGCCTTTCTGCTGGAGGTGCAGGACAACTTCCTGTACCAGAACTTCCGGAGTGGATGCGCCCGCCGTAATCCCGATCCGGCGTTGCCCTTCGAGCCAGGCCGGATGGATCTGGTTCGCGCTGTTCACCAGATATGCTTTGGACCCGGCGCGTTCCGCGACCTCGACCAAACGGTTCGAATTCGAGCTGTTGCGGGCGCCCACGACGAGCAGCAGATCGATTCGCGGCGCAACGGCTTTCACCGCGCTCTGCCGGTTTTGCGTCGCATAGCAGATGTCCTCTCCGGGGGGAGAGACAATGGCAGGAAAACGCTGTTTCAGCCGCGCTAAAATTTCGGCGGTATCGTCCACGCTCAGCGTGGTCTGGGTAAGATAAGCGATGCGCTGCGGATCGGGAACCTGAAGGGCTCCGACATCTTCGACCGAGGTAATCAGTTGCACGCGGCCGGGGGCTTCGCCCAGCGTCCCAATCACCTCATCGTGATCACGATGGCCGATGAGCACGACGGAATAATTCTCGCGCACGTAACGGATAAGCTCCACGTGCACCTTGGTAACAAGGGGGCAGGTGGCGTCGATCACTCGCAAGCCGCGCTCGCGGGCCCGCTGCCGGACCGCAGGGGAAACTCCATGCGCGCTGAAAATGACGACAGCCCCCTCAGGAGCTTCGTCGAGCTCCTCGATAAACACGGCGCCTTGCTCGGCCAATTCGTCGACAACATAGCGATTATGAACAATCTCCCTGCGCACGTAAACCGGACGCCCCAGCTTTTCGAGAGCGAGCCGCACAATATCCACCGCTCGTACCACTCCCGCGCAGAATCCGCGCGGACGGAGAAGCAGCAGCGTGCCGCCGCCGGATGGCGCATTGCCGGCTTGGGCCTCAGCACGTTCTTCAATTAACCCTGCTGTTTTCATAAGATTTCGTTAATCTCAACTCCATCTCTCAAGAGATTCAATGGTTTACATCATTATCAACATTCATCGTAAACTGCGGGAGGCGATGAAGTCAATCAAAGCGCCGACGGACCACCCTCCAATAGCGTGGATGCGAAGCAACGCGGCCTGAAGGCTGCAACCAATTCGTAGTGAGCGTTGGTCACGGGTGGCGCGGTGTATCAGGGCACGACTTTAGTCGTGCCGTAGCGAGGCAGCATAACTCGCCGGCTTTCGCCGCTGTGCTGCTTTCGAGGATGGAACCAGGGGCTTAAAGCCCGCTTCTATGGGCGGCTCTCTGCGGCATGGCTGAAGCCATGCCCTGATACAAATCTTTGTCCAAAAATCTACGGAATTGCAGCACAGCGGAGCCTACATGATTTTGCGCCAAGCTGCTAGAATGGCCACAGCGCCATTTACCACGCACGGGCCCATAGCTCAGCCGGTCAGAGCAGCGGACTCATAATCCGTCGGTCCCAGGTTCGAATCCTGGTGGGCCCACCGCAGTTTCCTATTGGCGGGCTACGTGGCTAGATTTATAGCTCGCCGTCCACGAGTCCCACGAGT
>DASUKV010000245.1:0-3920 GCA_036278555.1 Terriglobia bacterium
CTCCGATGTAGGTTCCTTCCGGGCCTTCGTGGAAATCCGGACCGCCATTCGGCCCCGCGCCGAAGCCCTTGCCGTTGGCCACATAGAGCGTGCCGCCGTCAGGACTGACTGCGACGCGGGCTGGGAACCAGCCGGTGGGAATATAGCCCAGCGTTTTGCCGTTCTTTGCATCGAGCATAGCCACGGCGTTGATGCCCGCGCAGGCCACGTAAAGCCGCTTATGATTGGGGCTGAGCGCCATCCCAAAGGGCAGCACGCCGCGCAACCCGCGCACAGAAGGAGCCGGCTCAAGCAGCACGGTCTTCTTCACGCGCCCACTGCGGGCGTCAATCATCGTGATGCTGTCCTGGCTGGCGTTGCTGACGTATACGAGCTTTCGCGTGGCAATGACACCGCAGGGGCTGCTTCCGCCCACGGATCCGGGACCGACGGCGATGCCCGTCGGAATCTTGGAACGAACCTGGGGCTGTGCAGGGTCTGAGACGTCAATCGCCCAAACCGAATTCGCAGCGGGAGTATTCGGGCTGCCGAGGCCGGGTATTTTTTTGCCTTCAACCGTCGCACCCTCCTCCGCTTCCGGAGAAGGAAAGCCAAAGGGCGGGAACGTCAAACCTGTTTTTCGAGGATGCTTGGGATCATAGCCCGGCACAAGCGAATAACGGAACGTACCGGCATTCGAGACGTACACGGTGCGTCCATCGGGTGAGAGAGCAATCCCGAAGGGCAAATAGCCCACCGGCAGGCTTGCCACAATCCTGCGTGACGCCGTATTAAAGATCACCAGCCGGAAATGGGCGATATCGAGCGCGTAGAGCGTGCGCCCATCCGGGGAGAGCTTGAGATCGCCCGTCAGGCTGTCGCGGAACGTTGCGCCGCCGAAGCTGCCATCCAGGTCCATCTCCGCCAGGCGCTCATGGCGGGCCAGATCGAAAATGCCGATGCGCCCATTGTTACCTTCGGAGACGTAAGCCGTGCGATTATCGGGAGCAATGGCCACGCCGATGTAAACGCTCTTCGGTTCGTCACCAGAGGGCTTGAACCCGTGAGGAATCTGCGCCACTGCGGGGTGGCCGCTATCGAGGCCGGTGATGATGGAAATGGAAAAAGGCGCGGTGCCGCTATTCACGGTGACAAGTGTCTGACCGTCCGGGCTGAGCGCCAGCCCATAAGGATGGGGCGCCACCGTTACCTGGACGCCGCGCGGTGTGATGAGCCTGCCGCTTGGGATCACCGTAACGCCTGCGCGGTCGATGTGCGTGGACCGATCGCCCGCCGGCGCCTGAAGCTCCGCGCCGGTAAGAGTTGAGGGTAAGCCCGTCGCGGCAGTTGCAAGGACAATGAAAAGAATCAGCAGCGTGGGGCATCTCCTACGGCTCATCATTCGTCTCTCGTCACTTGCCTTTACAGCGCTTGTTCATATAACGCGACCATGTCAGATTCTGCGCAGGGGCGCGGATTGAGCAGGTGGCAAGCGTCTTCCATGGCTTTTTTCGAAAGCGCTGGGATCATCTCCCGCTTAATGCCGAGCGCGCTTAAATGGTCAGGAACGCCAACCTCGCCGAGCAAGCGGCGCACACGTGCAATGACCGCAATTGCAGCTTCATGAGCCGGTTTGTGACTGACGTCCAGCCCCATCACCAGGGCCAGATCGCGCAGCCGGTCCTCGGAAGCCGCGCGGTTGAACTCGAGCACGTAAGGCAACAGCACTCCATTGGTGGTGCCGTGATGCAATCCTCCGATTGAGGAAAGTGGATGGGCGAGTGAGTGGGTCACTCCCAAGCCCTTCTGGAAGGCGACCGCGCCCATCAGCGACGCCATCATCATATTAGTGCGCGCGGTAAGATCGCCTCCGTTCCGCACCGCAGCGGCGAGGTTCTCAACCGCCAGCCGCGTGCCGTAAAGCGCGATGGCATCGCACATCGGGTGATAACCCTTGGCAAGATAAGCTTCAATGTTGTGCGTCAAAGCGTCGAGACCCGTGCCGGCGGTGATTGCGGGTGGCATCCCTACGGTCAGTTCGGGATCGTCGATGGCAACGCTTGGGATCAGATGCGGACTGAAGATGACTGTCTTACGGTCTGTGGCCTTCAGGAGGATCACCGCGCTGCGCCCCACTTCGCTCCCCGTTCCGGACGTGGTAGCGATGGCAATCATTGGCGGCAGATTGCCGGTGATTTTATCACCGCCGTTGAGCTGATCATCGTACTGCGCGAGAGGGAGGGGATGAGTTACTCCCAGGCGAATCACCTTGGCAGCGTCAAGAGGACTGCCCCCGCCCAGCGCGATGATGCCGTCGCAACGCTCAAGCCGGTAATACTCGATGCCTGCAAGGACGTTCTCCTCTGTGGGGTTGGGACTAACACCCTCAAAGATGGCGAGCGGGACGCCTCCGGTTGCGCGCCGGACACGTTCCATAAGACCGGCTCGAATGACTCCGCGATCCGTCACCGCCAGCGGCCGCTTGATTCCGAACCGCGCAATTTCCTGTTGGAGATCCCGGAGGGCTCCTGTCCCGAAAAGAATCCGAGTTGGAAATGAAAATATTGAAATCCCGTCGTTCATGTTGTCCGGCCTCTTGTAGCGCAGCGTTCGCCGTTTAACGCTGCGGCTTTGCCATTTTTAATCTGAAAAAATCTTGAAAGGCCGCGAGGCCACAAAACGGACCCCGCGCTACCAGGATCATATCGTTTCAAAGTAGCGCTCGAGTTCCCAATCCGTCACTGCCCGCTCAAATTGCCGCACTTCCCAATCGCGCGTCATCGCATAAAAATCGACAAATTCGCTGCCAAACCAGTCCTTCGCGGCGCGGCTGCCGGCGAAAAGCTTGACGGCATCCTGCAGGCAATGGGGCAGCGGGGCGGCGCCGGAGGCGCTGTAAGCGTTGTTTGCCGGAGCAGGCAGCTTCAAGCGCTGCTGAATGCCATAGAGCCCCGAAGCGAGGCTCGCGGCCAGCGCAAGGTAGGGATTCTCATCCGCGCCGGGCAGCCGGTGCTCAACGCGCGTGGTTTTCGGGCCGCTCAGGATCGCGCGGAGGGCGGTGGTGCGATTATCGACGCCCCAGGTGATGTTCACCGGCGCCCAGCTTTGCGTGCCCGGCGCGGTGCGCTTATAAGAGTTGATGGTGGGCAAAAACATCACTGCGAATTCCGGCATGAGCGCGAGCTGGCCCGACAAATATTGCCGCATGAGCGGCGACATGCTCTCCGCCGGGGTTTTCCCGGCGCCGCCGTAAAAGAGATTCTTTTTGCCTTGGCGGTCCATGAGGCTCTGATGCACATGGCCGCTTGAGCCGGGCAGCCTGGAATTCCATTTGGCCATGAAGGTCGCCATCAACCCGCGCTTCTGCGCGATCACTTTGACGGCCATCTTGAAAAGCGCCGCTTTGTCCGCCGCCACGAGCGCGTCGTCGACACGAATCGCGGTTTCGTAAACTCCTGGCCCCGTTTCGGTATGATGCCCTTCGATCTCGATTCCGAGCGCGCGCGTAGAATCCAGGATGGCGTGCGACAAATCCGAATCGACCGAGGCGCGCAAAACGCTATAGCCAAACATGCCGGGGGTCATCGGCGTCAGGTTACAAAAGCGTTTGGCGCGCGCGGAATGCGGGTCCTCGCGGAAAAACCAGTATTCGTATTCGATCGCGGCGCGCGGCGAATATCCCAGGCTATTTGCGCGCTCGATCACCTGCCGGAGGACGTGCCGGGGTGAGACAGCGAGCGGCTTGCCATCGGAGCGGCAGAAATCGAGCAAGAAAAACGCCGTGTCGGGCTCCCAGGGAAGCACGCGGAAGGTCGAGAGATCGATCCGCGCGACAGCGTCGGGGTACCCCGTGTGCCAGCCCGTGACTGCGGGCCGATCGTACAAAGTGTCGGAACTATCCCAGCCGAAGATCACATCGCAGAAGCCCAGGCCGCTTTCGG
>DASUKV010000246.1:0-3862 GCA_036278555.1 Terriglobia bacterium
CTCTGTGCTCTCCGTGGTAATGTTCTTAGGATTTCCTGAGGTAATACTTTAAGATTGGTTCGAACTTCTCTTGCGACGAAAGAATTAGCTCGATGACCTCGCGCACCGCTCCCCTGCCGCCCTGATTCTTCGTCCAATAGTGTACGTACCGGCGAAGCAGCGGGTGACCGTCGCCGATGCCCACCCCAAGACCCGCACGGATGAGGATCGGCAAGTCCACGAGGTCATCGCCCACATAGCAGATTTCTTCGTCGCTCAGCCGGGCGGCGCGCAGCATCGCCTGATAAGGGGCGAGCTTTTCGAGCGTATTCAGATAAACGTAATCGATCCGCAATTCTTTCATCCGATGCTTCACCGCCGGTCCGCCCCGGCCCGAAATCACACCGGTCTTAAGGCCCGCTTCGCGCACGTAGCGCAAGCCGAGGCCATCACGCGGGTGAAAGCCTTTGGTCTCAACTAATCCGCCCCGTCCGTCAGGCACATAGTAGATGCGCCCGTCAGTAAGAACGCCGTCCACATCCATCAAGAGAAGCTTGACGCGCCGCGCGCGTTTGCGAAGCTCAGCAGTAGAAATTGGCATGGAGTGTTAAATCCTATTTATCCCCGGCAGGCAGTGCCAGCAGGCACCCGCGCTAGCTTCGATTTTTTAAAAGCTTCGGCGCTCGTAGAATCCTACTCACGCTCGCAGCAAGCTGAAAAGATGCAGATCGGCGCGTATCCAACCTGAAGAGATCAGACGTCAGCTCCAACCGCCGCAAGGGAAGGCTGGGGCCTAGAGTCAATGTAGGATCGGAGCAGATCGATATAGGTTCTAGCGGTTGAAGTGTGGCCGGCCCATTCAAATAGATGGACTCGCATGAGCAAAAATTCAACGATCAGCGAAGGAATCAATAAGGGGTCCAACTCCAGCAGCTCGCAGGCCTCCCGGAGCAGCTTGCCGGCGACCCGCCCCAAGCCTTCACGGTCAAGATACAAATCTGAAAACGCCGTTTTCAAGATCACGTCAAACTCGGGCTGCCATAGCTTCGGGCGCGCAGGACTCGTCAAGTCCGATCCCAAAATCAAGGTATTGATGTCGTACAACGGGGGCAAACCTGCGGCAATATACGTCCAGTCGGTGATCGTTACCTGGCCGGTGCGTTCACATACGTAGATATTTCCCGGCCAGAAATCTCCGTGCTGAATCCATGAAACTGCCGCGCCCGGACCGGAATCGGAAAAGTACCGCATCCGGCCCACGCGATCGGCGAAGCTGTTTTCGGCCGCGATCTCCTTTGGAAGCGAATAAAAGCCTGGGCCGACCGCGCGAATGCCGGTCAAACCCTGAAGCGCCCGGGTAAGCTCAGCGCCCGCTTTGACCACGCGCCTGAAGCCCTTGAGCGCTCTCTCCTGGTTTGTGGCGTATCCTTCGCGGAAAGTGATCTCTCGAAAACGCTTGCCAGCCGCCAAAGATTCCAGCGTGTAACAATGGCTCCCTGACTTCATCATTCCCAGCGGCCGCGGAACTCGAACGCAGGCGCCTGGAGACTGCCGAAGCTGCTCCTCCACGCGCACCAGGGTTGTGTACTCTGCCTCAACATCGTCCCTTAATTTCGATGGTTTGCGCAGGTTAATCTTCGCAACAGCGGGAATGCACCCTGCCTTGGCGTCCCAGAACTTCACGACGAGCTTGTCCGCCTTCGGATTGGTATAAACCGCCCGGTAAGCTTGATGGGTACCTGAAAAATTGACCGGGAGATTCAGGCCTTTCCGGGCCTCATCGAACCAAGTGTCCACCTTGGTCTGGCGAAGATCATCCTTGCCCGCGACAAGTACAAACTGAGATACGAGCCAGCCAAATGGCCGCGACCGCCCCCAACGGGCCTTAAGCCTCAGGCTTCGAGGCACGAACGCGAGCGTTCCGAAATTCCCTATGAGGAACTGAAACTGCTCTCTGACCAGCGGCCGCGCATCAAGAGGAATCAACCGGAAGGGGTTATTGTAGCCCTCATGCGCCCAATAGGCCCGGACGGTCGCGAACCCGGCAGCTTTCAGCAGCCGCCGGTAGCCGCCGGCGGTATAGGTGTAAGTGCGATATTGCCTGCTCTCGAGCCTCGTTCGATGGATGGGATGCGCATCTTTCCCGTGGCGAAGCATCAACGTTGCCACACGGCGTGGAACTAGGCTGGTGTATGGCATCCCGGAGTGGTCAACGGCTCCCCTCAAGCTGGAGATGCCAAACCGGTTCTCAATTCCAATCACCATCACACCGTTGGGTTTGAGCAAACGTTCGAGAGAGGTGAGGAACCTCAACTGGGCTGCGCGCGGAGAGCCCTCCAGGTCCCATTCTCCAACCCATTCCAGGATTCCATTCACCACGATCAGGTCAAAGCTATTTTCAAAAAACGGCAGATTCGTGGCGGACGCCTGGAACAGAGAAACGTTGGTAACGCCCTCCTGCCGCAAACGCTCCTGCGTGAACTCGATTCGCTCCGGGATGGCTTCGATGGAATACACTCGCCCCAGGGAAAGAGCCAGCGAATGGGTAATGGCGCCGTATCCGCACCCGAGATCGAGCGCCACGGCCGTGTTATCAAGACCCAGAAGGCCTAGCCATGAAGTCCGCTGCAGGTCCAAAAAATAGCCCTCAAGGTGCGGACTTTTACCGGCGAGGCATGCCTGAACTGCTTCCTTCCACGGCCGCCTTTTGATATCAGCCAAGAGGTCTTGCATTTCCTGGCGTGCGATTTCACCCCAGTAGTAGTTGTCGATCTGAAACAGGCGGGGAATGCCGTTGCGAACGGGCCAGGAAGAGCCGCATTGGCTGCATTCGAGATGGTCTTCACGGGTCTCCGCCTTTCCGCCGCACTTCAGGCATTTAAGCGGGATATCCTCCTCAGCCGATCTCGCGTGCTTTACCGCAGTGCCGGAATCCGCCATCGGAAACGCTCCTCAGGTTTAAAATTATCGCGGCACTAGCGTGGGGCTGGGCCGGAAGCCCCCTCTTTTCTGAATATAACATTGAGGTCGCGGTCCTCTCAAGATTATCTCGTAGCCCACTGCGACAGACTTCAAGATCTTACTGGATGGATTTTCCGTTTTCGTTGCCAGAAAAAACGTGGCGCTCTCGTGGCGAGTGAAGCGAATCCGCGGGCGAGAAAAGAATATAAATTTGCGAGGTTGTGCGTTAAAACATCTGCGTGGTCCACAAGTCATGAATGTGGAGCACACCTTCGAGCTTTCCCTCGGAATCGGCGACGGGGAGCGCCGTGATCCTGCGGGATTCCATGATGTTCAACGCGCGCGTTGCCAGCTCCCGGCGGCAAATGCTGACGGGAGACACCGTCATACAATCCTTGGCGCACAGGCTCAACGCGCGGTTCCCTTCCCTTTCAAAAAACCGGCGCAGATCGCCATCTGAGATGAACCCGACCAGCCGGTTTTCGCCGTCCACCACCGAAGCATGGCCGAATCCTTTCCGGCTTATTTCATAGATTACTTCGGTCACGAGAGTTTGCGGGGCTACGCGCGGCACACCGTCACCTGTGTGCATCAGGCTCTCGACGCGACGGAGCCTCATCCCCAGGCCGCCGGCCGGATGGAGGTCCGCATAATCCTCCGCGGTGAATCCGCGTTTTTCAGCGAGCGCCATCGCCAGCGCATCGCCCAGCGCGAGCATCGCCGTAGTTGAAGCCGTGGGGGCGAGGCCGAGCGGGCAGGCCTCCTGCGGGACGCCGGCGTCAATCACCACATCGCTCGATTGCGCCAGTGTCGAACCCGGACTTCCGGTGAGAGTGACGAGCGGAATGCCCAGGCGCTTCACGGTATCCAGCAGCCGCAGCAGTTCTTCTGTCTCGCCGCTGTAGGAAAGCGCCACGAGCGC
>DASUKV010000247.1:0-5237 GCA_036278555.1 Terriglobia bacterium
TTGTGAATAACATGCGCCTGATCGAAAGCGGTCTTCAGCCGGGCGCGCGCGTGATTGTCCAGGGGCTGCAGAAGGTGCGGCCAGGAATGCAGGTAAAGCCACAAGAGCAGTGACAAGTGGCGAGAGGCAAGAGACGAGAGACAAGTGAGGAGTAACAAGGCAACACAAGATTTTGCGCGCTTTGCGCTATGCATAACGTTGCCGCAGGATGCGCCTGGCATGGCAATCACTCGATCAGCCAATCCGTCTCACTCTTCACTCGGCACTCGTCACTGTAGTTAACGCTCGTCTCTTGCCTCTCGTCTCTCGTCACTGGTCTCTCGTCTCTATAGTTAAGCCATGTTCGTAGACTTCTTCATTGACCGCCCAATCTTCGCCGCCGTCATCTCCATCCTCATCTTCGTGGCGGGCCTGCTGGCGATGCTGAGCCTTCCGATCGCCCAGTACCCGAAAATTGCCTTGCCCGTCGTGCAGGTAATGGCCAGCTATCCCGGAGCCAATGCTCAGGTTGTGGAACAGACGGTAGCGACGCCGATTGAGGAACAGGTGAACGGCGCGGAGGGCATGGTCTACATGCAGTCCACCAGCTCCAACTCCGGACAGATGGTCCTGAACGTTACGTTTGATCTGAACCGCGATCCGGACTTGGCCGCCGTCGATGTCCAGAACCGGGTCTCGCTGGCAGAACCTGACCTTCCAGAAGAAGTTACACGCCAGGGAATCTCCATCAAGAAGCAGTCGGTCAATTTTGTGGCGCTCGTCACTCTCACCTCACCCAGCCGGACCTATGACGCGACCTTCCTCAGCAACTACGCCACCATCCACATTGTCGACTCGCTGGCGAGATTGCCGGGTGTAGGAAGCGTTGTGGTGTTTGGCCAGCGCAACTACGGCATGCGCATCTGGCTCAACCCGGACAAAATGGCCCAATTGGGCATCACGGCCACCGACGTGGCCAACGCCATCCGGCAGCAGAACGTGCAGGCCGCGTCCGGGCAGGTGGGCGGCCCGCCGGCCCCGGCGGGACAACAGTTCCAATACACGGTCCGGGTGAAGGGTCGCCTGACCTCTGTTCCGGAGTTCGCAAATATCATTGTTCGCGCCAATCCAGATGGGTCTTTGGTTCACATCCGCGATATCGGCCACGTAGAGCTTGCGGCGGAAGATTATTCCTCGTTCTCGCGGCTGAACGGCACGCCCACGGTCGTCCTGGCTGTGATGCAGCTTCCGGGAGCGAACGCGCTGGACGTGGCGCGGGAAGTGCACGACGAGATGAGAACGCTGCACGCGAGCTTTCCGGCCGGTGTTCAATACGAAGTTCCGCTGGATACCACCCGCTTCGTCAAGGCTTCGATCCACGAAGTGATTTTCACCCTTGCGCTCACCTTCGGCCTGGTCTTTCTGGTGGTCTACATATTCCTCCAGAGTTTTCGCGCGACGCTGATTCCGGCCCTCACCGTACCTGTTTCTCTGGTGGGCGCGTTTGCGATCTTCACGTTGTTGGGCTTTTCCATCAACACGCTCACGCTTTTCGGACTGGTTCTGGCCATTGGACTCGTGGTGGATGATGCGATTGTCGTCGTGGAGGCGTGCCAGGTTCACATTGATGAGCACGGCATGGCGCCGCGAGAAGCCGCCCGGCAGGCGATGAGCGAAGTTTCCGGTCCGGTCATTGCCGTGGCCCTGGTGCTGACATCGGTGTTTGTGCCCGTGGCGTTCGTGGGCGGCATCACCGGCCAACTCTATAAGCAGTTCGCCCTCACTCTGGCCGCTTCCGTCCTGCTTTCCGCGCTTCAGGCTTTGACGCTGAGTCCTGCTCTGTGCGCTTTGCTGCTGAGGCCGGCCCGGCAGCCGCGCGGACCGCTCGGTTGGTTCTTCGGGGGTTTCAACCGAATGTTCCGGCGTGTGACCCGGGATTACGTGGGATCGGTGAAACTGCTGATACGGCGCAAAGTCATTGTGGTGGTTGGGCTTCTGGCCATTTTCGCCGGCATTTATTTTCTGCTTGGCGCTCTGCCCAGCGGCTTCGTTCCGCCGGAGGATCAGGGCTATTTCTTCACCAATGTCCAGCTTCCCGACGGCGCAGCGCTGGACCGAACTTCGGCGGTGGTGAAACAGGTGGAGGATATCCTGAAGGCGACGCCGGGCGTGCAGGATGCGGTCGGCGTAGGCGGCTTCAGTTTCGTCTCGGGCACGTACAACTCGAACACCGCCACCCTGTTTGTGATGCTGAAGCCGTGGGACGAGAGGAACTCTTCCCGGCTGACGCTTGATTCGATCATGCGCGCCACGCAAGGCCGCTTCTTCGGCATCCCGCAGGCGATGATCCTCAATTTCGCGCCCCCGCCCATTCAAGGTCTTGGAACCACGGGAGGCTTCCAATTCGAACTGCAAGACCGAAGCGGCGCCAGTGTTCAAGACCTCGCTAAAGTGGCTGGACAATTGATGGCGGCTACACGCAAAGAGCCAGCCATCGGCACCGTCTTCACCGGGTTTCGGCCGGACGTGCCGCAGATCAATCTCGAAGTGGACCGCGCCAAAGTGAATACATTGGGAGTGCCTCTGACCGACGTATTCGATTCTTTGCAGACTTACCTCGGCGGACTTTATATCAACGACTTCAATCTTTTCGGCCGCACTTACCACGTGCTTCTCCAGGCGGCGGCGCCATTCCGGTCAAGCTCACAGGAGATCGGGAATTTCTATGTGCGCAGCAAGCAAGGCCGGATGATTCCCTTGAGCACGCTGACCTCCGCCCATCCCATGAACGGGCCGGATGCCATTACTCGTTACGATCTTTTCCGGTCCGTTGAAATCGACGGCGCTCCGGCGCCGGGCTACAGCTCCGGAGATGCCATCGCCGCCATGGAAGACGCGGCGCACAAGGTTCTCCCGCCAGGATACGGCTACGAATGGACGGGGATGTCCTACCAGGAAGTCAAGACACACGGGCAGGTGGTCTCCATCCTCATTCTGGCGGTTCTTTTTGTATTCCTTTTTCTGGCCGCGCTTTACGAAAGCTGGCTGGTTCCTATTGCCGTCATCCTTGCGGTCCCTCTCGGAATTCTGGGCGCGCTGGCCGGAACGTGGCTGCGAGCGCTGGATAACAACGTGTATGCCCAGATCGGCCTCGTTGTGCTCGTTGGGTTGGCGGCCAAGAACGCCATCCTGATTGTCGAGTTCGCAAAGACGCGCTACGAGCACGGACTCTCCTTATTTGATGCGACGGTGGAAGGCTCGCGCGTCCGCTTCCGCCCCATTTTGATGACGTCCTTTGCCTTTATCTTTGGCGTGCTTCCGCTCGCTATCGCCACCGGGGCGGGATCTAACTCCCGGCATTCTCTTGGCACTTCCGTTGTCGCGGGCATGATCGCCGCGACGGTTCTGGCGGTTCTGTTTGTGCCGGCATACTACGTCATGGTTCAGGGCCTGACGCGAAAGAAAAAGCTGCCTCCCGCGCCGCCGGGTGAAAATCGCAATGGGCAACTTGTCGCGGCCGGCACACCTGAAGCGCGGCAGCCAGGCCGGAGCGAACCGGCATGAAGAAATACTTCGCCACGACAGTAGCCGCCGCGCTGCTGCTCAGCGGCTGCATAGTGGGCCCGAACTATAAGCGTCCTTCGGTAGCAGTTCCTGGTGCTTATCGCGGCGCGGCGCCGGCGGTCTCAAGCCAGGCGGCGCAGCCGGGCGCCCCCTCTTTTGGCGCGATGAAATGGTGGACGGTTTTTCATGACCCGGTTCTGCAAAACCTCATTCGCACATCGCTGAAACAGAATTACGATCTCCGAATTGCAGCCGCCCGCATTCTACAGGCCGAAGGCGAGCTGCGCGTCACGCGTTCGCAGGAATTTCCGCAGGTCAGTGGAACGGGAGCCGCATCCCACCAGAAGACGCTCGCTTTTCCGGGCTTTCCGAGCTTTAAGTTCAACCAGTTTCGCCTTGGCGGAGACATCTCCTGGCTGCTCGACTTCTGGGGGCAGTATCGCCGTGCTACCGAGGCCGCGCGTGCGGCGCTGATGGCTTCGAGGTACAGTCAGGAAGCCGTGCGCGCGACCCTGGTTTCCGAAGTCGCCAGCGCCTACTTCCAGCTTCGGGAGCTGGACCTGCAGCTTCAGATTTCGCAGAATACGCTGAAGTCACGTCAGGATTCTCTCCGTTTGACCCGGATCAAGGAGCAGGGGGGCGTATCTTCCATGCTGGACGTCCGCCAGGCTGAATCATTGGTTCAGACGGCCGAAACCACCATTACGGATACCCAACGTCTGATCGCGCAGCAAGAAGATGCCATCAGCATACTTCTGGGCGAGAACCCCACCACCATTCCGCGCGGCTCGCCGCTGAATGCTGAAATCGCCATCCCTCAGCTTCCGCCGGGACTGCCTTCTTCCTTGCTGGAGCGCAGACCCGATGTCCGTCAGGCGGAGCAGCAACTGATCGCGGCGAACGCGGAGATCGGTGTTGCGCGCGCCGCGTTTTTCCCGCAAATCTCGCTGACGGGCACCGGCGGCGTGGAAAGCTTTCAGCTTTCCAACCTCTTTTCCAGCGGAGTTTGGAGCTTCGCCGGCGGTCTAACGCAGCCGATTTTTACTGCGGGCCGTCTGCGGGGCAACCTGAAGGCCGCCCGCGCAGCACAGCAGGCGTCGGTGTTGGCGTATCAGCAGACCATCCAGGAGGCGTTTCGTGAAGTGTCGGACGCGCTGATCGGTTACCGGCAGAACCGCAAGTTCCTGGCCCAGCAGCAAACGCTGACTCAAACACTGGCCGACGCGGATAGGATCGTCAGAACTCAATACCAAGGGGGCGTCACGGCCTATCTGGACGTGCTGACGCAGGAAACCCAGTACTTCAGCGCCCAACTGGCTCTCGCGCGGGCGAGGCTGAACGAATTAAACTCGGTTGTCGCTCTCTACCAGGCCCTGGGTGGCGGCTGGCAGCAGTGATGAGCAATCGAACGGAGGGTCAGAGCGCGCTCGTGCTAGTATCGCTCCGCAGTAACAGGGGCGTCCGGCGCCAGTCTGTTTGCTGGGGACGCGAGCGGCTCTACACATTTTTGCTTTGCATGGCACTGTGAACGCGCGCGAGCCCGCCCCACTGACCAGTTTTTCATTCTTCGCGCCACACAAGGTAAGCCGCAAACCCCATCAGGGTTACAAAGGCTCCGGCGCTCACCAGAATGAGGTAGCCCGAAGGCTGGCTAAAACCCTGACTGAGGACCTGGGAGAAGCGATGCGTCCACT
>DASUKV010000248.1:0-4013 GCA_036278555.1 Terriglobia bacterium
GGAAGAATCGCGCAACCTGAAGCGACGCCAGATGCGATTGCAGCGGCGGCAGACTGCGCGCCGCGCCCGGCGCCAGCGCAAGGTCTTTCATTTACTCCAGAATTACGGCCTGTTGCCCGATGGCCGCGTGCCGGGGCCCAAAGCGCTTCAGGACGCCCTGAACGGCCTCGACACTTCCATTCTCGCGTCCCCATGGTTCGCGGCGAAGCGCCAGAGCGGCGCCTTCAAGTCGCCAGATCAGGTGCTGCCCTACATCCTGCGGGAAGCCGCTCTCGATGAGCCGCTTCCGCCTCACTATCTGGGCCGGGCGCTTTACCATCTGGCCCAGCGGCGCGGCTTCAAGAGCAACCGCAAGGCGCCGCCTAAAGAAGACGAAAAGCCCGGCGAAGTTGCAAAGGGAATTAACGAACTCCGCGACGCCATGACGAAAACCGGGGCGCGAACGCTTGGCGAGTATTTTGCGCGCCTCGACCCCTTCGAGCGCCGCATCCGCCAGCGCTGGACGCATCGCAGCATGTACGAAGATGAGTTCAAGCGCATCTGGGAGGGGCAGAGTTCGCACCACCCGCAAATCCTCACCCCGGAGCGCCACAAGGAGCTTTACGGGACCATTTTTTATCAACGTCCGCTGTGGTTTCCCGATAGCCTTGTCGGGACTTGCGAACTCGAACGCGGCGAGCCTCGCGCGCCGAAGTATTCATTTCTGGCGCAACGCTTCCGGCTGGTGCAAAGCGTTAACAATCTCCGGCTGGAGTTGCCGGACGGAGCGGAACGGTCCTTAACCGCCGATGAGCGGGGAACACTCGCCCATGAACTTGAGATCGCGGGCGACCGTACCTTCGCAGAGGTAAAGAAGCTGCTCAAACTGCCTAAGCAGGCGCGTTTCAGCATCGAGCACGGCGGCGAAAAGAAACTGCCTGGCAATCGCACCACAGCCAAATTCTATGAAGCGTTTGGCGAGCGTTGGCTGGAGATGTCGGCTGCCGAGCACGAGCAAGTCCTTCACGACGCCCTCAGCATTCAGGACGAAGGCGCCCTAAAGCGTCGCGCCATCAATTATTGGAAGCTGGACGAAAAATCTGCGGAGAATTTCGCCAAGTTTTCTCCGGAGCCTGATTACTTCAACCTTTCTCGCAAAGCAATGGAGAAGTTGCTGCCGCTGCTTGAGGCCGGCGCAAGTTATGCGGAGGCGCGCCGCCGGCTTTATCCCGAAAAGTTCGAGTCTCGCGCAGCACTCGATTCGCTTCCGCGTCTCGATGGCGAAGAAGCACGGGAAATGGTGGGTGAAATCCGCAATCCCGCCGTCACGCGCAGCCTCACGGAATTGCGCAAGGTGGTGAACGCGATTGTGCGCGAATACGGCAAGCCCGCTGAAATTCGCATTGAATTGGCCCGCGATCTGAAAAGATCCAAGAAAGAGCGCCAAAATCTCACTACGCGGAATCGCGATAACGAAGAAGCGCGCGAGAGAATGAAGAAGAAAATTCTCGAGGATACCGGTCTTGCCAATCCCAGCGGAACAGACGTTCGCAAGGCGTTGTTGTGGGAGGAGTGTGGCGGCGTCTGTCCGTATACCGGGAAGCCCATCGACTTCCGCCATCTCTTCGGCTCTGAATCGCAGTTCGATATCGAGCACATCATCCCCCGTGAGCGCAGCTTTGACGACTCCTTTTCCAACCTAACGCTCTGTTATCACGAGGAGAATCGTAACGTGAAGGGTAAGCACACCCCGTGGGAGGCTTACCACGCCGATTCGTCGCGTTACGGAGAAATCCTCGACCGCGTAAAGCGATTTCATTCCCCGTCCGCTCGCTCGAAACTGTGGCGTTTCCAGATGACGGAAACCGAAGCCACGGAGTTTGTGAGCAAATTCGTAAGCCGCCAGTTGAATGACACGCGCTATGCCTCGCGGCTCGCGGCGAAGTACGTGGCCATGCTTTATGGCGGCCTTTCGGACGATGAGCACACCCGGCGCGTGCACGTGACCAGCGGCGAGGTCACGGCCCAGCTACGCCGCGCCTGGAAGCTGAATGGGATTCTGAGTGACGGACCCACAACGGGCGGAGGCGAAGCTCAGAAGACTCGTAACGATCACCGGCATCACGCAGTGGACGCGGTCGCCATCGCCCTCACCAGCGATTCCACCATCCAACAGTTAAGCCGCGCTGCCGAGCGGGCCAGCGAGCGCGGGCAGCGCAAGCTTGAGTCGCTCGATGGCCCTTGGGGTAAAGACCTGGCAGAGTTCATCGATTCAGTGCGCGAGCAGATTGATAAAATCATCGTCTCGCATCGCGTCTCAAGGAAAGTGAGCGGCGCCTTGCACGAAGAAACCATCTACTCTCCGCCATTCAAACGAATCAATGCCAAGGGCAAAGCGGTCGAGGTCGTGCACGTGCGCAAAAAGCTCTCGGCGATTACGGCCAGCGAAATTGAGGATATCGTGGATGATGCCGTGCGCAAGCGTGTACAGGAAAAGCTTGCGGCGCTGGGCGGCAAGGACCCTAAGAAAGTCTTTAGCGTCGAAGCGAACTTGCCTTGCTTCATCACCGCTGACGGAAGGCGCATCCCTATTAAAAGCGTCCGTGTAGAAAAGAAAACGCCCGCCAAACCGCTGGGTAATGGAAGGGCTGCGCGCCACGTCACCAGCGAAAGCAATCATCACGTCGAAATCTATGCGGAGGTCAAGTCTGATGGTAGCGAAGGCCGCTGGGATGGCGAGGTGGTTTCGATGTTGGAAGCCTATCAGCGGAAGAAGACAGGCAAACCTGTCGTCGAAAGGAATCATGGGCCGCTAGTGAAATTCAAGTTCTCACTGGGGCCGGGCGAAGTAATTGAGTGCGACGACCAGAACGGCGGACGAGCTCTGTGGGTCGTGCGGGGCACGACAACACAGGGCGATTCGCCGCGACTATCCCTGGTCAGCCTAAATGACGCGCGTCAGAGAAAGGAGATGGACTCGAAAGAGTATTGGCGGCCCTTCTTGAATCCCTTGCGAAAACTCCAGCCTGTCAAAGTAACAGTGAATCCACTCGGAGACCTGCGCGAAGCCCATGACTGACCGTATTCTCGATTTTTCGGATCAGCCCGCCAATCTTTCCGTGCGGAACGGCCTGCTCGTGATCCGAACCGTAGCGCAGGGTTCGCCTTTCAACCCTGCGGCGCTTCAACCCCTCGAAAAATCTGATCCTGCGCCCCAGGAACAAACGGTTCCGCTGGAAGACATCGCCGTGGTTGTGGCCGCGCATCCGCAGGTGAGCTTTACGCTCGCGGTGGTCGCGGGGCTGGCCCGCGCTGGAGCACTGTTCGTAGCCTGCGATGACAAGCGCCAGCCTGCCGCCATGATGCTGCCTCTCATTACGCATCACCTGCAAACCGAGCGCTATGCGGCCCAAGCCCGCTTGGGACTTCCGCCTCGCAAGCGGCTTTGGCAGCAAATTGTCCGCGCCAAAATCGCCGCCCAGGCCCGCGTGCTTGAGGAAAGGGCAGGGAAGGATCACGGCCTGCGAGCGATGTCGGAAAGAGTCCGCTCCGGTGATCCTGGAAACGCGGAAGCGCGCGCCGCTCGCATTTATTGGCCCGCCTTGCTGGGAGAGAACTTCCGGCGCATCCAAGAGGGAGACGGCGTGAACCCGCTTCTGAATTATGGTTACGCCGTCTTGCGCGCCATCGTCGCCCGCGCCATTTGCGCTGCCGGCCTTCATCCCACCTTCGGATTGCACCACTGCAACCGCTATGACGCCTTCTGCCTGGCGGACGACCTGATGGAGCCTTTCCGTCCGCTGGTGGACCACACCGTGGCGCGTCTTGCCGCGGAGCGCGGTGACGCCTTAGCATTAGATCGTGATACGAAGCGCGCTCTACTTGAGCCCCTCCTTGGCCGATATATCTCTCAGGAAGAATCGCGCACCCTGTTTGACTGGGTGGCGCGCACGGCCTTCTCCCTGGCTGCCGTTGTGGATGGGAGCGCCTCGAAACTTGAGATTCCGGTGATCTGGTATGCCTGAACGCCGTTA
>DASUKV010000249.1:0-10249 GCA_036278555.1 Terriglobia bacterium
GCTGAGCCGGCACCCGCGTATGGGCACAATAGTACGGACCCCACCCACGAAGAATCCGAACCCCGATCCTGAGGAAGAGCTTAGCGGCAAGCAGATGTCGTTCCTCGAGCATCTCGAGGAACTGCGCCAGCGCCTGATGCACTGCATCATCGGTACCGTGGCCGCAGCGGGTATCTGCTTCTATTTCCGTGACCAGATCTATGGATACCTTGCCGCGCCCCTCACCGATACGCTCAATAGCCTGCACCTGTCTGACAAGTTGGTTTATACCAATCCCGTTGACCCGTTTAATCTCTACATCAAACTCTCCATCATGGGCGGGATTTTTCTGGCTTGCCCTTATATTCTTTATCAAATCTGGCTCTTCATCTCGCCGGGGCTTTACCGGCACGAAAAGCGTTACATCTGGCCTTTTATCCTTCTCACCAGCAGTCTCTTCATCGGAGGCGGTTTTTTTGCGTACAAGCTGGCGCTTCCCGCGGCGTTGGATTTTCTTGTGAAGTTCGGCCATCAATTCCAGCCGATGGTCACCATCAACGAATACTGGGATCTTGCCATTCAGATCATTGTCGCGGTAGGCCTGATTTTTGAAATACCGGTCGCGATCATGCTGCTTTCGCTTTTCGGGATTGTCACCCCGCGGTTCTTGTGGAAGAACTTCCGCTACGCGGTGTTAATCACGGCGGTTCTCTCAGCCGCCATTATCCCTTCGAACGATCTGGCTTCAATCTTTATCGTCTGGATTCCTCTGGTCGCGCTCTATTTGCTCAGCATCCTGCTATCCTGGCTCGTCTGGTTGCGGCGGAGAAAGAAAGCCCAGGCGGTCTGACCGCCGGCATCCGCATTCTGCGATTCCACGCATGAAAAAAAAGAGCTATCCTGAGGCGCTGTGCCTTGCTTTCGCGGCGCTGCTGGCTTTGTCCCTGCTCGCGGCTTCAAGCCTGCGCGCCCAGGGTCAGGGAGCGGCCGCATTCAGCGGCCGACAAGCGTTGGACGACATCCGCCATCTGGTGGCTTTTGGTCCGCGGCCTCCCGGCTCGGACGCTCTCGCGGAGAGCCGCCGTTGGATGATCCATCAATTGCTCGCGGCCGGATGCCAGGTGGACCAGGATTCCTTTACCGCCTCAACGCCTTCAGGTCCCATTCCCATGGTGAACCTGATCGTCAAGATTCCCGGCGCGCGCCCTTCCGTCATCATGCTGGCGGGGCATTACGATACCAAGCTTTTCAAGAATTTCCGTTTTGTGGGGGCGAACGACGGGGGCTCAAGCGCGGCATTTCTCACTGAGATGGGGCGGGTGCTGTGCCGGCGGGCGAACAAGAACACGATCTGGCTGGTCTTCTTCGACGGCGAAGAGGCTATCCAGCAGGAAATGTCACCGGCCGACGGAACCTACGGCAGCCGCCATCTCGCGCAAATGCTCAGCGCAGATGGGGACCTTAGCCACATTCAGGCCATGATCCTCGTGGACATGATCGCCGACAAGAACCTCGATATCCGCCGCGACGCCAACTCGACGCCCTGGCTGAGCGACTTGATGTTCAAGACGGCAGACCGCCTCGGCTACTCCCGCTATTTCCTCAAAAACCAGCTCACCGCCATCGGCGATGACCATACTCCCTTTGTGAATGCCGGCGTTTCTTCACTGGACATCATTGATCTCGACTATGGGCCGGAGAATAGCTTCTGGCACAGCGCTCAGGACACGCTCGATAAGTGCAGCGCGGAAAGCCTGGAGATGGTGGGCCGCGTCGTCACGGCGATGCTCGAAGAGCTTGAGAACTCACCCCGCGTGCGGTGAAAGAAGTAGGGCGCTGCTTGCCGCGCCCGGTGCAGGATACGGAAGGCAAACGGCACTCCCTATTCCCCAACCCCAACCCTAGTCTCCATCCCCTATTCAAAATACACGCCGGAACTTCTGGACACGAACGAGTGCCGGGCGGGTTCACCATCATTCCGCAACGGAAAATCGGCGCGGTAATGCGCGCCGCGGCTTTCCTTCCGCGCTTCCGCGCAGCAAGCGACGAGCCGGGCCACTTCGAGAAGGTTGACCGCCTCGTAGTGTTGGCGGTTGGGCGGGCCGGATTGAGGAATTGCCATCGCGTTCAGCCGGCTGACGGCCTCCCGCAGCTTACTTCCGTGCCGGATGATTCCCGCATGGCTCCACATCAGTCGTCGTATTTCCTGCGCGATGGCCGCGATATCCCGCGCATTCAGCGGCACCGCTGAGAAATCGGATTTGCCTTGATCGAGCCGTGCCGGCTTTGCGGCGGGTGAGGAGCGCTGGGACGGCAAATCGCTTCCGCGCCCGGCAATCATGGCCTTCGCCGCCCGCGCCCCGTAAACCAGCCCTTCCAGCAGTGAATTGTTGGCCAGGCGATTGGCCCCATGGATACCGGTCACCGCCGCTTCGCCTGCGGCGTAGAGCCTGGGAAGGCTGGAGGCGCCCTCAAGGTTCGTGGCGACGCCACCCATGGCAAAGTGAGCCGCTGGCCGGACGGGGACCAGGTCCGACGTAATGTCAATGTTGTTGTCGAGGCACGCGGCATAGATTTTCGGGAAGTGCGTTTTCACTTCGTCGGCATCAAGCCCGGTGAGATCCAGATAGACAAAGTCGCTCCGGGCGCGTTGCATTTCCATCAGAATGGAACGTGTGAGAATATCGGGCGGAGCCAATTCTCCCGCTTCGTGATAGCGCGGCATAAAGCGGTCCAATTCGATGTTGCGCAACTGCGCTCCCATTTCCCGGAGAGCGGCTGGGAGCGCGAGAAGTGGCGGCTTCGGCATGTGGAGAACGGTGGGATGGAACTGAATGAATTCCATGTCAGAAAGCAGAGCGCCCGCGCGGTAGGCCAGGGCTACGCCGTCTCCGCAGGCGCCTACGGGATTTGTCGTCTCAGCGTAAACCTGGCCCAGCCCGCCGGTTGCCAGGAGCACCGCCGCGGCATGCACGCGCTTGAAAGAGCCGGTGTGTTCGTCCAGGTACATGGTCCCGCATGCCTTCTGATCGTCCAGCAGCAGGTCGACCGCCATGACGGATGATTTTCTGCGCAAGGAAGACAGGGACTTGGCCTTCGCCGTCAGGGCCTGCAGAACCTCCACGCCGATGGGATGATCCTGGGCGCGGATGACTCGCGAGCGCTTCGCCACACCGGAGGCGGACGAAGCGGCGGCCCCGGACTTCCCTTCAAAGCGCGCTCCCCATTCCCCGAGCTGCTGAATCTGAGCCGCGCCTTCTTCCACTAGAATTCGCACCGCACCTTCGCGGCACAGGCCATCGCCGCTCCGCAGCGTTTCGTGAAGGTGCAGGGCTATCTCTTCTTTGCCGGACCCTGCGGCAATGCCGCTCAATGCCTGGCGGGTGATCGAACCGGAGGAATCTCCCTTGGTTAGCATCAATACGGAGCCGGCCGCGGCGAGGTCGATGGCGGCGCGAAGCCCCGCAACGCCGCTACCGATCACGAGAAAATCCACCTTCTGATCCCGGCCCGCTCCCATAGATGTGTCAATAATACGCTTGGCCCTGGGGTGTCGCAATGGCTTCGATGGACAATGAAAAACGGTAGGATCAGCGCTTCCTGTAGCGAGGCAATGATGGCCGGTTCGACCTTGCGGTTACCGGAGGTCCACGGGCAGGCGGTCTATTGCGTCCTGCGGCGGACTTCCTCGAGGCCCTGGCGGGCCAATTCGTAATCGGGGCACAGGTGGAGAGCTTTTTCGAAATGGAGCCGCGCCTGGCCGTACATTTCCTTGGCCGTGTAGACGCGGCCCAGATTGTAATGGGGGTAATGGTAGGATTCGTAGCGCTTTGATTGGAGGGCCCGTTCGAGCCAGGACTGCGCTTCGTCGTGTTTGCCGAGCTCGATCAGATAGGCGCCGATATCGTTATAGGGGTTACCGAATTCGGGATCCACCTGAATGGCCTTTTTGCACTCTTCGATGGCCTCTTCGACCTTCCCTTGAAAATGATACGTCCAGCCGAGAAAAGTGTAGGCCTCCGCCGTTGGATGAAGGTTTAGAGAGCGCTGGTACAACTCGACAGCCATCTCATAGTCGCCACCCATCTGGTATTCATAGGCTTCCTTCAGAAGGTCCCAGGCGGCGTGATGGTTTTCCGTATTCATGGCGGCTGCAATGCCTGCGATGTAGTTAGCACACCGCTTGCAGCCTTGTCAATGAAACGTCAAAACCGTCCCAAATGCGATGACATTAACAATCCCGCGAAGCGGGAAACCGTGAATCGCCGTAGGTCGAACCTGCGGACTCTGAAGTCGCAATGAAAGCATACTGGTCCTGGAGGCACCGAACAAATGGCGCGGTCAACCGTTCCAGGGTTGATTGGTCTGTGCTGTCTATTGTCCGTAGGCGGTGCCTGCGGCTACTCACGGGTTGGCCCCTACCGGGCCATTTTCATCTCGTTATATCCGAGCCGCCCTAATCACTCGATTCGCAGGGCCTGCATCGGATCTATGGAAGCCGCGCGCCGGGCTGGGACAAGCGCCGCGATCACCGCGCACGCGGCGAGCACCGCGATAGCTCCAGAGAGGATTGCCGGGTTATAGCTCTTGACGCCGTAAAGCTGGCTGGCCGCCAAACGGCCGCCGGCGAGCGCCACCGGAATTCCTATGGCAAGGCCAACGCCGAGTTGTATCAAGGCGGTACGCAGCACCAGCCATAAGATGTTCGCCCGGTTCGCGCCAAGAGCCATCCGGACGCCTATTTCGTTCGTGCGGCGGGCGACAGAATAGGACGTGACGCCATAGAGTCCCACACAAGCAAGAATCAAAGCGAGCAGGCCGAAAAGTTCGGTGAGCCGCGCGATGAGCTTCTCTTGATTGAAGTTCAGATCGAGCTGCTCGGTAAGGCTCATCATATTGAGGATGGTGAGGTTGGGATTGATGTTGGTCAGGGTGCGGCGGACAGATTCTTCAATATTCTCGGGCCTCCCGGCGACGTGCAACTCAATGTCACCGATATAAGAGGCCGCAACTCTTAGGAATGCCAGCTTGGGATCTTTGTTCACCTGAAAAAACGGCATGAAGAACGTCGGGTAAGCGGGATCACGCGCGTTTTGGTATTTCGCATCCTGCACGATTCCGACAATCTCCATATCTCCCGCGTGCTTGGGGTCGCCCAACCCGAAGTGCTGCCCGATGGGGTCCTGCTTGGGGAAGAACTTTTTGGCGAAGGTTTGATTAATCACAACGACCTTGGGGGAATTGGCGGTATCCCGTTCAGTGATCGTTCGGCCGCGCAACAAGTGCGTACCGATGGTTTCGAAATAATGCGGACCTACAGTGTCGAAAGAGGCGCCATCGCGCTCATCGGGCGAGCGGCCTTCGATGTGAAAACGAAAACCCCAGTTATTGCCCTCCATCGGGCTGTAAGTCGAATAACTGGCGCTTAGCACGCCGGGAATCTGTGGCAAGCGCTGCTCAAGTTGCTGATACAGGCCGTAAAGTTGATCGGGTTTGTATCCGGCGAGGGCGGGACTCACCTTCACAATCAGGCGGTTTTGCGGCTCGAAGCCGAAGTTCTGATTTTCGACATTCCGCAAGCTTTCCGTGAGTAAGCCCGCCCCAATCAAGAGCACTACCGAAAGAGCGACCTGCAGCACGATGAGAGACTTCTGCGGCAGCGATGAGCGGTCGCGGGTGGAGCGACCCGCGCCGCGCAGGGCGTCCGCCGGGTCGGCGTGCGAGGCGACCCACGCGGGCGTGGCCCCGAAAATGACGCCCGTCACAAGCGAGAGCAGGAAAGCGAAACCCAGCACCATGAGAGAGGGCGTGGCGTTGATAGGAATGTAATGCGCGCCGCGAAAGGCGATCAGCAGGATCGCGCGCGCGCCGAGAAAAGCGATTAAAAGCCCGGCTACGCCGCCGAGAACCGCGAGCAAAACGCTTTCGGTCAGAATCTGGCGGATCAGCGTTCTTCGCGGCGCGCCCAGGGCCACGCGGATGGCCGTCTCCGCGCGTGCCGCAGCGCCGCGGGCGAGGAACAGATTGGCAATATTGGCGCAGGCGATCAGGAGCACGAGGCCCGCGATGATCATCAGCAGGCGCAGGCCCGACTTCGTCTGATCCTGCATCTGGGTCACGCCGGCGCCGCCGGGCGCAATCGTGATGTGTTGCTTCGGGATCTGCGATTTCTCGTAGGCGGTCTCCGGCTGCCCGCGGAGCCATCGCTGCAATTCTACCGTGACCTGGGGTTGGATACTGGCCAGGCGCGCCCCCGGTTTCAATCGTCCGATCACATGAAGCCAATGCAGGCCAGGATTATTCAGGATCGAATTCTGCCCCTGGAGCGCAGGCTCTGTTGCAAGCGGCAGCCAGAAATCCGGAGGGTCAGTACGCAACGTGTCGCCGAAGAACCCTGGCGGCGCGACGCCCACCACCGTATAAGGCAGAGTGTTGATCGTAAAAGTTGAGCCAATCACCTTGGGATCGAGACCGAAGTGCGTTTGCCAGACGCGATAACTGATCACAGCGACGGGGGCAGCGTTGGGCTTGTCATCGGAGGGAGTGATGACCCTTCCCGCAAACGCGCCAATGCCGAACATAGAAAAGTAATTGCCTGAGACGAACTCGTCCGTGTATGCCTGCGCCGGTCCCGTTGAGCCGCTGCGCCGGACGCTGATACTCTGCGGCGCCGCCTGGAAGGCGGCCATTTCGCCGAACTGGGGGGTGTGATCCCGAAGCTGCTTGTAGAGCGAGTAAGAATAAATATCCCAGTTGTCCTGCATCCCGCCCAGCACGCAGCAGTTATCTGCATTCCCAACGCGATAGAGCTGGCCGGGATCAGCCACCGGCAGGCTCTTGAGCATTACCGCGTCTACCAGGGTGAAAATCGCGGTGTTTGCGCCAATTCCCAAAGCGAGTGTGATAATGCACACCAGCGCGAATCCCGGCGAGCGCCGCATCCGCCGGAAGGCGTAGCGAAGATCCTGCATCAGCGTGGACATGTAGAAATCTCCCGTGGGTAGGTACGAAGAGAACTGGCCCTCAGTTCCAATAAGACGCGCTCAAATGCAATCGGTTATCAGAGAAAGGCGCGCTGCGACGGGGAGGGAAGGGAAGGGGCTGTGGGGAAATGGAGTCGCCACGGCCGGCGGCCTTCTGGCGTTGGACCTTCCCTATAGGGAGCGTCTTACTGCGTGCTGTGTATCAGGGCATGGCTTCAGCCGTGCCAGTTGTGGACAGCTCATTTCGGTCGGCTTTAGCCGCTGATCAGAGGCTAAAGCCATGCACTTTTTTTGCCGCACCTATGCGGCACGGCTGAAGCCATGCCCTGATACACTGATGACGATCCATGCGCAATCATTTGTGTCGTTATGTACAGTTGGATTTAATCGCCAGGCTCAACGTTCCAGCCGCTCACGGCGACGGCGGGTTGCGCTCCACCCAGGTCCGCTTGCCGGTAGTGGGCAGTGACCTCGCGGCTTTCACCGGGCATCAGTGCGAAATCGTTATCCTGCCAGAGGATGGGATGAACATCGTTTCCGCCCTTCCCTTTGAGCAGTCGTAGATGAACAAAAAAGGCCAAGCTGGATGACGGATTCTTCAGCGTAACCTGCTCTACACCTTCGCGCCCTTGCGTTCCTGCGCGCGAAGAAACGTCGAGCTTAACATGCGGGAGTTTTGCCAGGTCCTTAAAATCCGCATAGGACTGAAGCGGCGTATAGTACCATTTGCTAGCCTCCCAATTGAACTCGTCGGGATGGGTGGAGAGCCAATAAAAATTTCGGCTCACCGGTTTTCCGGAAGGGTCTTCGAGCGCCATGCGGACGAAATAAGTCGTGGAAAGGCCCTTGAGGGTGGGAATTGCAAAGACGCGGGTTGAGCTATCGGGGGGGATATTGATGGCCGCCTGTTTCGAGAACTTGCGCGTCATATCCAGATTCAAGACTTCCGCTGTCACCTTATAGTTTTGGAAGCTCTTCTCGTAGGAGTTCACGACTACAATTGAGTGATCGTCATACGAATATTGAATGTGAAGCGGCTCACAGGCTTTTCGGGTTCCAAAGTAGCCGCCGCCAGGACGAAGATAATAGTCATAAAGGTGCCAGATGAGCGAGGGCCAGCCATTATTGAGCATCCACTGGATGACGCCGGTGGAGGTGTACTTATTGCATCCATAAGCTTCAAACATGGCCCGCTCGCCTTCGTAATCCATTAATTGTGCCTTCTCCACATAGTCCTGAAGGTTGCTTGGCTTGCCGTAGCGCTCGTCCATCGCGCGGTTATAAACATCCAGATTTTTGAACGCCCCGCCGCCCGTATGATATTCCCAGAACTGATCAATGGGCCACAGATGGCTGGGAGGCAGCATCTGCTTCAGGCTGGCGAGGACCGGAATTGCCGGGCCGGGACTGGTTTCGGTGTTGAACCCGAAGGCCCCGCCGTGCTTCGTATCCAGGTACCAGTACGAGGGTCCGACGTACTGGTAGGGGCCCGTCATCTTCACTCCCGTCCAGCCCGCGCCTACCGTTTTGCGCGAGGAAGCGCCGGCGATGTAAGGATTGGGCCAGTGATAATCCTTCAGCGCTTTCAGGTAAACGGCTTCGGCGCGCGGGGGAGGGGTATTGTCACTGCCATAGAGCCACACGAGCAGGCAAGGATGATCGCGCAAGCGCCGCACCTGGTCGCGAAGCGATTCGCCCGCAATCGTGTAGTCGCTCTCCTGCCACGTTTTCCAGCGCTCCCAGTGCGAGCAGCAGCACCAGCCCGCCATCACCAGGATGCCGTCGCGATCACACAAATCGTAAAAGTGATCGTCCATCAGCTTGCCTTCCAGGCGGACCGTGTTCAGGTTCATGCCGCGCACGTACTGGAGCTCTTCTTCCTCCCGCTTCGGAGACCAGCGGAGCATCATGTCAGGGCACCAGCCGCCGCCGCGAATCAAAATCTTGTGTCCGTTTACGTAAAAAATACGATGGTTCTGCGCGTCGAGCTGCGACGTAATTTCCCGAATCCCGAAATTTGTATCCGCGCGATCAGAAATTTGACCTGCCGTCTTGAATTCCATCTCCAGATGGTAAAGGTTCTGCGGACCGTAAAGGTAAGGCCACCAAATGCGCGGGCGGGACAAGTTAAGCTGGCGATAACTGTGCGGTTCGAATACAACGCGCCGGGACTCATGCGCCGCAAGATGAACATTCCGGGAAAGTGCAATCGAGCCGATGCGAGCTTTCAAGGTCCCATCAACAGGATGATCCTCCGCATTTGTGACCTGCGCAGCCACTGCAAGGTGCGCCTCGTTGAGCGAGGGCAGGTCCAGCTTCGTGATCACCTGTGGGTGGCGTACGGTCACCGCTCCGCTCGTCGAAACAAACACCTTACGGTAAATTCCCATGTCTTTATCGGGCGGAAGGGGCATCCAGTCTACGAACGTGATGGAAAGATCGTGCGGCGTTGGAGCGAACACTTCCACCGCGAGCGTGTTAAGGACGCCGGGCCGTGCATCGGCTGTGATATTAAACTCGTACTCGCGGTACATCCCGGAAACCTGATCCGAGTTTGCCACCTCGCGCCCATTCAGCCAGACGTTCGCGCTATTGTTAATGCCATTAAAATGCAACCAAAGCTGCTTCCCGCGAGCGCTCGAAGGAAGCGAGAACTGAGTTCGATACCACCATCCGACGCGGAAAGGGCTGTCCTGAGGCATTGGTATCATGGAAAAGTTGCCGCCGATGGGGTATGAGACGCCCGGAACGGAACGCAGGTTCATGCCGAAATAAGGATCGGGATAGACTTTGTGCCGCACGAGGGCGGCAAAGACCGTCGAGGGAATCGTTGTTGCGTACCAGCCCATGGGATTGAAATTGGCGCTCGAAATGACTGCCCCACTCTGAGCGGCTTTCGCGGAGGATTGGATCATCCATCCTTGAGTGAGAACCATCCTTGATCCCGGACGGGTGAGCGCTTTATTGGGCTTTGGTACGGCTTGCGCCGCTTGAGTTCCCGTGGCGCATAGAGTCAGCCCCAGTAAAACAGCAGCCAACGTCTTCATGATTCGCCCCTCCGCGGGCTGATTTCCGACTTTCTAAAGGTCGTTAACGAACTCTATACGCTATCCCATTTGCAGTTGCTAATCAAGGAGCTGAAGTCCCGTAGGTTAGCTATAGCGGCGGCCTCCGGCCAAGGCTGTCCGACTTAGCGGTGTACAGAGCGGCTTTGCCGCCCGACTTGCGGAAAGCCTCTGGCTTTCCGGCCAAATGTCCATAATTTTAATCTTCTCGCTGGGCGCAAA
>DASUKV010000250.1:0-3407 GCA_036278555.1 Terriglobia bacterium
TGGCGCACCTGTGGCAGTTGCGTGAGCGAGAGCTTCAAGGCCAGCAGGTCGCGGGCGTTGGCGGTTTCAAGCGTGATTTTGCTCAGCAGGCGCTCAAGATCTTGAATCTTTCCCAGCGTGCGACGCAGCTCTTCGCGCGCAATCGTCTGATGGAGCAGTTCCTCCACGGCTTCCCAGCGGTTCTCGATTTCCCGGCGGTCGATAAAAGGCCGGAGGAGGCGCTGCTTTAAGAGCCGCGCGCCAAACACCGTCATGCATTGGTCGAGGGTTGTAAGCAGCGTCGAATCCTTGGAGCCGCCGAACATCGGCTCGATAATTTCAAGGTTCCGTAGTGTGGAGGAGTCCAGCATCAGGAATTCCTGCTGCTGGTAAAAACGCACCCCGTCCAGGTGCGCGAGCGAGCCGCGCTGCGTTTCGCGCACATAATGAAGAATCGCGCCCGCCGCTGCCGCCGCAAGCGAATGATCTTCAAGGCCGTAGCCCGCGAGCGTGGCCACGCGGAAGTGCTCGCGCAGCAGGCGGCCTGAATAATCGCCGTCGAAAATCCATTCTTCGAGCGGCGTCGGAGTGAGCGCGGACGGCGAATTAAAACGCGAAGTATCAAGCAGCGGCAGAGACCGGCCAGCGCCATTCGTGGCCGTCGCTGAACCATCCGCCGCCAAAGGCAGAAGGATTTCGCTGGGCCGCATGCGCTCGATTTCTTCCCGGAAGCGCGCGCCGGATTCCGCGCCCGGGAACTCCGTGGCCCGGAAGTCGCCCGTGGAAAGATCAGCAAAGGCGAGGCCGATGCTTCCGTTCTTTTCGAGCGCCGCCGCGAGGTAGTTATTCGCGCGAGGCTCCAGAGACTCCGCGTGGATGGAAGTTCCCGGCGTCACCACGCGCGTGACCTCGCGCTTCACCAACTTTTTGGCGAGGCGCGGATCTTCCATTTGGTCGCAAACCGCGACCCGGAAGCCTTTGCGAACCAGGCGCGCGATGTAACCCTCGGCGGCGTGGTAGGGCACGCCGCACATGGGAATTGCCTGGCCCTTTTCCTTGTTGCGGGAGGTGAGCGTGATCTGCAACTCTTTTGAAGCCACGACCGCATCATCAAAAAAAAGCTCGTAAAAATCACCCAGCCGGAACAGGAGAAGAGCCTGTGGGTGGCGCTCTTTGATCGACGTATACTGGCGCATTAAGGGAGTAGAAAACTCGGTCATAAACTTGGGCGAGATGCGAAAACCATTATGCGATTCGCCGCCGGGTTTTGTAAACCCGCAGTCTGGAAGCCACGAGTTTGTTCAATTGCTGTAGCGGCGGTGGTCAAAGCCCATGACGGTCCAATTTAGCTGCGCAGGGACGGCTTTGCCGACTGACTTGCGGAAAGCCTCTGGCTTTCCGGCCAAATGTCCATATTTTAATGTTCTCGCTGGGCGCGAAGGCAACGCCTTCGCGCCCAGCGAGAACAGGTTGGGTTTGGGCTCCCGGAAGGGCAAAGCCCTTCCGCAAGTCAGGCGGCAAAGCCGCAGGGCGCACCCACATCGCCGGAACCCAATTTGGACAAGCCTGGCGTCTCGCCGCCGATTGTTAAAAAGTAGAGACCGGCGGCGAGACGCCGCCGCTACAGCCGACCGTGCATCATTCGCACTTCAGAATTGAGCCGCTGTCCACCTCGTGACCCGCCGGGCTATGCGGCCCGCTTTCGCCCGCGAAGGGCCAGTTCACGTTAAGCCACAGTTCCTGCTCGCGCACCTTCGCCGCTGTCTTATTCACCCGCAGGTTTTCGAGCCAGTGCACGCCGGTTTTCCCGGCCACCAGAATATCTTGATCCCCATCGCCGTCGATATCCGTCACGATAATCTGCGTCCCAATCCCGGCCGTGCCGTTGTAACTGACCGGAAAGCGCGTGAATTTGGCCGTGCGGCGATCGAGCTTATAGTAAAAGACGCAGAGCGGATCGTACAACCCAGGGTCAGGGTCGCCCCGGTAGCGCTTGCCGGTGATCAGCTCCAACTCCCCATCACCGTCGATATCGGCCAGCTTCAAGGCGTGCGCTTCGGAAAACGAATCGTCAATCACGTGGCGCTTCCAGGTGCGACGTCCGCCGCTCATCCTCTGCTCCAGCCAGTAGAGGCCGTAATCGTGGCCGTGGCCATAGATTATGTCCATCTTGCCGTCATTGTTCACGTCATAGCCGAGGATGGGGAAACCCGCTTCTTTTAATTCCCAATCCGCATGCCAATTCCACTTGTCATGGTCTGCATCGACGTTTTCAAGCCAGCCGTGTACGGAAAGCAGGTCCGGTTTGCCATCGCCATTAATGTCCGCGACGCCGACGCCGTGGCCGTCCGCCGTTTTGCCGCCCACGTGATGCACCACAGGCTGGGAGCCCGCGAAATTGATCCAGATCAGACTGGAAGGAGAGTAGTGGGATAAGGCAACGTCCGGCACGCCATCTCCATTGATGTCGGCGTGAACCATCCCCTCCGTGGCTTTCGAATGGCAGATGAAGTGCGCTTTCCAAAAGCTGGTTGGATTCTTCGGATTCTCATACCACCAGACGCCGTCCGTCTGCCAGGCGGCGGTGACGATATCGAGCGCGCCGTCGTGATTCGCGTCCAGCGCAAACTGTGCGCAATCCGCGACAAACTCGGTTTTATTGACGCCGGTAATGTGAAACGGCCAAACGCTCACCTCACGCCATTGATGGCGTTTCCATTCGCCGCCCGGAGAACTGGGGTTCTCATACCAATACGCGCCGCTGACGATATCTGGCCGGTCATCTCCGTTCATGTCCATCACGGAGATACCCGCTGCATGGTCGGTGCCGATCCGATGAGAAAGAAAAATATCGGCGCGCCGGGAGACAGGCGTAATGGTTTCCTCACCGCTCTCCCCGCCGCCAGCCAGAAGCGGCGCACCGGCTGCTGCGAGCGCCGGCGCTGCCGCCGCGCCCAAACTTAAACCCATAAACTTTCGACGGTGCATGCAACCCTCCTGAATAATTCCGCTACAAGAATTTTATTGCTCAACGGACTCGATGCGCAGCCGTTCCAGGGTTCTCGTCACCCTTTCCGGACTGAACCGTGATCGAATCGCAGCTATAGTACTACATCTTCGCTGGACGGCTCATCGAGAATCGCTTCGCCAAGAGGATCGTTTTTCGTTCGGTGAGGCCGGAATTCCGCTTTCCTGGCGCACACAAAAACGACTGCAAGTTCAGATTGGTAAGTTTGTGTCTTCAGGTCTTATGCTGTCTTCCCGCTGGGAAACCCGTGATTCTCCCGGCGCTGAAGTCCGCGCCGGGCGGAGTCGATGGCCTCGAACAGAAGCTTTGCCTGGATCGGCTTTGCGATATAGCCGTCCATGCCCGCCGCAAGACATCGTTCCTCATCGCCTTTCATGGCGTGCGCGGTCATGGCGACAAT
>DASUKV010000251.1:0-5750 GCA_036278555.1 Terriglobia bacterium
GCCGGCCACGCTCAGCGCCTGGTCAATTTCGTTGTTTTGCACCATCAGCAGAAATGGCCCCGGCGCGGACCGGGACAGGGCCCTGAGTTGACCGGCGTCGATCAGCAGGCGCTCCGGGGAATCCTGCTGCCCAGGCGCCCCAGGAAACCGCCACTCCGTGGTCCTCAGCTTCTCGAATCGCGAAACAACGTAATTGCTGGTGATTTCATCCCCATCAGACGTGACCAGGCCCACGGGCCGCTTGAGATAAAAGGGCAGGCTGGTTCGAAAATAGTAGTACCCGTAAACCGGCATCTCGCGCTGGGGGCTGTCGAGGATGGCTTGCGCGAGATGGCGGCTGGAAAAGGCATCGAAATAGTGGCTGAGAGGCAGAATCCATCTCACCATGAGAAGGGGGATGGCCAAGGCCACGATGCCGAACGCAAGCTCCTTCGTCACCTTCTTGCGCGAGCGCGAGACCATGTTGCGGCCGAGAAATCCCAACGCAGCCAGAATCACTCCGCCCATGAAGAGTGAGGATTTCATCAGCGCCCATACGGACGCGGGCAGCTTCTTCGTCAAGTGAGCTTCGATACCATGAAAGCGCAAAAGCTGCGGGGATGCAGCCATGAGGATTCCCAGAATGATCATGACGGCAAAGCCAGCGGTGAGCCAGTCAGGCGGGCGGGTCCCTTCCGGCAGGTCAAGCTCGCGCCACGCCACGGCCGTCAAAATGCTCAATGGAATCAGGGCTGGCAGAAAATAGCCAGGCAGCTTTGAGTGGGACACCGAAAAGAACACGAAAATCGTTCCGGCCCAGACAAGCAGGAACAACTCCTTCCGGTGCGCTTCCTGGCGCAGTGCCCGCCACTTCTTCAGGCGATTCCAGGCCACAAACAGCAGGAAAAAGCTCCAGGGTAAAAAGCCCGCCAGATAAACCGGAATGTAATAATAAAATCCTTGCGAGCGGTGCAGATGCGCCCCGGTAGCGAAGCGCAGCAGACTTTCTTCCCAGAAAGCGTATTTGGGAAAGCCGGGATTGCGGAGCGAGACCGCGATGAACCAGGGCAGCGTCACGGCCAGGAACACCAGCCAGCCTGACGCCCAGTGGAGCTTCCTTAGCTCCCGGAAATTTCCGGCAAGCGCGTGGAACACCACAAGCACCAACAGCGGGATCAAAAATCCCACCGGCCCCTTGGTAAGCGCGCCCGCGCCCATCGCAGCGAAGGCGATTACGTCTAACCAGCGGGTGGAAAATCCCTGCCGGCCGTTGAGCCAAAAGCACAGAAGCGCGACGGTCACAAAAAACGTGAGCGTCATATCAAAAATGGTGAACCGCGCCAAGCCGAGGAAGAGCGGGGATGTGGCCAGAATCAGCCCGGCGCGGAGCGCGGTTCTGTGATCTGACATGCGCTTGGCGATCAACCCGGCCAGAAGCACCGTGGCAAGCGCCGCGAGCGCCGAAGGAAAGCGCGCGGCAAACTCGCCGATGCCAAAGCACAGGAACGAACCGGCAATGGTCCAGAAGAGGAAAACGGGCTTGTCGAGATAAGGCAGGCTGTCGTAATGCGGGGTGATCCAGTCATGGGAAACGATCATTTCCCGCGCCACTTCGGCGTTCCGCCCCTCATCGGGCTCGAGCAAAGGCAGGCGGCCGAGGCCTATAAAAAAAAGGCAGGCCGCAATGATCAGCAGGAGCGCCCAGGAGCGCCCTGGGGTGAGCCAGGAGGAAGATGGTGGTGAAGATGGATTCATTCAAGCGGCGCGCGGAGACGTGCCAGCGTCACCCTCCGGTCCCTTCCCGGCGGAGGATTTCAGGGTCGTCATAAATTTCGAGCGACGCGCGATAGTCAATGTGATTTTTCTTCATCCAGCGAACCGCAAAAAGATCGTCAATTCCCTTCATCATCCGCCCCCAGGTTCCATACTTCGTCGCGCCCGCGAGCCTGGGGTGATGGCCAACGGGTGTCTGAAACACGCGGAAGCCCCGCATTTTCAACAACGTCGGCAGAAACCGGTGCATGCCCTGGTAGAGCTCAAGGTTTTTCACGCACTCGGTGCGATACGCTTTCAGCGTGCAGCCGGTGTCTACGATGTCATCGCCTGTCGCCCAGTTGCGCACGCCGTTGGCGATGCGGGATGAAATGCGCTTCAGCCACGAATCCTGGCGGCGCACCCGCACGCCGCAAACCACATCCCAGTCCTTCAACTTCTCGACCAGCGCCGGAATATCCGCCGGATCGTTCTGCAAATCACCGTCGATGGTCACAACCGCCTCGCCTTGCGCGTGATGAAATCCCGCCGCCATCGCCGCCGTCTGGCCTAGGTTTTCACGAAAGCGCAGAATGCGGATGCGAGGGTCGCGCCTTTGCGCCGCGCGCAATTCTTCGAGCGTCGAATCGGTGCTGCCGTCATCCACGAAGATAAATTCTATCGCACCCGAAAAGCGCAGGAGGGCATTGTTCAGCTTTTCGCAGAGAGGCTGAATGTTTGCGGACTCGTTATAAACAGGAATCACGACGCTGAGCGCAACCTGTTCCGTTTGATTGATCATGGGAGTTTCAGCCCTTTACCATTTATCCCGAATATTCATCGCGGAGTCAAAAGGTTTCAGCTTACCCCCCGAAACGAGGCTTTTTGACGGGAACTTGCCGAGTATGCGACGATGGCAAATGGCGCCGTGATACACAGGAAATAGCTCTCCGCGCATCGAAATAAAGAATGAGAGGAAAACTGCATCAATGGTTGCTTCCGGTGTTGTTCGCTGGATTCATGGCCGGAGCATTGTCGGCAGCCGCGGCGTTTCCTGAGAGCCAGAATTTCCAGGGACAGGTGCTGACCGACAAAGATGCACCCATCCCGGGCGCCGTGTGCTCGCTTTCCGGCCGCGCAATTCCGCAAGGGACGCTCCAGGCGACCACCGACCAGCGCGGAAACTTTACGTTTCCGGCGCTCATGCCGGGGACCTATTCCCTCACCTGCGCCGCCGTAGGGCGCGAGCCGCTTTCGAAGCCTGATCTCCAGATTACCGCCGGTGTTGTGCCTCCGGTGCTGCAGATGGTCCTGCCACCTGAGATCAGGCAGCGCCAGGAAGTGACGGTGCGCGCAAACGCCGGAGGGGTGGCGGTGAAGCAAGCCGCGCCGCCCGCCTCGTTCTCTTCCCACCAGCTTATGACATTGCCTTTGGCGGAACTGAAGTTCAAGGCCGCCTTGCCCCTGGTGCCCGGAGTCGTGCGCACGCCGGACGGCAAGCTCAATATTAAAGGCACGCCCGAAGAACAGGGTCTGCTGCTGGTGGACGGCGCGGATCTCGTCGATCCGGTCACCGGGTCCTTTTCAGTGGAAGTTCCCATTGACGCGATTGAAGAGCTCCAGGTTTTCAAGAGCCCTTTTCAGGCGCAGTACGGACGCTTTTCCGGCGGCCTCACCGTGATTCACACCAAGCCTCCGCTCGACCACTGGCACTGGGAGCTGAACGACCTCATCCCGGACATTTTCATCGAGCAGGGAAAAATCCAGGGTATCGCGGGAGACGCTCCGCGTTTCTATCTCACCGGACCCATCGTCAAAGACAAGCTGAACTTCGCTGAATCCTTCATCTATGACTATAACCGGGATTTCATCGAAGGGCTCCCCTGGCCGCACAACCTGCGGCGTCGGGAAGGGGTTTCCTCGTTTACGAATTTTCAATACATCATTTCGCCCAAGCATCTGCTCACGGCCAACGTCCGCATTTTTCCGTTCAAGCGGCAATTTGACAACATCAACGCCCTGATCCCGCAATCCGCCTCATCGGATTACGGGCAGCGCGGTTATTCCATTGGCGGAATTGACCGCTATTTACGCTCTTCGGGCGGTGTGCTGACGACGCTGTTCCAGGCGACCGAGTTTGATACGTATGGGCACGGCCAAGGCTCGCAGCCCATGCTGATCACGCCGAACGGGTTTGGCGGGAACTACTTTAACTCCTACACCCGATTCGCCAACCAGGAGCAGTTCGGCCTCACTTACGAGTTCGCGCCCAGAAAGTGGCTAGGCCGGCACCACGTCCAGGCCGGTGGCATTTACTTCCGCCGCGCCTACACCGGGACAAGCGGCTCACGACCGGAACTCATCACCGATGTTGATGGCAACCTGCTGAAGCGCATCGATTTTTCAGGGCTGGCCCATCTGAGCGACGAAGACACCGAATTTGAGGGTTACGGTCAGGATCACTGGGTTTTGAACGATCTTCTCAGCGTCGACTATGGCGCGCGCCTGTCGAATGAGAATATTGGCAGCGCGGCGGCCGTCGCGCCTCGCTTCGGCTTCGTCTACTCTCCTTTCAGTTCGGGAAAAACCATTCTCCACGGCGGCCTCGGCATCTTTTACACCCGGATCGCTATGCTGGCCGCCGATTACACAGAAAATCCCGCTCGGACCATCAGCACGTTCGCACCGGACGGCTCGCCCTTGGGGCCGCCGGAATTCTTTACCAACGAATACAGCATTGTGGGTGAGAACGAGCAGCCGTTTACCGTGGTCCACAACAATCTGGGCACAACACCCTACGACGCGACCTGGACGGTGGAAATTGATCAGGAGCTGCGCCCCAACTGGCTGCTTCGCTTGAGCTACCTGGGGAACCGCGCCTATAGCGAGTTTTTGGTGAATCCGGCGCGCTTGCCGAACGGGACGAACGCCTATCTCCTGACCAATAGCGGAAGCTCGCGCTATCAGGAGTTCGAAGCCACCACGCGCTGGCGCGTCGGGGAAAAGGCCAACATCAATTTTTCGTATATCAACAGCGTGGCCCGCGGCGACCTGAACACGCTTGGGGCTTTATACACGCCCTTCGAGGAGCCGGTGATCCGGCCTGATTACTTCGCCGACCTGCCCTCCGATATTCCCAATCGCATTATCACCTGGGAGGAATTTTCGCTTCCCTGGGGCCTCACGCTGAGCCCGCTCTTCGACATACACACCGGATTCCCTTACTCCTCCTACGACGCGTACCAGAACTATTTTGGCAAGCCGGATGGCTTCCGCTTCCCCAGGTTTTATTCCCTCGACGTCAAAATCAGCAAAGACTTCCGCCTTCCTTTTCTGCCCTTCAGCTTCTTCAAAAAGCACAAGTTCCGCGGCGCCCTTCAGATTTTTGACGTCACGAACCATCAAAACCCCGTCAACGTTTACAACAACGTTGATTCGCCTTTCTACGGGCACTACGTGGGCTTCCAGCACATGACGTTCAATACGTATTTCGATTTGATTTACTAAACGGCGCGGTTTTGCAGCTCGTTTTTAAAACAATCCGGGGGCCATGTCATTCTGAGTGAGCGCAGCAAGCGAAGAATCCCTGTATTGTGTTTGTCTATGCAAATACCGGGATTCTTCGCTCGGTCGCCCAGGCGACCTCACTCAGAATGACGTTTCCGGTGGTTGCAGCTCTGCCACGCTGCACAGCATTGGACCGCCATGTAAAAAAGCCGGCGGCCAGAGGCCGCCGCTACAGCGCGCATCTGAGCGATTTTCATGCAAAGTGGTGCGCCGAAGGATCATGGCGTCTGCGCTCAGCGCAGGCTTTGCGGCTCTTCAAGTCTTTGGAAGAAAAGAATTGAAAAGCCGCAGCGTTAAAAGACGAACGCTGCGCTACCACAACGCCCAAGGAGGTCCTCATGAGGGGAAAGCTGGCAATTAGCTTTTGCGGGCTTGCGATTTTCGCATCTTTGTTTTCCCCGATGCTTTACGGCCAGGTCGATACGGGTACGATCAGCGGCGCGGTGCGGGAT
>DASUKV010000252.1:0-4498 GCA_036278555.1 Terriglobia bacterium
GCACTTGACGATATCGGGAAGGTAGTTTTTCAACGCCTGATCCACCTGCGTTCGCTTCGCGCAGTAGCCGAAGTCCTGGCACACGGCTTGTTGCAACGCAGCCCTGAATTTATCAAACAGAGCGCGCCCACGCGCGGCCATTAGATTCGCGTCCAAAGAGAGGCAGCCCTCTTTAACGATGAAGTTCGCCTTGGGAGCATCATTGCCGACCACCCCCATGGCGGAAAAAAGCGCGGATTCAACACCGCTGGCATTCGTCACCAGCTTCTCGGCGGTCTCGATAATCTCCTCGACAGGCGTCGGGCTGGCTATCATGCGAATCCTCCATAGATTTTGGGAAAGATTTTCAGGATCATAGACGGGCTGCGCGTGAATGTCAATCGCGTATGTTTGAGCGTAGGGGCGCTGCTTGCCGCGCCCCTCACCCGGCCTATGGCCACACTCTCCCAGAGGCCGAGGGCAGCAAGGCAAAGTAGGAGGTCACGATGAAGAAGCGGCCAACCGAATTTTCAGCGTACGTCGACAGCGCGGCCTGGCAGCGATTTCGTTTCGGACGCAGCATCAGGCTCGCCGCGGTCCTGGTGATCGGTAGCCTTCTGCTTCCTGCCGTTTCTTTTGCGCAATCGCTGCGGGAAGAGGCGCAAAAGTTGGGAATCCTGGTGGGCGCGGCGGTCGATCCTTCGCTCTTTTCGCAGCCGGATTATGCCGCCACGCTGGCGCGCCAATTCAGCATGGTTGAGCCGGAAAACGTGATGAAATGGTCCACGATCGAACCGGCACGCGGCCAGTTCAATTTTGGGCCAGGTGATGAAGTGGTGGCTTTCGCGGAAGCGCACCATATGAAAGTGCGCGGGCACAACCTGCTGTGGGATGTCTATAATCCAGCTTGGCTTGCCCAGGGACATTTCACGCCGCAGCAGCTCCGTGAAATTATGAAGAATCACATCACGGCGGAGGTGCGGCACTACCGGGGCAAAGTTTTTGCCTGGGACGTGGTGAACGAAGCCATTGACAGTCAGGGCGGGATGAAACATAGCATCTGGTATGACAAGCCCGGCATCGGAATGGCCGGCCAGGGAACCGCCTATGTGGCTCAGGCGTTCCGCTGGGCGCACGCGGCGGACCCGGATGCGCTCCTCTTTTATAATGATTATGACGCCGAAGGCCTGAACGCGAAGTCGAACGCCATCTACAAAATGGTGAAAGACTTCAAGCGCCGGGGCGTGCCGATTAACGGCGTCGGATTACAAATGCACTTGATGAACTTGAAGGTTCCGGCCTCGATCGCAGCCAACATCTCGCGGCTCACGGCTCTGGGACTTGAGGTGCATATCACAGAAATGGATGTGGCCCTTCCGATCGACGCCCAAGGCAAAGTGGCGAATTCGGCAGACCTCGGGAAACAAGCTCAAATTTACCGCAAAATCGCCACGATCTGCGCGCAGCATCCGGCATGCACCGCATTTCAAACGTGGGGATTCACGGACAAATATTCCTGGATTCCCCACTTCACCCACGAGAAGAAAGGCGATGCCCTCCTGTTTGACGCAAACTACAAACCGAAGCCCGATTATCGCGCGGTCCTCGGCGCATTTCGGAAGGCGGGGCGGGAGAATCCCGGAATCGTGAAGCAACGGCTTCAAATCGAGCGCAGGTTGCGAGGGCGGTAAGCTAAGGGATTCCAGCCCTCTCCCTTCGGAAGAGGGGGAACCGCTTCGCGGTGGGTGAGGGCTCGCACCACCAAGGCTAAATTTTTTCGAAAGGCCCCAAGAGATGAAAATTCAAACCATTGAGCTTTTCAAAGTTCCGCCCCGCTGGCTTTTTTTGAAGATGACCACTGACGAAGGCCTGTCTGGCTGGGGCGAGCCCGTGATTGAAGGGCGGGCGGAAACCACCCGTGCCGCGGTGAAAGAACTTGAGGATTACCTGATCGGCAAGGAAACGGACCGCATTGAGGACCTCTGGCAGGTCCTCTACCGTGGAGGTTTTTATCGCGGCGGACCCATTCTGATGAGCGCCATTTCCGGAATCGAGCAGGCGCTGTGGGACATTCGCGGCAAGGAATTGGGTGTACCCATTTACTCACTTTTGGGCGGGCGCGTCCGGGATAAGATGAAGGTCTACGTCTGGATTGGTGGAGACCAGCCGTCCAAAGCGGCTGAGGAAGCCAGGGAGCGCGTGAAAGCGGGCTACGGCGCTGTCAAGATGAACGCCACCGCGAATCTTGAGTGGATCGATTCGATCACCAAAATTGACGAGGTGGTGGAACGGCTCGGCGCGGTACGGGATGCTGTAGGGCGTGAGGTTGGCATTGGCATTGATTTCCACGGCCGCGTCCATAAGGGCATGGCGAAAGCGCTCGCCAAGGAACTGGAACCGCTGCGGCCGATGTTCATTGAAGAGCCGGTGTTGCCCGAAAACAATGAAGCGCTCGCTATCTTGCAGCAACACACGAGCACCCCCATCGCTACTGGCGAGCGGCTGTACACGCGATGGGGGTATAAGTCTCTGCTTGAATCCGGGGCGGTGGATATCATTCAGCCCGACCTGAGCCATGCGGGGGGAATCTGGGAAACGCGGAAGATTGCGGCGATGGCCGAAGCTTATGATGTGGCGGTGGCGCCTCATTGTCCGCTTGGGCCAATCGCGTTTGCCGCTTCGCTGCAATTGGATTTTTGCTCGCCCAACGCTTTTATCCAGGAAACCAGCCTTGGAATTCATTACAATCTCGGTGCGGACTTGCTGGACTATCTTGTTGATCCGGCGGTTTTCGCTTTTGACCGCGGGTATGTGGCGCCTCCCGTTGCCCCGGGCCTTGGCGTTGAGCTGAACGAGGAGAAAATTCGGAACTTAGCCGCGAAAGGCCACGACTGGAAGTGCCCGGTCTGGCGCAACGCCGACGGCTCCGTCGCCGAGTGGTGATGTCTGATAATAGCTCCCCTCCTCGCGTTCGCCGGTGAGAGGGCAATAAATTCGAGGGATTGCAGCCCTCTCCCTTTGGGAGAGGGGGGACCGCGAAGCGGTGGGTGAGGGTTTTACCCGCACAGGAAAATTCAGCCTCCGATGAGGAGCGACCAGGAGGGGAATCCTCTGAGTGGCGAGGGCGCAGCAAGCAGCGCCCCTACTCTTCAGAATAGATACCGATGTCAGCGCCCAACATTCGCGTCTATGGAAATCTCGAAGAATTAAGCCGCGCCGCGGCCGGGGAATTCTCCCGCCTCGCCCGCGAAACCAAGCCGGACGGGAAGCCCTTTACCGCGGCGCTCTCCGGGGGTTCTACCCCGAAGCCGCTTTATGAATTGCTGGCCCGCCCGGAATTCGAAATTCCGTGGCTCCGTGTCCACCTTTTCCAGGTGGATGAGCGTTGCGTGCCGCCGAACGATCCCCAGAGCAATTACAGGATGATCCGGGAAGCGCTGCTGGACCATATCGCGCTACCGCAGAGCCATGTTCACCGAATGGCCGCAGAACGGCCTGACCGCGATGCCGCTGCGAGAAGCTATGAAGTGGAACTGCGGGGGACGCTGGGGGTCACTGCGAGCGACTGGCCCCGGCTGGACCTGATTTTTCTGGGTATGGGAGATGATGGACACACGGCGTCGCTGTTTCCGGAATCCGCAGCGTTGGATGAAACTGAGCGGGCAGTGTGTCCCAACTGGATTGGAAAACTGAAGATGTGGCGGCTGACCGTCACCTATCCGGTGCTGAATGCCGCCGCGCAGGTCATTTTCCTGGTTTCAGGCGGCAAAAAGGCGGAGATTCTGCGCGATGTGCTCCGGTCTCCCGGCTCCAGCACGCCATACCCCGTCCAGCGCGTTCAGCCATCGTCGGGAACTGTGACCTGGTACTTAGACAAAGCCGCCGCGCGCCTGCTTTGAGTTGGGATTCCGCTGTAGCGGCGGGCCGAAGCCTGCCCTGTAAGGGGCCGCCGGTTGTTAAAAATAGAGACCGGCGGCGAGACGCCGCCGCTACAGCGAAAGCTGCCGCTGTAATTTGTGATCCTCAATACTTCGCCGCCGGGAGATCATGGGGAATCGAGCTGAGCAAGTTGTAAACCAACGGTACCGGTAAGCCCACCACATTGAAGAAGCAGCCTTCCACGCGCCTGGCGAATTTTGAGGCGAGTCCTTGAATGCCATAGCCGCCCGCCTTATCCAACGGCTCGCCGCTTGCGACGTATCGCTGGATTTCCTCTTCGGTCAGCGGATTGAAAATCACGGTGGTCGTCTCGCGCCTCAATGCCTCAACTTTTTCAGGGGCGCGAGCAACACATACTCCCGTCAGGACGCGATGGGTCGCGCCGGAAAGCAGGCGCAGCATGCGAGCAGCATCTGCAGCGTCTGCGGGCTTGCCAAGAATCTGGCCGGCGGCGACAACGGCCGTATCAGCGCCGAGCACCAGTGTCCCGGGCGGCGCGGCCCGAGCAACACTCAGGGCTTTTTCGCGCGCCAGCCGCCGCACATAATCTTCAGCGGATTCACCCTGTCGCCGTGCTTCA
>DASUKV010000253.1:0-8634 GCA_036278555.1 Terriglobia bacterium
TTCGCGCCGCATCCCGGGGAGCCAAGCCCTCCTCGATGTGGCGTTGCACTCCCTCGACAACCACAATCGCGTCATCCACCACCAAACCGATAGCGAGCACCAATCCAAAGAGTGAAAGCGTATTGATGGAGAATCCGAACAGCGGGAAGAAAACAAACGTACCCACCAGGGACACAGGCACGGCCAGCAGCGGAATCAGCGTGGCCCGCCAGTCCTGCAGAAAGAGATAAACCACCAGGATGACCAGCGCGATCGCAATCAGGAGCGTCTTGATGATTTCCTTCATGCCCTCCGTGACCGCGGTTGTTTGATCAAGCGACACAACGTAGTTCATGTCTTGCGGGAAACGCTGCTTCATCTGTGACATCAGCTTCTTGACGGAAGCGGCCGCCTGGACGGCGTTCGACCCCGGCAGTTGGTAGATCGCGATAATGGCGCTCGGCTTGCCATTCAGGCGGCTGACAAGGTTGTAGAATTGCGCGCCCAGCTCGACGCGAGCCACGTCGCGCACCCGGACCGTCCCGCCATCAGGAGTTTCCCGCACGATGACGTTGCCGAATTGTTCGGGCGAAGTCAGCCGGCCCTGGGCGCGAACGGAATAAGTGAACTGCTGGTTTTTCGCGGCCGGTTCGCCGCCCACCTGTCCGGCCGGGTTCACCGTGTTCTGCGCCTCGATGGCGTTGACGACATCCGTCACGGTGATGCCGAGCTTCGCCAGCTTGTCAGGTTTCAACCATAGCCGCATCGCGTATTGCCCCGCGCCGAAGATCTGCACCTGGCCAATGCCGGGCAACCGCGTGATGGGATCGTTGAGATTGATGTAGCCGTAGTTGGCCAGAAATTTGGCGTCGTAAGTTCCGTGCGGCGAGTACAAGCCGATCAGCATCAGGGGAGCCGTTACTGATTTTCGGATGGTGACCCCGTATTTTGTTACTTCAGGCGGAAGCTGAGAAGCGGCCTGCGTCTCCCGTGATTGCGTGAGGATCAAGTCCGTGTTGGGGTTTGTTTTAACGTCGAAGTCGACGATCAGCGTGGTTTGCGAGTTGCCGGTGGCGTTCAAGGAATACATATAGTTCATATTGTCGACGCCGGTGATTTGCTGCTCGATGGGCGTGGCAACGGACTGCTCAAGCGTCTGCGCGTCCGCCCCCACGTAAGTAGCTAACAACTGAATTTCCGGCGGGACGATGTCCGGAAACTGCGCGATTGGCAGCTTTACGATGGTTACCGCACCCACAATCACGGTGAGAATTGCAATCACCATCGCTACAATGGGACGCCTTATAAAGAATTTGGACATCGTTTTAGTTCCTTTCAACCAAACGGCTATAAAAACACGGTCGAAGCAACGGCTTCACTCGGCGCCACCCCGTCGCGAGCCGGCGGCTAGCTTTCACGCCTCCAGCGACAGGGAAGCTCAATGACAGCTCATCGTGGGCCCCTCACTGGGATACTCCGAAAATCTTGCGGCTCGCGAAATGGTTCTCGACGGACTTAATCATGAAGTCGGCCACATCTGCGCGTGGGATCATGAAGCCGAAACGTGGCAGGTGGTCCTCTCGGACGCGATACCTTCCCGTGTAAGGCCTGTTGGTGAGCTCCGGCGGCCGCACGAGGGTCCAGTCAAGCTCGCTTTCTTGAAAAATCCGCTCCATCGCAGATGCATCGGAAACGACTCTCGAAAAAAACAAGCGACCCAAAAGGTACACCGGCGGCACGATAGAATCCCTGAACAGAAAAGCCACTGACTCAACAACCACGCGTCCAACCCCGGCATGCAGCATTGCGCTCGTCAGCGCGACCGCAAATCGCTGCAGGAGGTTCGCGTCAGCTTTCGACACTGGGAACTTCGCACCGAACCCTGATAAGACTGCGTCCTGCCCCTTGACAACTCGTTCCAGGTCAACCCGATTTAACAGATCTCCCTGCTTGATGGTCATGCGATCCCGAAACGGCTTCAGCCGTTCGGGGGAGCGAACGAGTGCCGTTACATGATGATCGCGCGCAATCGCCTGGTTAACGATGTTGAGGCCTGTACGTCCTGTTGCCCCTAGGATCAGCAATTTCATAGCGTGTTCTCCTCTCTCTAAGCTTGGCGCGGCTCGATTTTCGGCCGGTCCATCACCGATAGGCGGCGGCATCGAGCTTTGAAGCCGGAACGGCTCCCTGATAGTAGACAGCGTCGGCGTGCCCGAAAAGTACGGTCTGGTGGCCGGCGACCCTCGGTTCCTGAAATCTGGCCTGCCTCATAAGGGCGAGAACCTGGTCCTCCGAGTTATCTTTCAGGCGATGACTCGAATGCACCACGTGTGCTAAGAAGCCGTTCGCGCCGGACTTCGGCCCTCCAAAATCAAGCAAATGAAACGACCCGCCGGGCTGGAGGACGCGCCGGACCTCCCGCAACGTCTTTTGCTTCTCGCCGGGTTGGAGGTGGTGGAGCATGAAGGACGAGAACACCCGATCAAACGACGCCTCGGCATAAGGGAGTTCATCCGAAAAACCTTGATCGAACCGCACGGAAAGAGATGCACGAGCCGCTTTGCGCCTTGCCCGGGCCAGCGCCCTGGGGTCAGGATCGAGACCCACGACGGTCACGCTGGGATAGAGGCGCTTGATCAGCACAGCCAGCGTGCCAGTACCACAACCCAAATCGAGAACGCGCTGGCCAGGTCTCAAGTTGGCCTGACCCACCAGGATTTTCCGAGCTTGATCGGCGCCCGTCAGTTTGGTTAGTAAATCGTAGAGAGGCAAGAATGAATCGCGCCCTGCCGCCGGAAGGTAAGTTCTTTGCGATTGCTCCAGCATGACTTCTTTCATAGATCCTCCGCTGAACCGCGACCCAATGCTTATCAATCGGGGCGGCTCTAATAGTAAATTTCGAGTCTGCTTATCGCGCTGTTCGCCGGGACTTCCTACAACCTACACTCTTCATGGCAACCCTCTTTCATCGCATTGCAGGGCCACGCCAAAATCGGCCCAGGCTTTGCCTACCAGCGCTCGGGAGCCGGCGCGCCTTCTCGTTCACGGCCCCACGATGCGCTTGCTAAAAGGCCCACGGTGACGGACAAAGCCATGATGACGAGTGATCCACCCAGCCCCGGCTTCGCGGTCATCAGGAGGACGATGCCCAGCAAAGCCGCGATCCTCACGTTCAAGGAAATGCGAAGGGCTGCGCCCGGCGCAAAGCGCCCGTGCCCGCCTTGATCTGGAGCGTTTCCGTTAGAAGTTGCGCGCTGGATAGAGCGCATCCGCGCGCTGAAGATCGAGCCAAGCGGCGCCATGGCAAAGAAAGAAACCAGTGCGACATCGATCCATGCAAAACCCCAGCCTCTGATCTGGATGGTGAGATAAACGCCCGTTGCCAGGACCGAGATCACCGAAATCATCGCCAGCCGGTCAAGCCCTGGAACCGGATCCGACCAAACGCCAGCTTCGGCGACGTTGCGGGACCGCTGTAGCCGGAAAAGCATCAACGCTTCAAAGCTGAGCGCGGCGCAAAGCCCTAGCATTGAAACAATGTGCGCAAACAGTACCGCCGCATAGAACGTCATCTTCGTGTCCTCCTTTAACGACTGCATGAATCTTGCGAGGCTGGCGATCCGGAACCTTGATTGCCATCACTCAATCCAGTTATCTTCGCCAGCAAACGTGGGCGAATTGCTGATCCCTAATGACCGGTGGCTAGCAGATTACACGTCGCTCACTTTTACTCGTTGCTGCCCGTAAAGGGCTTCGGTTGCACCTGCATGCCTGCCCGGAGCATCTCTAAGCCCTCTGCGACGACGCGTTCGCCCGCGCGAAGCCCGCTCTGGATAATCCACTTTGAGCCAACGTGGCCTCCCGCCTTGACGGCCCGGATTGCGACGCGGTTATCACTTCCAACCACATCCACCTGGTAGCCGCCCTGCAATTCAGTAACGGCGCGCTGCGGGACCAGCAAGGCATGCTTCTGGATTCCGACCATTGCGCGGACACGCCCATACTCTCCGGGGCGCAGAATATTTCCGGGGTTGGGGAAGAGTCCGGCTAGCTTGATCGCGCCCGTGCTAGGGTCAACCGCGCGGTCCGCGAAAAAGAATTCGCCTTCGCGGGGATAGACGGAGCCGTCCGCCAGGATGAGCTGGAGCTTCAGGCCCTGCATGCCAGCGCCCGCAAACTGCTTTCGCAGCTCGAGGTATTCCTGCTCACTGATCGTGAAATAGTCCTTAATCGGATCGAGCGTTGAAACGGTGGTCAGCGTTCCGCTGGTAAGGCTGACTAAGTCCCCTGCCTGTGCCTGGGCGACACCCGCGATACCGTTGATGGGGGAAGTCACGCGGGTGAAGTTAAGATTAATTTTTGCGGTTTCGACATGAGCCTGCGCCGCCTGAATCTCCGCTTTCGCGGTTGCAATGGCGGCCTTTGCGGACTCCACTTGCGCCTTGTTCGCGAGATTCGTCTGGACCGCGTTATCAAGGTCCTGCTGGCTCGCGGCTTCCGCTTTCGCCAGAGGGATGTACCGGTCCACGTCGAGCTGGCTTTTTCGCTGGTTGGCTTTAGCGTTGGCAAGTTGCGCTTCGTCCTGGTCAAGCTGCGCCTGAGCCTGCGCGAGCTGGGCGTTCGCCTCATCGAGCGCCGCCTGAAAGGGCCGCGAGTCAATCTCGAAAAGCAACTGTCCCTTTTTAACAAACGAGCCCTCTTTATAGTCCTGGCGGAGCAAATAGCCCGTCACCTGAGCTTTGATATCCGCATTCACAAGCCCTGTGAGCGTGCCAATCCATTCGTGGTAAATCGGAACATCCATGGTTTCAACCGGAGCGACTTCAACTTCGGGAAGACCCATGCCGTTCGACGTTGTCTTTGCCTTGGAATGCACCGTGACAACAATCATCGCGACAAGAATCAAGCCGGCCGTTGCTGCCAGAATCAGCTTGCCCTTCAAAAGAATCTTCACGTCAATCTCCTTTCGCTCTTGCCCGCTTGCCTTCAATACGTCAGAAAATGGCTTCAGAGTCTGTATGAAACCTGTTCTCCGGCCTGTCATTCCGAGCGGAGCGAGGAATCTCGCTCTGAAGCTAAAGGCGCTGCGAGATTCGTTCTTCGGTTTCGTCCTGTCTTAGAGATGTCGTTTGAGCGAACCCAAAACCGACAATCCCGGAAGCTATTTTTCGTGTGCTTTGCATGTCGAAGGTCCATCCGGCCGTCCACAATGCCTGCCAGGCGCTGCATTTCCTGCGTGCTGTACGCACGCTCGCTGGATGTCCTCAACCAGGTGCATCGTCGCAATACCTTTGGCAATGAATTGCGCGCCTTCGCTCGACATTCGAGCGAGCACTTGCTTCCCGCACGGGTCGATGGCAGTTGTACCGCTGAGATCAATAAGGCATCGGCGGCCCTGCCGCTCGTTCCTGCTTCTTTCCCAAGCTGACTCAAGCTCTGCGATCCAAGGCTGGGTCAGCTTGCCTTCCAGCACGAACTGTTGCTCGTGCGGAGTTTCGCAAATTGTGACTCGGAGCATATCGGACCCCTCCTGAAACTGGCCCGAAGCGCGGCGGTTGACTGGCCGCGCCGGCGATGCCGCTGAGACTTGCCGCAGCGGATTGGACTGCGAGCGCGGCGGGAAAAAAGAGCAGCAGAGCAACAACGTCTCGGGTGTACGGCCATGGGACTCGCCGCTGACTGGGCGCCTGGTCTCTGCTTCCGGAAAATCTGCAATTCACAAAGGCCTCCAGTCACGCAACCAGCTAACGAGCGCGTCGAAGTCAGGCGTAGAACCCAGCACGAGCACGGTGATGAGAGTCGCTAAAAAAACCAGGACACTTGTTTCCCGTTCGCTCCTCTCGCTTTCCCGCTTGCTACCGCTGCCGGCTCGTGATGTTTGATCTTTCATGGCCCATGCGCTCCCTTTCTCTTAAGGTCGCGCATCGGAAGTGCATTTACTCTGCCAGCTATGTTGGAGCGCGTCGGCCTTCAGCAACGCATTGATGAGGAAGGGAGATAGTTATGAGGGGAAGAAATTATGAGGATCGCGGTGCTGAAGCAGCGGCGCTAACGGATTAGCGCACTGCCAACATTTGGGCGCTTCGTGTGAATCCAGAGGCTAGCGAAGAGCAGAAAGCACAAGGCGGGGGTAGCCACGCCACGATTTGCGTGCCGTGGGCCCTGAGCGTCGAAAAATCTGGAGGAACCCTACGGTACAAAAATCATGCCGTGGCTACTTGTTAATTGCTTACAGAGAGCTGCACACGGAAGGCGGAAAGCAGAAAATCGCATTCATCGCAACATGCGCGATGGATGCCCCAGAAGTGAGAATTTACAATCGTGCTATGGAAGCCTGTGCTAGTTACTCATCGCGGGTCCTGGAGTTCTTTCCGGCCGGACCAAACCCAGTTTTCGCATGCGGAATTGCAGCGTGGACCGGTTCAGGCCCAGGCGGGCAGCGGCCCCATTGCGGCCACCAACAACCCAATGTGTTTCACCCAGCGCCGCCAGAATATGTTTGCGCTCGGCTTCTTCGAGAGTACCTTGCGGTGTCGGGTTGAAGGCCTCCTGGCCGTTCGACGAGCGCGGTTTCAGGTCCGCGAGCGACACTTTCAATCCCGGTCCCGTGGAGAGAATCACCGCGCGTTCGATCACGTTTTGCAGTTCGCGGATATTGCCCGGCCAATAGTACCGGGCCAGCGAATTCATGGTCTCGGAGGGAATGGATTCAATCGTCTTATTCATGCGGCGGGCAAATTGCTGAGCAAAGTGGCGCACCAGCATCGGGATATCTTCCGGGCGCTCGCGCAGCGGAGGCACCCGGAGGGGAAAAACATTCAGGCGGTAAAACAGGTCTGAACGGAATTGCTGCTCCGCCACCTTGGTGGCCAGGTCGCTGTTGGTCGCCGCAATCAGCCTGGCATCTGTGCGCAGTGTGCGCGCGCCTCCTAACCGCTCAAACTCGCGCTCCTGCAGCACCCGCAGAAGCTTCGGCTGCAATTCCAGCGGAATCTCTCCGATTTCGTCCAGGAAGATGGTTCCGTGATGCCCTAGTTCAAAACGGCCAATGCGCTGCGTCACCGCGCCTGTGAACGCGCCCTTTTCGTGACCGAAGAGTTCGCTTTCAAGCAGCCCGGTGGGAATCGCCGCGCAGTTTAGTTTTACAAAGGCGTTCGGCCGGCGGGCGCTGAGATTATGAATAGCGCGGGCGATCAACTCCTTCCCCGTGCCGGTCTCGCCGTAGATAAGAACGGTCGAATCGGTGGGCGCTACCGTTTCTACTTGTCCCAAAACGCGCCGCAGCGCGGAACTCTCGCCAATAATCTCCTCAAAGTTCAACTCGCTGCGGATTTCATCTTCCAAATAAAGGTTTTCCTGCGCGAGTTGATCCTTCAGGCTGGCAATCTGCTGATAGGCGCACGCATTTTCCACGGCGATCGCCACCTGCCGGGCTACCTGGATTAAGAACGCTACCTCCTCCTCGCGGAAGCCCTTGTTACCCAGGCGGACCAGGGCCAAAACGCCTGCGGGGCGCTCACGGCTCAGCAACGGTATGAAACAAGAGCATTTAGTAGCTCCGCCGGCGACAATGTAGCACTTATGAGAGCCGCTTCCGTCCCTGTGGTCGTGCAATACCGGTTCGCCGGATTGGTAGGCTTGGCCAATCGGCGATCCATTCATTGAAATCACGTGTTCTTCTTTGATGCATCCCTTGTTCTCGGGGAAGTCGAGCGCATAGACTCGCAACTGGTTGTTCTCGCCGTCCGGCAGCACCACGCCGACGCCGTCACATTCCATCACCCGCCGGACGCTGCCCGAGATCGCGCGCAAGAGATCGCGCAGATCCAGATTTGAGATCACCTGGTTTGTGACTTCGAGTAGCAGATTCAGCCGCTGATTCTTTCTCTCGAGTTCGGCCTGCGCGCTGAGTAGAGCTTCTTCGGCCGCCTTGCGCTCGGTCACGTCCATGAACGAGCCAATGATCTCCACCAGTTCTCCCGACGCGTTGAACACGGGATGGCACACTTCGTGGATGTGCCGGACCGCCCCGCTTGGCACGGCAATGCGAAAGTCCAACTCACGGTCCTTCTTCTCCGCGATCATCTCCTGGGCTTCCCGTTCCACTCTCGCCCGGTCGTCAGAATGAACCAAGGGCAGAAAAATGTCCTGAGTGGGCTTCGCGGTGGAGGGTTCAAATTCGATGATGCGGAAGAATTCCCGCGACCCAAAAATCTCTCCTGTTACAAGATTCCAGGCCCAATTGCCGGCCTGACTCAGTCGCTGGCCTTCTGCGAGATAGGCTTCGCTGCGCCGCAGCTCCTCGTTGCTGATTGCGTCGTCGATCGCCAAAGCCACCTGATTGGCCACGAGCCAGAGAAAGCTGATCTCCGCCCCGTTATAGGCATCCGGCTGTTTGCTGCCCACGGCCACACTCCCAAGGCGGCGGTGAACGGTGGTCAACGGAAGCGTGCACACGGAACGGATCCCGAGGCTCATGAGCCTCGCTGCCGCCGCGGGAAACCGGTTCTCCTGCTCCAAAAAGGGAATCATCAACGGGTGCTGATGCTGCCAGACCCACCACATCATGGTTTCTTCTGGCGCAAGCTTTGGGGCCTGGATGGGCGCACCCGCCTCATCAAACATTTTCAGGTGCATTTCCCGGCAGTTCTCGTC
>DASUKV010000254.1:0-6069 GCA_036278555.1 Terriglobia bacterium
CTTCAGGGCGTATGGGCCATGGTGCTCACAGTAAACGGGAGTTTTGAGCAGCTCTATACTTACGTTATCTTCAGCGGATGGATTTTTTATGCCGCGGCCGTTCTGGCCGTGCTCGTGCTGCGGCGCCGCAAGCCGGGACTCCTCCGCCCCTACCGAGTATGGGGGTATCCTGTGCTGCCGGTATTGTTCGCTTTGGGCGCTCTCGCCGTGGTCGGTAACACCCTTGTGCGCCAGCCGTCGGAATCCCTTCTCGGCCTCCTGCTCATACTTTCTGGTATTCCGATTTACCTCATCTGGAGACGGCGGACGCGCCCGGCGTGATCCTGCGCTGCAATGTCGTAATTTTTTTGTTTTTTTGACAAGCTGTTTGGGCCTGTCATTCCGAGTGCAGCGAGGAATCTCGCCTTGCGCACCGGTCGGCAAGAAAGTCGAGGCGAGATTCCTCGTCGCTTCGCTCCTCGGAATGACACTTGGCTTGATTGCGGCTTCGCCGCACTGCGCCGCGCGGTCAGGGAAGGCATCATCCCATGGCGACTTTCCGCGCTAAGGTATAATCCTCACGATGCAACCTGAATTCACCGGCATTGCGTTTGAGGATGCTGCCAAGGCCGAAGCGAACCTGGCGCGGCTGGAACGCCTTCTGCCGGCCGGTTTGCGCTTTCCGCTTGCTTCCCTGCTCGGGCAATCGCCGGACCCCGACGGCGCTCTCAACCTGCTCGAGCGCTATTCTGGCAAGGCTCCGCCGGAAATTCTTGGTGATCTCGCGCGCTATCCGACAGCTCTTACGTATCTTGTGGCGATTTTCAGTTACAGTGCTTTCCTTGCGGAGAGCTTCCTCGCGGAGCCGGGCCTTCCCATTCAATTTGCTCGCGACCGGAACTTCACGAAGTTGAAGTCCCGGGAAGATCTGCTGCAGGATTACGCCCGCTTTTCAACGACCGCTCCCAATCCCTGGCTTTCCGCGCAATTGGGCCAATTCAAGCGCCGAATGTACTTGCGCGTCGTTTTGAAGGACGTGCTGGGCATCAGCACGCTTGCCGAGACCACGCTCGAGATCTCCGAGCTGGCGGACGTGATCGTCACGAACGCCCTGGTCTATTGCGATCAGGAGCTGCGTAAGCGCTACGGCGAGCCCCAATACCGCGACGCCGAAGGCAGAATCGTGCGCAGCGAGTTCAGCGTGGTTTCTTTGGGCAAAATGGGGGGCAACGAGCTGAACTACAGCTCCGATATTGACCTGCTTTTCCTTTACTCCCATGACGGCGAAACCTCCGGCGGCAGCGAGCCGGATTCCGTCATCTCCAACAAAGAATACTTCGTCCGCCTGGCCAATGCCATGACGCGGACCATCACGCAGAGCACTCCCTACGGCCAAGTCTTTCGCGTCGACCTGCGCCTGCGGCCCGAAGGCGATCAGGGCGATATGACGATTTCGCTAAAATCCGCGCTGGAGTATTACGACCGGCGCGCCCGCGATTGGGAATTGCAAATGCTGATCAAGGCCCGCCACTCAGCGGGCGATGAGCGTTTGACGCGCAAATTCCTGCGCGGGGTCGAATCTTACATCTACAGCGCGCCGGCTGATTTTGCGGCCATTGAAACCGTGTTGCTGGCGCGCGAGCGAATCTCGAAGAAGCTCAAAGAAAGCCGTTCCGGCGTGATTGACGTAAAGCGCCATCGCGGAGGAATCCGGGATATCGAGTTCCTCACGCAATGCCTCCAGCGCCTGCACGGCGGCCGCGACCACTGGGTGCGCTCGGGCGGAACCCTTCTGGCATTGCGCAAGCTGAACGACAAAGGCTGGCTTTCGGATAAGGACTATGCCGCCTTAACCGGCGCTTACGAGTTTTTACGCAAGGTGGAGCACCTGGTGCAGCTCGATATGGGGCAGCAGACGCACCGGCTGCCCTCGGAGCCTGCGGCCCTGGAGCGGCTGGCGCGGCGCGCGGGAATCGGCTCCGGCGCCCGCCCGGCGGGTTTGGAGCTTGAGGCAGGGGAAGCCGCGCAGCCCGGCGCGGCGTTCATCGCGCGTCTGGAAGAGACCTTCGGGCGCGTGGACGAGATTTATCAGAAGGTCATCCATCCGCGCATCGCGCCGGGATCGAGCGCCGATTACACCCTGAAAGCGCCCCTTGCGTTCATGCCCGAGCAGGCCGGCTCTTCCTATGAATCGGCCTTGAGCTTTCTCTCATCCCACGCTCCAGACCTGGCCGGCTGCGTCCGGCAGGCGATGGTTCCTGAGCGCGCCCGCAAGAACGCTGCGCGCTTCCTCAGCAATCTCTTCAGTTCTTCGGAACGATTTGCGCTCGCCCGCGAGCACCCGGAAAAGCTGAGCCGGGCTCTCGAACTTACGAGCGCCAGCGACTACCTGGCGGAACTTTTGATCCATTACCCCGAGGACATGATGGCGCTCGACTGCGCGCGTCTTCCGGGTTCCGCAGCGGCAGCGGGACAAGCCGAGATGGCCCTTCTCGCCACGAACTCCACTTCCCTGCCCGATGCCGTCGCCGCCCCCTTCCCCTGGATGATCGACCCCAGTTGGGACGTGCGCCAACAGATGGCGCTGTTGCGCCAGCATTACCAGACGCAGAAACTCGCCCTGAGCGGCTGCGACTGGGCCGGAATGATGTCCATCTTTTCGTCGCTGAAGAGCTGGTCGGCGCTGGCGTCGCGTTCGATAGCAACTGCCTGTTCGATCGCGGCGAAAACGCTCTGTGAAACCGCCGCCGTGCCCTGCCCCGGCGGCTTGGTCAATTCCCCGTCGGCCATGCCCTTTGCGGTGTTGGGCCTTGGGCGGCTAGGAATGCGGGAATTCGATCTGGCTTCGGACGCGGATTTGATCTTCGTCGTACCCTCCTCAACCACGGAGCAGGCCGTCGAGTTCTGGACGCGATTTGCGGAAAAGGTCATCGAAGCGCTTTCCGCTTACACCCGCGAGGGCACGCTCTTTGCCGTGGATACGCGCCTGCGGCCTCTGGGGCAGGAAGGCGAGCTGGTGGCCACGGAAAATAGCCTGCTCCGCTACATCGATGAGAGAGCGAAAGTCTGGGAAGGGCTCACGTATCTGAAAATTGCCCCCATCGCAGGCAATCAGGTTTTCGGGCACGTCGTAGCGGAACACGCGCTCGAGCGGATTGTGAGCCGGTTCAGCGCCGATCCAAACCTTGACGGAGAGCTTCAGCAAATGCGGCGCCGGCTTGAGCGCGAACTGGCCGGAGCTCCTTCCAATCCGAAGACCGCCCCCGGCGGATACTATGATGTGGACTATGCCCTGGCCTATCTCCGCCTGCGCCGCCGCGTGAGTTTCCCGCCCGGCCAGAACACGATCGAGCAGATTCACACCCTGAAGTCCCTGGGACTGCTGCGGACGGAAGACGCCGGGACGCTCTCTTCCGGCGCAATTTTCCTTCGCTCCTTTGATCACGCGGTGCGCATCGTGACTGGAAAACCCGCGGAAGGCCTTCCCGAACACACCGGCCACGCCGCGCTGGTCGAGGACCTGATGCGCCGCTGGGGGCGGCTTGGCAGCGAACAAGACGGGAAAACGCTCGCGCGCCGTTTGCAAGACGTTCAACAGGAAGTGCGTTACGTCTACCGCCGGATCGTGGGATCGGAATAGGCGCGGCGCACACGTGACGCCAAGGCTCGTCAGAACGCGGGTTCTGTTAGAACCCTCACCCACCGCTTCGCGGTCCCCCCTCTCCCGGAGGGAGAGGGCTGGAATCTCTGAATTCACGGCCCTCTCCCCCTGAAAAGGGGGAGAGGGTGTCCCGCGTCGCGGGACGGGTGAGGGGGCGACATCGATGGCGGAGTTTCTGCCCTTACGAAATTATTTATCGAATTTGTGAGACACAGATTAGATTAGGACGAAGGAGTGTGCAGCTTGGCGATGAAAAATCCACCCCACCCCGGGGATTTCATTCGAACCGAAATCATCGAGCCCGCCGGTCTGACCGTTACGTCGGCAGCCGCCGCGCTTGGAGTTTCCCGGCCCGCGCTCTCCAGCCTGCTGAACGGCAGGGCCGATCTCTCCGGCGAAATGGCTTTGCGCATCGAAAAGGGTTTTGGCGTAAAGATGGATACGCTGATGCGGATGCAGTCCGCCTACGATATCGCCCAGACTCGCAAGCGTGAAAGGCAAATTCATGTGCGCAGGGTTCATCTCCTCGCAGGCACTCACGCATAAGGAGCAAACGGGCTGAGTGTGACTCACGCATTGTAGCCGCTTCCACGGATAATCGTGGTTCAGGAATGATTTTGCGCAGAGAAAAGGAGCTACTCCATGGGACTTTCTAGACGGGATTTATGTCTGATGCTGCCGGCGCTGCTCACCGCCCTTCCGGCAGATTCTTCCGCCAGCATATTCCTGCCATCAAAGGTCTACCGTTTTCAGGATCTTCCTGTCCGCGACCATGCGGGCAGCCGCTCCCGGCCGGTGCTGAACGGCGAGACGCACACGGGCTTTCCGATTGAGCTTCACGAGACGGAGCTTGCCCCGGGCGCGAGACCGCATCCTCCTCATCACCACGTACATGAGGAAATTTTTCTGATCCGCGAAGGCGCGGTTGAGGTCACGATTGGCGGGAAAAGCTCGCGTCTAGGTCCCGGGTCGGTCGCTTATGTCGCCTCGAACGCGCAGCACGGAATCCAGAATACGGGTAAGATCCCAGCGCAGTATTTCGTGCTGGCTTTGGACACGGACCACTCTTGACCCGGCGCAAGACTGCGGCCCGGTATCGCTCGTTGATGCAATTCTCATTCAGGAAATCGTATCGCCCAGCCGCATTCCTCCCAGCACGGCCACCGCTCCGATCACGAGGCTTATCGCGACATACACCGCGGCTTTAGTCCACTCGCCGTCACGGATGAAATGGCCCGTCTCCCATTCGAAAGTGGAGAATGTTGTGAAAGCCCCAAAAAAACCGGTTGTGATTCCGATCCGCCAGTCCGGAGGGATGGCGACGTGGTTCAAGGCGTACTGACCGATCAGTCCCAGAAAGAAGCATCCCGCCAGGTTGACCGTCAGAGTTCCGTAAGGGAAGCCCGGCCCTGTCTGGTCCTGCACGAGTCCCTGCATCCAGTAGCGGGCCAGCGTTCCCGCCGTTCCAAACGCACATAACAGGATAATTCGCAAAGCACCTCACCTTTCCGCACAGCGCGAGGGCGAAAAAAAACTCCTGGCCGCTTCGCTGCTGCCAGGAGTCATCAGCCCTTCTCAAAGGGCGGTTCAGGCGAACTCCATCGCCTTTTTAATGTAGCGTGAGGAGCAAACGCTCACGCGAAAAGCTTGCAATTCCATCGCAAGCGCAAAACGAAACTCAGATTATACAATTTTTTCGCCCGCCGGCGTACGGAAAACAACCATCTGCGATGGCCGCGTCCGGGGAATTCATCGGTTTCGCTGGGGCGGCTTGCCTTTGTGACGGGAGATATAGCGGGCAGGATTCAGTGTTCTTTTCTTGGGCGGAGCGGGCGGCTCCGAGTCCGATGCCTCCGCCGGAGCGGGCAGCTTCGCGACGACCTGGTTGAACAACTCCGCTCGCGGAGCGGGAAGTTTTTTCTTTCCCCCTTCGCCATGCCGGTATGGATGCTCGGTCAAACACGTCTGGCAAATGACTTTCACCACTTCGCCGTCCACCATGCTCGCAATCGCATGGTTAAGAAGAAGGCGGCAGCGCGGGCAGTAATCGTCAATGAGGTCGCCCAACCGTTTCACTGAATCTGTCATGCAGACCTTTCGCCCTTTTTCAGCGAGGGAGCTCCTTGAGGGGCATTATAACCTGCAACAGGTAAAAATCAATGTCAGCACGCCGTCAAAAAACTGCAACCATTTGTCCCGCAGATCGTCGCATCGAGCGGAAAAATTCGGGCCGAGCAAACGAACCGGAGCAGCTTTTAAGCGCAATGCGGTTCACTTAAGCCGGATGTCAGCTCGCTTTGTATCAGGGCACGGCTTCAGCCGTGCCAGCGTACGACGTGGAAAAACACGGCTTTAGCCGCTGCCATTGCAGGCGCTAAAGCCCTGGCCATCATGGGTGCTCCTTTGCGGCACGGCTGAAGCCGCGCCCT
>DASUKV010000255.1:0-8921 GCA_036278555.1 Terriglobia bacterium
TTGGATTTCTTCCTGATATTCCGCATCGACCTTGGGCCACAGCTCCTGGCGCGCCGCTCGCTTAAAGAATGCCCGGTCCTTCCCGGTGCCGCGCAGATTGGTCAGGACGACGGATTTGAAGGCGTCGGCGATTTCCGGCGCGAGCAGATAGCCGTGCTGAAAACCGATCTCCGAGGGTTTGCCCTCCAAGTGAACGTAAACCCAGCGCCCACGCGAAAAGCGGTATGCGTCTTTCAATCGGGGGTCTCGCGACGCCGGATGCGCAGAGGGGCCGAGTCCCGCCGTGGGCTTGGCAAACCCCTTCCCGGCTTCCAATTCGCTTCCCAGCAGGCCCAGCAACCCGCCCGCGCCCGCCATCCGCAAAAGATCCAAATTAAAATCCCGTCGCCTCATAGATGACCTCTCCCCAGGGTGTTACAGAATACGGTGTTCGCCTATTCGCGGCGCATGATCTCCGCTGCCGCAGTGTACCCGCTTTTTACAGCGCCTTCAATAGTGGCGGGCAATCCTGTCTCGGTCCAGTCGCCGGCAAGAAAAAGACCGTTGATGGGAGTTACCGCCGGCGGACGAAGGTCTACCACGCTCAGGCTGGGTGAAAACGTGGCGAATCGCTCCTTAATAACAAGGGAATGGAGCACTTTTGCCTCTCTCGCCGCCGGAAAAATCTCGCGCAGCTCGTGCATGGATGCTTCCAGCAATTCTTCTTTTTCGCGCCGGATGTGCTGGTGCGCGCCGCTGATCACCAAGCTCACGTGGCGGTCACCGGAGCCCAGAATTTTATCTCGATTGAACAGCCACTGAATCGTCGTCCCGCGCAGCCCGGCGAATTCGAGAGCGGTAATCTCGCGGTCGAACCACAGGTGCAGCGATATGATGGGCGAAGGTTGCATGCGCGCGACGCCTGCAAAAAATTGGACCTGGCTGGTGAGTCGTTCTGGCAGCAGGCGCGCCAGGTGGAAACAGGGGACAGCGCTTAGCACCGTGCTCGACTCAACAACCGTTCCATCCGAGAGGTGGACACCCCGGCAAACAGAACCGCTCCCGCGATTATCTTCAATAATAAATTCCGTCACATTACGTTCAAGTTTGATCTGGCCGCCTCGCGCACAGATATAGGCGGCTGCGGCCTCCGTGTAACACTCGCTCAGACCCTTGGAAGCAAGTCCAATCCGCGAATCCGCAGCCGACTGAAACAGGGCCAGGCGAAGCACGGGCTCGAAAATCGCGGCCGCGGCGATGCGCGGGTCTTCATTCAATGCGGCAATGCAGAGCAAGTCCCAGAAATTGCGCCGCAAGCGCTCCGATTGACCCAGCTTCGCCATCCAACCGTCGACTGTCAAGTCCGAAAAACTACCGGAATCGGCAGAGCGCAGCTTGCGGCCCAGGCGCAAAACCTGGAGCTTTTCGCCTAAAGTAAAACTGTTGGACCGCAGCACCCCGGCCAGCAAATGCCAGGGCGCAGGGAGTTGGGGGCAAGACAATACCGTAGTACCCTTTTCTTTGCCCGCGAAGTGAACGTTGAGGCGAGGCTGAAACCGGACACGATCAAGAGTCCCGATGGTTTTCAGAAACTGAATCGTCGAATGGTAACACCCCATGAAAATGTGCTGGCCGTTATCTACTATCGACCCGGTCGACGCATCACGGAACGACCGGGCCCGCCCGCCCAAATAGGGCTTCTGCTCAAGGAGCCGCACGCGCCGCCCGGCGCCCGCAAGCGCCACCCCCGCCGCGAGTCCGGCAAATCCGCCACCAATAATCAGGATTTCATCCACCGTGATCCCCCGGGTCCCGACCGGCCTTGCCAGGTTAGTTGTGCCATTCGGCGCCGAGGTAAACTTTCACCGCCGTCCACAACTTGGCCGGACGGGAAATCCGCACCTTTGACCCGAAGATATTATAAGAACGTCTTTCAATTTTCCGCAGCAAACCCCAGTAAATCGCGCCCATGATTTCCGCCGCCCTCATCGACGCCCGGTCTTCAGGTGGAAGGACGCGCCGGGCCTTCTCGAAGTAGCCATGCGCCCGTTCACCCTCAAATCGCATCAAGTTCGTGAACGGGGCGCCATAGCAGCCTTGCGCGAGTTTATCGGGATCGACGCCGAACCGTTCCAAATCTTCCACAGGCAAATAGACACGCCCCTTTTGCCCGTCGATTTGAACGTCTCGCAGAATATTCACCATTTGCAGCGCCTTCCCCAGATTCACGGCGTACTCGCGCGTCTGCGGATTGCGATACTCAAAAATTTCAATTGCGATCAGGCCAATCGCTCCTGCAACACGATAACAATAAACTTCGAGCTCCTCGAAAGTTTTATACACATGAGGCGTGTGGTCCATGGCAATGTCCATCTCCATCCCGAGGAGAAGGTCTTCAAAAGGCTGGCGCGGAATCTTGAACCTGCGAACCGCCTCCGCCAGCGCCTGCCACGCCGCGCTGGGCAATCCGGCACCATCCCCGTGGTAACACCTGTCCAGCAGCCCGCGATAGCGACCGATCGCCTGAGCTGCCGCCTTCGAATCACGCTGATCGTCCGCGGCGTCATCACTGCGGCGCGCAAACGCGTAGACCGCTTCAATCGCCCGGCGCTTTTCCTCGGGGAGGAACAGGAACGAATAGTAGAAATTCGTGGTTCGTGAATCGGTGAAGTGTTTTGAGGACATGATCTGATGGGCGGCCGCGAGGTATCAGAACCCGTTGGGCTGCCGCATCGAAGGCGCTTTCTCGCGGCGCCGCAGCCCATGAGCTCTCGAATCGAGTGGGCGCCATGACTTCAGATAGAGCCTCAGGAAATCTCCCTTCGTGAGCGCCGGGCGCCGCCGGAACACGTCGTAGCGAACGTCTCGGATTCTCTGAAGCACCGTCGTCCCTCCCAACCAGGTTATCCGGAGTTGCCGGCGCAACTTTCGCCCCACGCGCTCCGGCAACCGTCTTCCTTGCTCGAAGATTTCAGCCGTCCGCGCCACTTCGAATTCCATCAATTGCATCCAGCGTGGATCGTTCACAGGCGCTGAAGAGGCCATAAATCCTTGTAATTCATCGAGCGTGAGGCCGAAGCGCGTCAGGTCATCGAGCGGCAGGTAAACCCGGTCTCGCGCCAGGTCCACCGCAACATCCTGCCAGAAATTCGCCAGTTGCAGGGCCGTGCAGATGCAGTCGGAAAGCTGAAACAACTCAGGATCGCGATAGTCAAAAAGCTCAAGCACCAGGCGGCCCACCGGGTTCGCTGAACAGGTACAATAGGCAAGCAGCGAATCGAAATCGGGATGGCGATTCATCCGGACATCCTGCTCGAAGGCTCGCAGGAGGTTATCGAGATTGACCAGGCTCAGGCGGTATCTGCGCGCAGCATCACCCAAGGCCAGGAAAACCGGATGGTGAATCTGCTCAAGAGGGCTTGCATAGCACTCGTTCAGCCGGGTTCTCCAGCCTTCCAGCGCGCGGAGCCGTTCTTCCGGCGTCAGCGGCCGCTCTCGACCCGGCTCGTCGGCGAAATCGTCCGCGGCGCGCGCGAAGGCGTAGATCGCCGCCAGCGCGTCGCGTTTGTCGCGGGGCACGAGGCGCGAGGCCGTCGGGAAATTTTCGTAGTGCTTCCGGCTGATCTCGCGGCACTGCGCGTAACACTCGCGAATCCTGTCGTCAAGAGGCGGCATGAAACCTTGTAGGGGCGCGCTGTTTGTCAACCCCCGCTCTGGCTTTAGAATTCCCTCGCCCCTATTGTACAGCCTGATTTAAAATCCTAAGAGGCTGCGGCGGGCTTTGAGGCTCCCGTTCGTTTGCGCCGGGAGGGATGAGGGTCCCATCGCCGCAACCCGTGAGTGAACTTATGGCCAGAAACGATTGCGCTGAATGCGGTGGCACGGGTTGGCGGCCCGTAGAATCAAACGGCGTGCGGCGCGTCAGCCGCTGCGATTGCGCGGCGGTTGAGCGCACCGGGCAGTTGCTCTCCCAATCGCGCATTCCACGGCGTTACGAGCACTGCGCGTTCGAAAATTTCGACATCCGCAAAGACCGCGGCCAGGCAAACCAGTCCTTGGAATATGCCAAGCTGCAAGCGCAGAAGTTTGCCGGCGAATATCCCCTGGACTACGGCTTGCTCTTTATCGGTTCAACCGGGGCCGGGAAAACTCATCTCGCGGTCGCGGTGATCCGTGAGTTGATCCTGCATAAGAACGTGGCCTGCCTCTTTTATGATTTCCGCGACCTGCTGAAAGAGATTCAGGATAGCTACAACCCGATTTCCCAGACCTCCGAACTGCGCGTCTTGCAGCCGGTGATGGATGCGGAAGTCCTGCTGCTTGATGAGCTGGCGGCGCTCAATCCCAGCGACTGGGTGAAAGACACGCTGGGCTACATCGTGAATTCCCGATACAACCGGAAGAAAGTAACCCTGATCACAACCACCTTGCCCTTTGGCGAAACCTCCGGCACCAGCGTCCGCACACCTTCAGGAGAATCCGTGTCCGGCCTGGACAAGACCCTCAGCCAATATGGCGTCACTTTCAGGTCAAGGCTCTACGAGATGTGCAAGGTGCTGGAGATGAAGTCCGATGATTACCGCAAAGCCATCAAGCAGGCGGCGTACCGGTTCCACAGTGAGTAGGCGCGCAAAGGGCGCAGCAAGCGGCGCCCCTACGCTTCCGGGAGCATGCCTTGCGCCTCCCGAATGATGCAGGTCCGGCGGTGAGGCTCGAACATTCAACGCCGTTTGATCCTGGCCGCCCGGCAGACTTTGACGTTTTCCCTCCAGTTTCCGCCATCTTCGCGCTCTTCCCGGACGAGAAGCCGGGAGTCCCTGCCCAGCCCTATCTCAGCCACACGCGCGACCTCCGGCGGCGATTGCGGCGGCTGTTGTCTCCTCCGGAATCTGCTTCACGGTGGCTGAACTTACACGGGATCACACGCCGGATTGATTATCAACCGGCCGGATCGAACTTTGAAGCTCAATGGCTGCTTTTCCTGCTCAACCGGCACTATTATCCTCTTCATTTCCGGCGTCGTTTGCGGTTGAAACCGCCCGCGCTCGTGAAAATCAATCTTCAGAATCGTTTTCCCCGCTGCTACCCGGCTCGGCGGATTTTGCGGGATGGCGCGCTTTACTATGGCCCGTTTCCCTCGCTGGCCGCCGCCGAGCGCTTCACGTCTGAGTTTTTGGACCTTTTCAAAATCCGCCGCTGCACGCCCGACCTTAACCCCGACCCTTCGCATCCAGGCTGCATCTATTCGCAAATGCGCATGTGCCTCGCGCCCTGCTTCAAAGGCTGTACGGATGAGGAGTACCGGCAAGAACTGGACGATGTGATCAGATTCCTCGGTTCGGCGGGCGCGACCCTTGTCCGTAATCTCGAAGCGGAGCGAACGCAGGCGTCGGAAAGCCTCGAGTTCGAGCAGGCCGCCCGCGCCCACAAGAAACTTGAAAAGGTGAAAGAAATCCAGCGGCTCAGGCCGCCGCTCGTGAAGAAGCTTTCCGAACTGAATGCCGTCATGGTTCTTCCGGGGGCGGGAAGCCACAGCGTGACTTTCTTCCGGGTGGCTGCGGGTGAGTTATGCGGCCCGGCCAAGCTTTCCCTCGAAGAAAATGTTTCCTCTCCCGTGCCGCTCGATCATCAGATCGCCCAGTTGCTCGGTTCGCTACGGGAAAATGGAAAATCGCAAAGCCCGCGCGTTCCTCCGTGGGAGCATTTGACGTTGCTCGCGCGCTGGTATTACAGCAGCTTCCGGACAGGTGAAATCGTCCTGCTTCCGCACGATCAGGAAATCCCCCACGCGCGCCTTCTCCGCTTGTGCCGCAAGGTGCTTGCGGGCAACGAGCCAAAGGCCCCGGCTTAGAAAACGGCCGTGAATTTATTCCGCCTCTTGCCGGAAACAGGAGAGAATGCGCTCGCGGATGTTCGCGGAAAGCGATTCCACCTCATCAATGGCCAGATTCGCGGTCGTGACCGGTGGATGGATCGTGATTTCCACGATGCCGGGCTTCACATGAATCGAGTCCGGCTTGAGCACGGCACGGCTGCCGCTGATCGTGACCGGAACCACCGGCACGCCCGCCTTGATCGCCAGGTAAAACGATCCCGCCTTGAATTTCCCTAGGCCGCCTTCGCGGCTGCGATGTCCCTCCGGGAACAGCACCACCGAGCAGCCGGCGCGAATCCGTTCCGCAGCCTGGTCCAGACTCTTCATCGCCTTGTGGGGCCGGTCGCGCTCAACCGGAATATGACCTGACCGCCACAGGTGCCATCCGAGAAAGGGAATGTTGAAGAGGGAGCGCTTGGCAACAAAGCGGAACTGAAGCGGCAAAGACACAAAAAGGATAGGGATATCCATTGCGCTTGGATGGTTCGAACAAAAAATGACGGTTTCGCGAGGAATATTTTCGAGGCCGGTAATTTCAAGCCGAATTCGACTGGTCTTCAAAATCAGGCGGGACCATGTGCGGGCGCACCCGTGCTGCCAGCGCCCTTGTGAATCAAAAACGGACCCGATCAGCGAGGCCGCGCCGCACACTGCGGTATAGAAGTAAATCAGGAGGTCGGTGAAGAACAGTGCGCGAAGAAAGCTGAGGGCATTGCGGAACCGGCCCGAAGACCGGCGCGTCCGGGCCTGTGCTGTTGACACCATCTTTTGGAATGAGCTTAGAGAGACTCGCCGCGTTGAAATCTCAAATCTTAAATTTCAAATTCCAGATTTCAAATTTCAAATCTCAGCCCCTCAGGCGGGTCGTAGCGCAGTCGAAAGCTCTGGGGACGCCGCGGCATGGCCGAACGAGAGCTTCCCTTCCCTTAGCGCCCGCTCAATCGCGCCGACCAGGAAAAGCGAGCCCGTCACGAGAATCACATCGTCTTCAGAACTTCGGCTGATGGCAGCTTCGAGAGCTCGCACGGGGTCTGGCTCAGTGAAAACCCGCTCCGGCAGGCAGCGGGCGCGCTCCAAAATCTCTTCGGCCGCCGCCGCCCGTCCAACCAGCGGCTCCGTCAAACAGATCTCCGTTGCAAGCGGAAACAGAATTTCGGAAATCTCCTCAATGGCCTTGTCGCGCATCGAAGCATAAACCAGCCGCAAGCGCCGGCCACGGTATTCTTCCTTCACAAAAACAGCCAGAGCTTGTGCTGCCGCCGGGTTGTGCGCCCCGTCCAGCACAACTAACGGATGCGTGTGTATTGCCTCCAGCCGTCCGGGCCATCGGACTTTCCGCAACCCCTGCGCGATGGACTCCAAGGGAATCTTAAAACCTTGTTGCTGAAGCCGGCCAGCCGCCGCCACGGCGGTGGTCGCGTTCTGGATTTGAAATCGTCCGGGCAGAGCGGGTGCGAGGTCCGGAAAAAGACTTTCTTCGAGCCTCAGGTCGAAGATAAAACGTCCATCGTCGTCGCGAACGTTTGATATGGCCGCCGCCTGGGGCAGTTCCAGCAAATCCGCGCCAAGCTCCCGGCTGCGCTCGCGAATCACTCCCATCGCTTCAGGATGATCGCTCCCGGAAATCACCGGCCGGCCGGCCCGAATCACGCCCGATTTCTCGAAGGCGATAGCGGCGCGCGTTGTTCCAAGAAATTGTTCGTGGTCCATTTCCACATTGGTAATTGCCGCCACACGCGGCTCCGTAACGTTCGTGGCGTCGAGGCGGCCGCCCATGCCGACTTCAAGCACCGCAAAATCCACCCGTGTCCGCGCAAAATGGAGGAACGCCGCCGCCGTCAAAAATTCAAAAAAACTGGGGCGTTGCGGAAAGTCGCCGCTCGCCACAAGACCATCGGCCGCATCCCGCACTTGCGTGAAAGATTCCGCGAAGGATTCATCCGAAATTTCCCTGCCTCCCACGCGAATTCTTTCGTTCACGCGTACCAAGTGCGGCGAGGTATAAAGCCCCGTGCGGTAACCGGCACAGTCAAGAATCGACGCCAGCATCGCGCAGGTGGAGCCCTTGCCGTTTGTTCCGGCGACGATTGCCGTAGGGTAGCGCAGATGCGGATTGCCTAGCGAGTCCAGCAGGCGCCGGATCGTAGCGAGATCAAACTTGACCCCGCGCAGTTCGCAGCCCAGGTCCGCCAGGTAATCTAAGCATTCGGCATAATTCATGCGGAACAACCCACTACCCGGCCGTCGCCCGGCCGTCACCCGGCAGCCGTTGCGGCGCTTGCGCCGGCCAGCAAACCCAGAACCCGGCTGAGATAGGCCTTCAGGTCTTTGCGGGAGACGATGGCGTCGAGCATGCCGTGCTCCAGCAGGAACTCGGTCTTTTGAAAGCCGTCGGGAAGCTTCTGGCGGATGGTTTGCTCGATCACGCGCGGCCCCGCAAAGCCGATCAGCGCGCCGGGTTCAGCGAGGTTCAAGTCCCCCAGCATGGCGAAACTGGCCGTCACGCCGCCCGTCGTCGGGTCCGTCAAAATGGAGATGTAAGGCTGGCGCGCCTCATCCATGCGGGCGAGGGCGGCGCTGATCTTGGCCATCTGCATCAGACTGATGACGCCTTCCATCATGCGTGCGCCGCCCGAACAGGAAACCACGATCAGCGGCAGCCGCTGCTCGATCGCGCGGTCAATGGCGCGCGTGATCTTTTCCCCGACCACCGCCCCCATGCTTCCGCCGATAAACCGAAACTCCATAGCGCAGACGATCACCCGGCGGCCTTCCAGCAGCCCTTCGCCCGTGATCAGAGCGTCCTTCAACCCGCTTTCTTTTTCCGCCTTCTTCAGCCGGTCGCGGTAGCTCTTGGTGTCCTTGAAATTCAGCGGATCGGAGGAGCGCAGCCCGGCATCGTGCTCCGTGTATTGCCCCTCATCAAAGAGCATTTGCAGCCTTTGCACTGCGCTCATGCGGAAGTGATGGTTGCATTTCGGACAGCAATAGAGGTTGGCTTCCAGGTCCTTTTTCCAGAGCGTTTGCTTGCAGTCCGCACACCTCATCCACAAGCCTTCGGTCTGAA
>DASUKV010000256.1:0-3572 GCA_036278555.1 Terriglobia bacterium
GCGTTCACCACGGAGCCGGCTTCATACGTGAAATGCACCATCGGGGGAATACCCTTTGTAAAGCCCTCAAGCGCTTCGAGGTAGTCGCCTTTGTCACCCTGCCAAGGTGAGATTCCAACGTATTCCACGCCGGCCTCCGAAAGGGCAAACTGTTTGCCTTCCGGATTCAAGCCAGACTCGTGGCTCAGAATCAGCTTGCCGCCCCCGGCGAGATAACTCCGCACCTTGCTCAATAGAGCAGAATCCACGCGATGGTAATCGGGAAGAATCAGGACCTTGTAGCGGCTGAAATCGGATTCGAGGTCGAGCGTATCGAACTGATGATGAAGCTGCTGAAGCATGTTCGTGACGCCTTTGTCGGACTGAGTAAGATCACCCGCGCCGGTAAAGTGCGCCGTGGAAAGAAAGCCGATTTCCGTCACCGCCTTGGCCCCCTTGCACCACGGTTCTTTTTCCGCCACGCTGCGGTAAGTGTTTCCGATGCGCTCGTAGACGGCTTTCACCAGCTTCCCGCGCGGATGAAGCTGATCGCCGATCGAGCACTTGCCCGCCTGCGCGAGCATCCGGAAGCATTCATAATCCAGAGCTGCCTGATTGCGAATGCTGCCAAAGTCACCCCAGCTTCTGTGAAAACGCCCGGTCATTCCGAGATAATCAAACCCCAGGTTGCGGATGTAACGCGACATCACCGCGAAGTGCACATAGCCCCACTGGCCGCCCGGCAGCGATTCGATTTCAAGGTGCGTGTAATATTTCAGTTCCGGCCGCATGCCGATCCGAACCCGCCCATTGAAAAAAACCAGCGCTTGCGGTTTGTAGCGCCGGACCGTGGAATAAAGCCGGTCCATCGTTCGCATCAGCGCCATCTCAGCCTGTTTCTGCCGGTCTTCGAGCTTCGTGGAATCCAGCCCCAACTTTTCTCGTTCGCGCATACAATAAGGGCAGAAACAGCCCTCGGGCGGGTAAAAGAGAATGTCAAACCAGAAGCCGTCCGTATCGTAGTTCTTCGCCACTTCCTCGGCCTGGGCATTCACGTAATCCAGATACGGCGTATTGGGACAGATGCGAATCCAACCGGCTTCGAGCGGCGCGGCGCCCACGTCCGCGCCATGCTCATCGAGCACCCGCCAATCTGAATGATGCATGGCCACGTGCATGTCCCACATCACGCTGATGTAGGTTACGGTGCGAATGTCGCGCTTGTGGCAAGCTTCGATCATGCGGCCCAGAAGGTCAAATTTCAGGTGCGGGTGCATCACCCCGACTTTCGTGGGATAAGTCGACATCCCGTGATGGCCCTTGGCGAACATATTGACGGAGTCGATGGAAGCGCCCTTGAGCGTCTCCGCGAATTCGTCGGCATCAAAATCCTTGCCGACATCGGGAATGAGCGGCGAGGTGTGAAAATCCAGATGCAATTGCCGGAAGCGCAATTCGACAGGATCAGCAGGCAGGGCGGCGCCGAATCCTCCCGCAGAGCCAGCTTCCGCAGCCCCGCGCACTGTCGGCAACGATAACACTCCGGCCCCCAATCCCAAGGATTTCACAAACGACCGGCGGGTAATAGGCTCCATTCGCATGCGCCTCCAATGAAAATGAGTTCGCCTTTTGGCTCGTGGAATTATACGTCTTGTGTTTCGTAGGTCAAGCGCCGGGAAGCGAGGTAGCCACGGTCAATAGCTTTGATTGACCGTGGGTTGTAGCCATACAATCAAAGACCCACGGTTGGAAGAGTGCCAACCGTGGCTACCCCGCTCATTTCACATAAAAGGCCTCGGACCTCAAACACGGAGGTCCGCGCTACCTGGCTTTATGGGGCCGGCTTGAGCAAGCCTTGCGCGCCCAACCAGTCGCCGAAGGCATCAATCCAGTGGTCGACGGGCAGGCCGCGCTTGCTCATGCCGAAGCCGTGTCCCCCTTGCGCATAGACGTGCAACTCCGCGGGAACGCCCGCGAGCTTCCATAGCGAATACAGCAGCACGCCGTTTGCAAGCGGCGGCACCAGCGGGTCATCGCTCGCGCAAACCACAAACATCGGCGGCGCATCGCCTGGCACGCGGATGTGGTCTGGCACGGCTGGATAAATTGCCGCCGCAAAATCCGGGCGGCTGCTCGAATCGTGTTGTAGCGCCACGTCGGCGGTGACAAAACCGCCCGCCGAGAAACCAATCATCCCGACCCGGTGAGGCTCGATCTTTAACTGCGCGGCTTGCTGGCGGACCTTTCGGATCGCCTGCTGGCCGTCCGCGAGCACCAGCGGGCTTAGCGTTTTCATCAACGCAGCCATCTTGGCATGATTATTTATGTCGTCGAAAGTCTGCCGGTAGAGATCAGCGGCTGTTCCGCTGGTGCGCAGGAGGCGATATTTCAGCACAAACGCCGTCACTCCGCGTGCGCTGAGCCAACGCGCCACTTCCGTGCCTTCATTGTCGATGGAGAGAAAATGGAACCCTCCGCCAGGACAGACGACGATGGCAGTTCCGTTCGAAGGAGCAGTTGGCGGGTAGAGGGTCAAGGTGGGGCGGGTGACGTTCCGCACCACGCGCGCATGGAAACGGGGGGAATAGAACGTTTGCTCCTTCTGCGTCCAGTTTTCTGAGCCCGGCGCTGCTCCGGGCCAAAGAGGAATCACTTTCTGCTGAGCGTTCGCGGCAAGCGCAACGGATAGCAGAATAAGGCAGACGGCCCAGCGGCTTGGCTTCAGGGCAAGAGTGGAGCCGGAAAGATCGGATTTCATTTGTCAGCCTCCCCAAGATTTTCGAGAACGGATGGCTCACCGCCCGGTGTAAGTTACACTACTCGATTCAGGGATGCAACGGTATGTACTCGCCCGGTAACGGTCTTTGTCGGCCGAGCTGCTGTTATTGCAGAGCAGAATCCGACGCGGAGGCGTTGGTCGTGATGTTCATGCGGATGACGTTCGACTGATCCGTGAAGTAGTAAACGTTGCCGGTAATGCCGGGATTGGCGGGGTTCGCGTTCAATGTGAAGGTCTGATAGCGGCCTTGGGAATCCTGAGATGCCGCGCTATAAACAAAGCTGTAGCCGCTCTTCGCGCCGCTGGCCAAAACGCTGTCAATCAGGGCTGCAGCCGCAGGAGTGGGTGGTCCACTCGCCGGGGGTCCGAGGGTGGAGAGGCTAGCGGCATACCCTTGGCGGTACATGGCGATGTATGTGACCTCGGAAGACGTAATTCCGCGGCAGCTTCCGGCCGCCGAGGCCTGATTGGCGGCCATTCGGCTTTTGAGTAAGTTCGGAATCGCAATCGCGGCGATGATCAGAATGATCGCAACCACGATCAGGAGCTCAATCAGCGAAAAGCCTCGATCCGTTGCTTTCATGTTATCTACCTTGGGCGGTTAAGAGGTGCAATTGAGTCGCCCGACCGCCGCTTAGAGGTAGATTCTGTATGCTGCTGCTGCCAAATAAGTTAAGCTAACAGGGCTGATTAGAATGCTCTAAGTTCTGATCTGTCTTCCGAATTATAGACAGAATTTGTCAGCCGGTTTGACAGAATTAGGTCGGCGCAGGGAAGTCACCGCAGTGAGCACGGAAAGCACAGACGTCATAAC
>DASUKV010000257.1:0-25405 GCA_036278555.1 Terriglobia bacterium
CATAACTCAATGCTAGAATGCGAGGATGCCCTCACGTTCATTGACGGCGCCGCGCCGCATCCCGCAGCAAAAACGGGGGCAGCGGCGTGTCGCTGGTCTTCTCGATGCCGCCGCGGGCGTGATGGCTGAAACGGGATATCAAGCAACCACGATGTGCGCGATTGCAGAACGCGCCGGGTCGTCGATTGGGTCCCTCTACCAGTTCTTTCCCAATAAAGAAGCGGTCGCTGAGGAGCTGCGAGGCCAGTACGTCAAGGAACTAGAACGGCTCTGGGCTACGCTTGCCCGCGAAGCGGCGGCGTTGCCGGCCGGGGATCTCGTTGACCGCCTCATTGAGTCGCAAATCCGATTTGCGGAAGCCCACCCTGCCTTTCTCGCGCTTCTCGACGCGCCCCCCACGAGGAACACCCTTCGCCGGCGCGAGCTAATTCGGACGCGAATTGCCAGAGTCATTCTGATCCGCAAGCCGGACATGCCGCGGAGCAAAGCCTTTCGAAGCGCGGCGGTGGTCCAGCAAATCGTCCGAGGGCTTCTGACGCTCTACGCCCGCGCTGACAAGGGTGAGAAAAGTGCGATGCTCGAAGAATTCAAAGCAGTGTTGACGGGGTATCTTGCGCCGCAGTGGTAGGGTGGAGCGGCGGAAGTTCTCACGAAAGCAGAGATCAAAGACCCTCACCCGGCCTTCGGCCACCCTCTCCCGGAGGGAGAGGGCTGAGAGGCCAATGAGTTTCTTTCCCGAAGAGAGAGGGCCGGGAAGCCAATGAGTTTCTCTCCGGAGGAGGGAGCGCTAGTGGGCCGTCGAGTTTTTACTATGACAAGTGATTCTCGCCTTGCAAGGTAGCGACCGCTGCGAATTGTGCGTAGAGGAGATTCGGATTGAAGAAGAAGAAACTGGGTTCTGCGAACTGGCGGCTGCTTCTGGCGGTCCTCACCGTCGTCCCGGTTGTTTTCGGGGGATGTGGGCATCCGCAGGCCGCGTCGTCTCCGCCGCCGCCGATGGTGGAAGTCGCAAGCGTAGTACAGAAGAGCGTCCCAATTTATGGGGAATGGATTACGACGCTCAATGGCTACGTCAACGCGCAGATCCAGCCCCAGGTTACCGGCTATCTGATTAAGCAGGACTACCGGGAAGGCTCTTTTGTCCGCAAGGGCGAGGTGTTATTTGAGATTGATCCCCGCCCGTTTCAGGCCGTGCTTGACCAGGCGAAAGCACAACTTGCGCAGGCCGAAGCGCAGCTCGGGGCCGCCACGCTCAACGTGAAGCGGGATATTCCGGAAGCGAAGGCACGCGCGATTCCGCAGAGCCAGTTGGAAAATGATACCCAGGCAAAACTCGGCGCGGAAGCCACCGTCAAAGCCGGCCAGGCCGCGGTCGAACAAGCCCAGTTAAATCTGGGCTACACGAAGGTCCGTTCACTGATCGACGGAATCGCGGGAATTGCTCAGGTGCAAGCCGGCAATCTCGTGTCTCCGACGACGATCCTGACGGCGGTCTCGCAAGTGAACCCGATTAAGGCCTATTTCCCGATCAGCGGCGTGGAGTACCTTCGCATGGCGGGCGAAGGCGGTGGGGGTTCGGTGGACCTGCTCTCGCGCGCCAGCCGGGTTCCGCTGCAGCTCATCCTTTCGAACGGTAAAACTTATGGCCGCAAAGGGAAGATTCTCTTCGCGGACCGCCAGGTGGACCCGCAGACGGGAACCATTCAGGTTGTCGCCGCGTTCCCTAATCCCCGCAGAATTCTCCGCCCAGGCGAGACAGGGCGCGTCCGGGCCATCACGGAATTGAGAAAGGCCGCGCTCCTGGTTCCTCAGCGCGCCGTAACCGAGTTGCAAGGGAAGTACCAGGTGGCCGTGGTGGGGCCGGACAACAAGGTGACGATCCGGCCGGTTCAAGTGGGAAACCAAGTGGGAACCGAGTGGGTTATTGACAGCGGTGTTGAGGCGGGTGAGCGTGTTATAGCCGAGGGAACTGAAAAGGTGCGTAACGGCATGACGGTCACCCCGCAATCCTACAAGCCCTCTGGCCAAGAGAACTGATCGATGCCAAAGTTTTTCATCAACCGTCCGATCGTTGCGATGGTGATCGCCATCCTCACCGTGCTGGTGGGCGCCATCACGATTGTGCGGCTCCCGGTTGCCCAGCTCCCTGACGTCGTGCCTCCCGAAACCAAGATTCAGGCCACCTTTGTCGGCGCTGACGCCAAAACGCTGGCCCAGTCCGTGGCGACACCCATTGAAGAAAAAATGAGCGGCGTTGACAACATGAATTACATGTATTCGTTGAACGCCACGGCCAACGGCCAGATGACCATGATTGTGGATTTCGCGGTCGGGACGAATCCGAATACCGATCTTATTCTCAGCCAGATGCGTGAGACTCAGGCCGCGCCTCAATTGCCGTCGCAGGTTGCCAACTACGGCGTCGAGGTTCAGAAATCTACTCACGCTCCGCTCGTCCTGGCGGCGCTCTACTCGCCCCACGGGACGTACGACGCGAGGTTCCTTGCGAATTATGCCTACATTAACCTGGTCGACCCCATCACACGCCTGCCCGGCGTGGCCAACGTGCAGATTTTCGGCGCGGGCCCCTATGCCATGCGCATCTGGCTGAAACCGGACGTGATGGCGCGGCTCGGCATCACCGCCTCCGACGTGATCAACGCGGTTGAAGCGCAAAACACCGTGAACCCTGCCGGCCAACTGGGCGGCGAACCAGTCCCGCCGGGCCAGGAATACACGTACGCCGTAAGGGCTCAGGGACGCCTGGTGACGCCTCAGGAGTTCGGCAACATCATTGTCCGGCAAAAACCGGATGGCGGCGTGGTGCGCATTCAGGATGTGGCGCGCGTGGAGTTGGGCACGCAGAACTACACCTCCAAGGCCCGGCTGAACGGCTCGCCGAGCGCCATTGTTGCGGTTTATCAGTTACCGGGCTCGAATGCCGTCGATACGGCTGCCGGCGTCAAAAATCTTATGGCTCAGATGAAGAGTCATTTTGCACCGGATATAAATTACGCGATCTCCGTGGACCAGACGCGCGCTGTGACGGAAGGCATGAAGGAGATCCTGTTCACGCTCTTGCTTGCCCTGTTGCTTGTCATTTTTGTGGTCTACATCTTTTTGCAGGACTGGCGGGCAACCCTCATTCCTTTGCTGGCGGTCCCTGTCTCACTTATCGGGACGTTCATCGTTTTCCCGCTCTTCGGCTTTTCCATCAACACACTCTCCATGTTTGGCATGGTGCTGGCGATCGGCCTCGTGGTGGATGACGCCATTGTGGTTGTGGAAGTCATTCAACGCCACATTGAGGAAGGGCTTGCCCCGAAGGCAGCGGCCCTGAAAGGAATGGAGGAAATTTCCGGGCCGGTGATCGGCATCGCCCTCGTTCTTTCCGCCGTCTTTGTGCCAACCGCCTTTATACCCGGCATTACCGGAAGGCTCTATCAGCAGTTCGCCGTGGTCATTGCCATCTCCGTCGTCATTTCAGCGTTCAACGCCCTGAGCCTTAGCCCGGCGCTTGCCGCATTGCTCCTTCGTCCGAAAAAGCCCGGCCAGGGATTGCTTCGGAGATTCTTTAACGGCTTCAACCGCCTGTTCGGACGGGCGACTCATGGCTACGTCCGCGCATGCGGCGGGCTGATTCGCAAAAGCGCCGTCGCCATGATCCTGCTTGGCGTCTTCGCTGCGGCGGCGGTGTTTTTTGGTGAGAAGCTCCCGTCAGGCTTCCTGCCGGACGAAGACCAGGGATACTGCATGATTAACCTTCAGCTTCCCAACTCGGCCTCACTGCAACGGACCGATGCTGCGGCGAGAAAAATCGAAGCGCTACTGAAGAAAATGCCGGCCGTCCAGTACACCACCAGCGTTGTAGGTTTCAGCCTGTTGAGTTACATTTCCACGAGCTATAACGCTTTTTTCTTTGTTTCCTTGAAACCCTGGAGCGACCGCACGCAGCGTGACGAACAAGTTCAGGCGATCAAGCATCAACTCGATCAGGAGCTCAGCCGCTTGCCGCAGGGAACCGCCTTCAGTTTTTCCCCTCCTGCGATTCCCGGCGTGGGAACCTCTGGCGGGTTCACCATGGCGCTTGAAGACCGTGGCGGGCACGACCCTTCCTATCTGGAACAGAATGTGGACAAGTTTCTGGCGGCCGCCGGGAAACGCCCCGAAATCGCCGGGATCAACACGTCCTTCCTCCCTAGCGTGCCGCAGCAATACGTCAAGGTGAATCGCCAGAAAGCCCTCAAACTTGGCGTGCCCATCCCGGACCTTTATCAGACGCTTCAGACGTTCATGGGCGGCTTTTTTGTAAATTATTTCAACCGCTTCGGCCGGCAATGGCAGGTTTACGTGGAAGGCGCCGGTTCTTCCCGGACGGCGGTGCAGGATTTAAACCACTATTACGTTCGCAACAGCCAGAGCCAGATGGTTCCTTTATCAACGCTGGCCCAATTCGAACCGCGCATGGGCCCGGAATTCATTATGCATTACGACGAATACCCTGCGGCGCAGATCAACGGCAGCGCCGCTCCTGGTTTTAGCTCAAAGCAGGCCATGACGGCGCTCGAACAGGTCTTTGCTCAAACCATGCCGCATGGGATGGGCTACGACTATATGGCCATGTCTTATCAGGAGAAAAAAGCCGAGCAGGGGATTTCGCCCGCCATGATCTTCGGCGTGTCGTTGCTGTTTGTCTTTCTGATTCTGGCCGCGCTTTACGAGAGCTGGTCGCTGCCGTTCAGCGTGCTGCTGAGCGTCCCGGTGGCGGTCTTCGGAGCTTTCGGGGTGCTGCTCCTGCGGCGCGTGATCGATCTCTCTTTCCTGCCCGCCTACATGGTCCAACTCGACAACGACGTTTACGCGCAGATCGGCCTTGTGATGCTGATTGGGCTTGCCGCCAAAAATGCGATCCTGATTGTCGCCTTCGCCAAAGATGAATATGAGAAAGGCAGGCCGCTCGCCGACGCAGCGCTCGATGGGGCGCGGCTCCGCCTGCGGCCCATTCTGATGACCTCCTTCGCGTTTATTTTCGGCGTCGCGCCCCTTTGGTTTGCCTCGGGCGCCGGCGCCGTCGCGCGACGGATCATGGGCACTGACGTGATTGGAGGCATGATCGGCTTGAGCCTCATCGCTATTTTCTTTATTCCTCCGATCTTCTACGTGGTGGAACGTCTCGCGGGCGCGAAGAGGACGCGCGCCGTGACGCAATCGCCTCCCGCCGAGGCGCCTGCCGAGGGCCAAGGATGAGGAATCTGCGGATCGGCCTGGCGTTGGTTTGCCTCTCACTGGCAGGGTGCACCGTGGGCCCGAATTATCACCGGCCCAAAGTTAATCTTCCTCCCGCCTACCGCGGCCAGACAGTAGCCCCATCGTTCCAGGTGTCCGTCGAATCGCTCGGTAACGAGAAGTGGTGGACCGTTTTCCACGACCCGGGTTTGCAACAATTGATCCGCACCGCATTGAAGCAAAACTATGACGTGCGGATCGCGGCCACTCGCGTTCTGCAGGCGCAGGCTTTGCTTGGGATCACCCGCTCGAATCAATTCCCTGTTGTGAGCGCCGGGGCAGATATCTTCAGCCAGCGCCATCCGAAGACTTCAAAGGTGTTTCCAGCGTATACGGTTCACGCCGGAGATCTGGACTTGTCCGTCATCTGGAATCTTGATTTCTGGGGAAAGTATCGCAGGGAGACCGAGGCGGCCCGCGATACGGTGCTGGCGACCGAATGGGGCCGCCAGGCCGTTATCAGTTCTGTGGTTTCCGGCGTGGCCGCCGCCTACTTCAACCTCCGTGAGCTCGATCTCGCCCTTCAGATTTCGCAACAGACATTGAAGTCACGGCGACAGTCGCTGCACCTCACCCAGGTGCTGGCTCATAACGGCTCGGCCTCCATGCTGGACCTGCGACAGGCGCAGGAACTGGTTTACACGGCAGCGGCGGCAATTCCTGACCTTGAAAGACGTGTTCAACAACAGGAGGATCTCCTCAGCAACCTTCTCGGAGACAATCCCGGCCCGGTGGCTCGCGGCCTCACACTTGCCGAGCAGCCCGCGCCGCCAGCCGTGCCCCCCGGGCTTCCTTCCGAGCTTCTCGATCGCCGCCCCGACATTCGCGAGGCTGAGGCCAGCTTAATGGCCGCCAATGCTGAGATTGGCGCCGCGAAGGCGGATTTCTTTCCAAACTTTTCGCTCACCGCGACCGGCGGCTTTGAAAGCAACGCTCTGAACCGTTTCCTTTCCGGTCCGTCGGCGTTGCTGGATGCTGCGGCGTCAGCCGTGCAACCGATTTTCGAGGCGGGAGCGCTTCACGCGGGCCTGCAGTTGACTCAAGCTCAGGAGCAGCAGATGCTTTTGGCTTATCAGCAGGACATCCAGGAAGCTCTGCGTGAAGTTTCAGACGCGCTCATCGCGTACCAGAAGAACCGGCAGTCCCTCAAGCAGCAGGAACTTCTGACCGCTGCCGCCAAAGACGCTGACCGGCTCTCCAACATCCTTTACCAGCATGGCGGCGCTAGCTTCCTGCAAGTTCTGACCAGCGAGACAAACTACTTTGCAGCGCAATTGAACCTTGCCCAGGCCGAACTCAACGAGCGGCTGGCGCTGGTGCAACTCTATAACGCGCTCGGTGGAGGCTGGCAACAGTAACGTTCAGGGTTTACTGTTTGCCGGGGTTTCCCGCCGCGCCGGGCGCGTGAGATAGTAGTAGATCGAAGGCGTCACGAGCAGTGACAGAACAATGGCGATCAGCAACCCCCCGATCACCGCAATCGCCAGCGGCTGAAGCATCTGCGAGCCCGCGCCGATGGCGAGCGCGAGCGGCAGCATTCCCAGCGCGGCTGCCAGCGCCGTCATCAGGATTGGCCGCAGCCGCCGCCGACCCGCCTGGATAATTGACTCTTCCGCCGCGAAGCCCGCGCCCCGGAACTTCGTGTCCGCATCGAGCAGCAGGATGCCGTTCTTTGCCACAATACCGATCACCATAATAAGCCCCATAAAAGACGAGAGATTGAACGTCTTGCCCGTAATCAGCAAGGCCAGAAACACGCCGGACGTCGCGAGCAAAGCGTTGATCAGGATCGCGATCGGCGCCGAAAAATTCCTGAACTCAAAGAGCAGGACCAGGAAGACAAAGAGCACCGCCAGCACCAGCACCAGCATCAGGTCGTGAAACGATTGCTGTTGCGTTTTATAGAGCCCGCCGTATTCCACGCGGATCGAGGACGGAAGGTGGAGTCCCGCCATGGTCTTTTGCACCGCGGCGATGCCGTGACCCAGGTCTAGTCCCTCCAATCGCGCCGTGACGGCCACATAGCGCTGCTGATTATCCTGCAGGATTTCGGTTTGCCCCGGCATTTCGGTAATTGAAGCGAGCGACCCCAGGTCGGCGGTTTGCCCGGCGGGGCTGATCAGCATCGTGTTGTTCATCGCTTCGAGTGATGACCGCACCGATTCCGGGTAGCGGATGCGCAGGGTGTAAGGGCGGTCGTTTACGACGACCGGGGCCGCAGCCGTCACTCCGTCCAGCATCGCCATAGCCTCATCCGCCACATTCTGGGGAGTGAATCCCGCGTGGGCGGCGTTTGCGGCGTTGACGTTAAAAACGACGGCGGGGCCGCTGGTGGTCGAGTCAATGCCGTTATCAATGTCCACTACGGGATGCTTGCCGCCCACCTGGATCGCGCCAATGGCGTCCGCGACTTTCGGGGCCCAGGAATCCAGAAGGCTCGCGTCGGGCGAGAACATCTTGATCTTAATGGGCTGCGGCGCGCTGGTGAGGTCTCCGATCATGTCCTGAAGTTTCTGAGTAAAGTCCACGCTTACCGCCGGTTCCTCGACTGCCACCTTATCGCGGATTTCATTCATAATCGTCCAGATGTCCCGATGCCGGCTGGCTTTGAGCTTCACGGAAATATCGCCGGTATTCGCCTCCGTCACGGCCGCCAGGCCCAACTGCAACCCCGTCCGGCGGGAAGTATCGGCAACTTCGGGAACCGAATGAACGATCTCCAGGATGTGTTTGATCATGCGGTTGGTTTCCGCCAAGGAGCTTCCCGGCGGCGTCACGTAATCGAGAACGAACCCACCCTCATCCATTTCCGGTAGCAAGTCCGACCCGATGTGCCGGTAGCAGAGAAAGGAGACGACGATCAACACGATTCCCAGCGCCACCAGCAAGCCAGGCCGCTTAAGAACCCGCCGGAAGGCGCGATCGTAAAAGCGAATCACCCGCCCGATGGTCCCTCCCATCAAGCGCTCTTCAACCACCATCAGCCGCCGCACCTCGATCTGCTCCGGTGTGGCTTCCGCAGGCGGATTGTTATTCATCGCCGTAACGCCGGCGGTGGCGCCGCTTGTCACGCCGTGAACGTTGCCAGGCAAGCGTCCCTCCGGCTCGGCTTTCTGATGAAGCAGATAAAGGCAGAGGTTGGGGGTCCAGGTGAGCGCCAGGAACAATGACGTAAATAGCGCGACGCCAATCGTCACTGCGAGAGCGCGAAAGAAAACGCCCGTAACCCCGGTGATAAGGATCAAAGGAACGAAGACCACGATGGGAGTCAGTGTGGAACCGATCAAGGGGACGGTGAGTTCCCTCAAAGTGAGAGCGACGGCTTCGAACCGGCCTTCTCCGGCCTCGCGGTGCAAGACGACGTTCTCCACAATCACGATGGCATCGTCAATAATCAGCCCGACGGCGGCCGCCAATCCGCCCAGGGACATTAGGTTGAAACTTTCTCCCAGAAACTTCAGCGCGATGAATGTGATCAGGATGGTGATGGGGATCACCATGCCGGCAATGAACGAAGAACCCCAATCTTTGAGGAACAGCACCAGGACGGCAGAGGCCAATAATATTCCAATCAAAATCGCGTCCCGCACGCTTTTGATGGATTCTCCCACAATCCATGACTGATCGTAGAAGTTGCGCACCGTCACGCCAGGGGGCAGCGTTTGCTCGATTTTTTGCACCTCCGCTTTCACGGCGCCGGCAACCCGCAAAGTATTGCTTTCGCGCTGGCGGTTAATGTTAATCAGGACGGCGGGCTTGTTATTGGCCGTCACAAGCGTGTAGTTCGGCGCAACGGAGGACGAGACGCTGGCGACATTCCCCACGTAAATGGGCGCCCCGCCGGGATCCTTCTTAATGAAGATCTTCGAGATTTCCGGCGGATTGTGCACCTGGCCGCTGATGAGGCCCAGGTACAACTGGTGGTTGCGCGAAAAGAGGCCGGGAGACAGAATCAGGTTCGAGCGTGAAACTGCGCTGAGGATGTCCGCGATGGTGACGTGAGTCACGAGCAACTGGGCGGGATCGGGAGTGATCTGGAATTCCGGCACTTGCGTGCCCTCAATCAGGATGGTTCCAACTCCCGGCATGCTGGCAAGCCGGGGTTTGAAGATATAAGTGGCCATCTCCCAAAGCTGAGTCTGTGGGATCGTCTTCGAAGTGAGGCTGTAACCCATGATTGGAAAACTTGAGAACTCAAGACGGTTTGTCGTGATTCTGGCCGTGGGCGGCAGCGTGGGCTGGATGCGCGCGACGGCGGTGTTCACTCGCTGGAGAGTCTGGAACATATCGACTGTCCAGCTAAAATAAAGATCAATTTCCGCCGAGCCGCGGCTGGTGATCGACTGCACGTCTTGAATGCCCATGACGCCGCTCAGGCTTTCCTCAATGGGGCGGGTGATGGTGACGAGCATCTGATCAATGGGCGTCACGCCGTTGTCGACGCCGATGATGATGCGCGGAAAATCGGTGGATGGAAAAACCGCAATGGGAATGGTGAAAGCCAGGTACGCGCCCACCAGCGCCAGAACGATGATAAGGAAAATGATGGATTTTGATTCGCGCGCGAACCAGTAAGAGGAGGGATCTTTTTCGCTTCGCGGGGGCTTGGGGTTTTGATCCGCGGGAGTGGGGTGGTCCATTCGCAACCTATAACTACAATTCTCAAGCTGATTCGCGCGCGGGCCGCCCCTCACCCGGCCCTTCGGGCCACCCTCTCCCAGAGGGAGAGGGCTGTTATCCAAATCTTTCACCCAGCCCGTACTCTCCCGGACGAGGAGGCCCGTTATGCAAATTACTTCCTGAAGCCTGGGTTTTGGCTTCGTTTCTCCTCACGAAAGTCGGCGCGAAAACGAATGCTCAGCGCTCTCCCAGCGACGAAGACGGAAAAATAGGATCTCAGCCCTCTCCCTTGGGGAGAGGGTGACGCAAAGCGTCGGGTGAGGGGATCGCATCCTGCATTGTTCTGATGAAAGTTTCTGGGTCCTGCAAGACCATCCCGTTCGGTACGTAGACAACTTTGATCCCGAGTTGCCTCAAATATTTTTCCCGAGCGGCATCCTTTCTCATTTGTCCAGGTTGCGAGTGAACGCTGCCCTCAAGCTCGATGACAAGTCGAAGCTGGAAGCAATAGAAATCCACAGTGTATTTCCCGATGGGATACTGCCGCCGGAACTTCAATCCAGCGAGTCGCCGGTCCCTGAGTAGATGCCATGCCGTTCTCTCTGCCTGGGTTTGAGTTCGCCGTAAAGCTTTTGCCTCTCGCGCAATCACAAACTTCCCCTCACCCGGCCTTCGGCCACCCTCTCCCAGAGGGAGAGGGCTGTTATCAGGTTTATTCCCGTAATTCATCGCTTAGCTCCGCCTCTCCCCGCAGAGGCGGCTGGGAAAACAAAATTTTCAGTTCTCACCCGCTGAATCTTCAGTCCTCTCTTGGTGACGAGGCGAGAAACTAAAGTTTTCAGCCCTCTCCCTCCGGGAGAGGGTGACGCGAAGCGTCGGGTGAGGGGATCGGCATATGGAACTCCCCTATCCGGGACGGCTTTTGCCCGCCACTTGTCACTGTACTTTCACCTTCGTTCCGTCCGGCAGTCCGTACGCTCCTTCCGTCACCACGCGCTGGCCCGCCTGAAGGCCGCTTAATATCTGGACGTCATCACCCTGCCGGATGCCCGTCTTCACGCTGGTCTGGTGCGCGCGGCCATCGGACCCCACCCCCATCACGGAGGTTGAGCCATCGGAAGCGGTAAGCACTGCCGCTGCCGGCACGACGAGCGCATTTTCAACCGTTTGCGCCACCATTTGCAGTTGTACGGTTGATCCGGGCTTGAGCCGGCCGCCGGGATTGGCGGCATCCACCCACACCTGCACCGTAGTGCTGCTGGGGTCAAGCGCCGGACTCACCACGCTCACTTTTCCGGGAACGCTGTCCTGGTTTTGCCCCAGCACGATTCGAGCTGTATCGCCCACCCGTAGCAGTGAGGCCTGTTGCGGGGAAATATGGGCGCGCGCCACCACGTGCGAGATGTTCATGATCGTCATCAGGGGCGCTCCCGCCGACGCCATCTCACCTTCATAGAGCGGCCGGTCGGTGACGATGCCGTCAATCGGGCTGCGAATCTCGGAATAGTTGTATTGCGCCTGCGCGGCTTCGTACCGGCCCTCGGCGCTTGCCAACTGCCCTTCGGCGGCTTTGATTTGTTGCTTTTTACCGACGGATTGCAAGGCCTTCAGATTCGCCAGCGCGATCTCATATTGGTTTCGCGCCTGAATATACGCCACGTGCGATTGGTCCATCAGGTTGCGGGAAATGGCGCCTGCTTTGTAGAGTTTCAGGCGGCTGCGGTAAACCAGTTCGTCCGCTTGCATCGCCTGCTTGGTAGACTTCACGTTCAGTTGCGCGGTCTGCATCGCCGCCGGCAGATTGACGTCGATGCTGGTGGTGTAGTTGGCCTGTGCCTGGTCGTAGGCGCCTTTGCTTTCAACGACGGCGGCGGCGAGATCCTTATTGTCCAGCGTCGCAAGCAGTTCGCCCTGATGCACGTGGTTTCCCCGCTGGACGTAGAATTTGCGAATCGGCGCGCTGATTTTGGGGACAATCGTGGTTTGGCCGAGCGGGTATAAAAGCGCGCTGGCTGTGACGATGCGCTGAAGGGTTTTCCGCGCGACGGTCGCCGCCTGAACCGTCACCACGGGCTCCGGCTGCGCGGCCTCGGGACCGGAGCAGCCGCTCCAGGCAACAGCGATGCCGCCAAGCAGCCCGGCGAGAAAAAGCTTCAGAAAAACGCGATTCACGTTTTAGCTGTTCCTGTTTGCGAAACGATTCATTTGCCACGGCGCCCTGAAAGGGCGCACGATCCGCACAGCCCAAGCAGAGCGTCGTACGCGAAACGATTCATCTGGGCCGCAGCGCCCTGAAAGGGCGCTAGACAATAGCCGGGGGCAACGCCACCGGAAAAGAAGCACATTCCTATCCGACCCTGAAAGGGTCGCATCCGGTCTTACCGATACAAATATTGCACTTCATAGGGAACTCCCATCAGGGACTCAACGCAATGCTTTTTGATTGTGAGTTCAGGAAGTGAACGAACGTGATGTCTTGTTCAGCCGTCAACCTTCTTCCCCTCTGACCCTTTCAGGGTCAGGTAGTGGAGGATCGCCCCGTTTCCGGGGGGCGTTGCCCCCGGGTATTTTATGAATCCCCTGCGGGGATGCCTGCCTAGTCTGAGACCCATGTACATTAAAAACTTCCCGTCAATGTCTGCAAGGTCGCGAGAGCCGTACGGTAGCGAGCTTCACCGGCGGCATAGGCGTTTTTCGCCGTGGCGAGGGAGTTTTCGGCATCAAGGACCGAAAGCACGTTCGCCTCGCCCGCCTTATATTGCATGGTGACAAGTTGAAGATTGCGGGCCGCCAACCGGGCCGAGTTGCGTAGCGTGTCAAGCTGCCGCGAGCTTGATTCCGCCTCATTATAAAACATATAGAGCTGGCTGAGCAGTTGCCTCTGGGCAAACGAAAAATTGAGCTTCGCCAAGCTGCGCTGGTCCTCCGCCTGATGAAGCTTGCTGCGCAGCGCTCCCCAGTCCCAGATAGGCAGATTGACGGAATACGTCGCAAAATATCCCAGGTTCGGCTGCCGGACGCGGGGCGCCGTGAGGTTGACGCTTTCGAGCGCGAAGGCGTTTGCCTCAATGCCATAGTCAAGCTGCAGGCTGATTGAGGGGTAAAAGGCAGACCGCGCGACGGAGACGTTCAGGCCCGCCTGATGGTAAGCCGCCAGAGCGGCGCGAATCTGCGGGTTGTTGTGCTGCGCCAGCGCCTGAATTTCGTGGAAGGCGGGCAAAACCGGCGGCGTGCCCAGGTCGTCCACCACCGTGAAATCTTGATTCAGCGTGGGAAAGATCAACACCGCCAGGTTCAACCGCGACGCCGACATTGCCACTTTCGCGTTTTCGAGCGACTGTTCGGCCTGGTTTGCTTGCAACTGAAAGCGGATCACATCCGCCTGCGCCACCTCGCCCCCGCGTTCAAGCGCCTCCGCGATCTGGACGAAACGCTGCGCGCCGGCTGCCGTCTGCTGCGCCGTCGCGTACTCCCGCTCGGCGACGACGACGGCGTAGTAATCCGTTGTCACCGTCACGTTCAGGCCGCGCTGAGCGATTTCGCGGTTGGCCCGCGCTTCGGCTTCCAGGTAGGCTGCGCTGCGGGGTCCGGCTTTGATGAAAAAGCTTCCCGGCATGTTTTCGCTGACGACTCCCCAGGCGCGGTAAACGTGCACTCCATCGTTCGTTACGAAACGCCCAACTGGGGAAATGCCGTTGCCCTGAGTGTTCAGATATTCCGTCCGGTAGCTTACGGCCGGAAGCATCGCGGCATTGGCCTGAACCCGATTCTCGCGCGCCAGTTTCAGGGCCGTGACCGCCGCCTGGAATACAGGGCTGTTCTTCTGCGCGCGATCGAGCGCGTCCTGAAGCGTGATGGTCAACGGCGGGCCGGACCCGCCCGGAGGATTCGGTTCCGGTAGCTGCGACGCATCTTGGGAGGTGACGGTGAGGGCGCCTTGCTGGGCGGCTGCCGCTACACAAAGAAATCCAATGGTAAGTAATAAAACTGCGGCTTTTGCAGACTTTTGAATTTGTTCACGAAGCATAATGACCTCCGAATGGAAAGCGCTACACAGAACTTGAATTATATGCAGGCCGCGCTTAAAAAGAGAGGCTTGTTTGATAAGTGGTCAGGCGGGAAGACTATGCCGGATAGGAAAATGGCTGTAGCGGCGGCCTCTGGCCGCCGGTTTTTCAAGAAATAGAAGCCGACGGCCCCTTCCTGCGTCAGGGCAAGCTCCGGCCGCCGCTACAGTTCACGCGGCGGAGGTTTTGGGTTGGACTTCAGCGCCATCCACCAGGCGCCATGAGGCTCTCTCTTCAAGCAGGCGGGAAACCAGCGCGTAGTGCAAGGCGTGGCCGCCGCGCTCGACGGTGACATGCCCTTTCAAAGGATGGCCTAGCAGCGCCAGATCACCAATTAAATCAAGGGCTTTGTGGCGGCAGAACTCGTCGGCGAACCGCAATCCTTCAGGATTGAGCACCTTCTCCGAGGAGAGAACCAAGGCGTTTTCAAGTGATCCACCGCGCACCAGGCCGGCCTTCTTCAGAACCTCGACTTCTTCGAGCGAGCTGATAAACGTTCGGGCCGGGGCGATTTCTTCGACATAATTGGCGGGCCCTGGGGTCAGCTCCAGGCTTTGTTTGCCGATCAACGGATGGGCGAAAACGATGCTGTAAGTAATGCGAAAATCTTCTGAAGGATAGATTGCAATCCTCTTTGCACCTTCCGAAATCTCGACGGGCTTCAAAATCCGGATGTAAGTCCGGCGGGCCCGCTGCTTTTTCAGTCCGGCATTGAGAATCGCGCGCGCAAAGGGCAGGGCGCTGCCGTCCATGATGGGGACTTCCAGGTTGTCGATTTCGGCGTAGGCGTTGTCAACACCGAGCGCTGACAGCGCGGAAAGCAAATGTTCGGTGGTTGAAATCAGAACGCCCTTGCGCATCAAGCTCGTAGCATAGCTTACCCGAGCCACGTGAGCCGCTCGCGCCTTAATGAGAAAATCCTCGAGATCGGTCCGTTTGAACACGATGCCGGTATTCGCCGGCGCAGGAGCTACGGTGAGATTTACCGTCACGCCGGTATGGAGACCGACACCTATGAACTTGACGGGAGCCGCCAGAGTGTATTGCCGATCGAGCATTGCTGTACGCATGAAACACCTTAAGGCATTTTAATGGCCATTCTCGACCACTCTCAACCACTCTCAACGTATTACAAATAAATAGAATAGCCGCTAATTTGAGATTTGAAATTACTCCAGTGTGGCAAAAAAGCAACACAATACGGCGGTGCTGTTGACTTCTCGCAGCGGCAGAGCTCACAACAGTTGGGGGTGAAATAGTAAGGGCGTTGCTGGCTGCGCCCGACGCTATGAATAGGCGAAACGATACTGAAGTGACACGTATAAGCGAGTGGCGCAGGCGACGAAGGTCGCGGCAAGCGGCGCCCCTACGTACTATCCTTGCGGGCTGGGGTCACCGTCCGCCGTTCAATCCGCTTGTCGTAGCGCGAACCTTGAAGGATGCGAGCCACATAAATCCCGGGCGTCACGATGGTGTTCGGGTCAAGGCTTCCGAGTTCCACAAGCTCTTCGACTTCCGCGATAGTCGTTTTTGCCGCCGTCGCCATGACGGGATTGAAATTACGCGCCGTCTTGCGGTAGGTCAGATTCCCCCAGCGGTCCCCCTTCCATGCCTTGATGAGAGCGAAATCGGCGGTGAGTCCTCTTTCCAGCAAATAAAGGCGGCCGTTAAATTCGCGTACCTCTTTTCCGTTGGCGACCACGGTCCCGACTCCGGTAGGGGTATAAAAAGCAGGAATGCCCGCCCCGCCCGCCCGGATGCGCTCGGCAAAGGTGCCTTGGGGGTTCAACTCCATCTCAAGCTCGCCGCGCAGGACCAATTCCTCCAGGCGGTGGTTTTCGCCCACGTAGGTGCCGATCAACCTCTTAATCTGCCCCGCTTCGAGCAGCAACCCCAGCCCGAAGCCGTCAACCCCGGCGTTGTTGCTGATGATAGTGAGGTCCTTCGCGCCCCGCCGCAACATCGAGCCAATCAGGTTTTCGGGAATGCCGCACAGTCCAAAGCCGCCCACCATCAGCGTGGCGCCGTCTGGAATGTCGGCTACTGCCGCGTCCGCGCTTATAAAGATTTTGTTCATCCGCCGCCTTTGCCTGCCTGAGCCTCAGTAGTATAACGCGATCCCCCGCGGCGGGAGGAGCGCTCCGATCTGATTTTGCAGTTAGAAACCTCTGCCGTCCTAGCCCTACTCCGAGTCTGGCAGGGACCGCCCATTGCTTGACCAATTAATGTCTGGCGTGATAAAACGATAGATATTCGAAGGATAGAAGCATAGCTGCCGTCCAGTACCGCATTGAGACGGCTTGTTGAAGACCAGTCTGGGAATCACCACACCCGCACCTGTCGCTCTGCTCCGGATTCTCAGACACCTCATGTGGGTTGCTGCTCAAGGGCTTGCTGCAAAATAGGGATCCTGCTGTGTAGCGGCGACGTCACACCGCCACTAGCCTTCCGTGGCAATGGTAGTATGGCGGCGTAAAACCGCCGCCGCGAGTCTCACGTGCAAGTTCGATCTGCCAATAGGACTATCATGTTCGGAGGAACGGGGGATTCCAGGTACGAAAAGGGGAAAATAATGAGAAAACACTCATTCTTACTGATGCTTGCGACGGCTTTGTGCTTTGCTTTGGTCCCACCCAGCCAAGGAAGGGCGCAGAACCTTTATGGTTCCATCCGCGGTATTGTCAAGGACCAGACGGGGGCGGTGATTCCCGGAGCGCGGGTGTCCGCAACGAATGTGAATACCGGAATTGCCCGCCAAGCCATCTCAGGAGGGGACGGCAGCTTCGAGTTCCTTAATCTGCTTGTGCCCGCCACCTATAACATCAGCATCGAGAAGAGTGGTTTCCAGACATACGCCAGCAAGAATATTCAACTCAATCTGAATCAGACCTATGTGGTGAATGCGACATTGCAAGTGGGCACGGCAACGCAGCAGGTTTCGGTTCAGGCGACGGAAGCGCAGGTTGATACGACGAGCATTCAACTGGGGACGACCATCACGGGAAGACAAATAGTGGACATGCCCCTGAACGGACGCAATTGGGTGCAGCTACAGCAACTTCAGCCCGGAGTGGTTGCGGCCTCAGACGACCGCGGCAGTTATGCTACGAACGGCAGCCAGGCCGCGCAGAACAGTTATCTGATCAACGGCACGGATGACAATGACCTTCCGTTGAACACGGTATTGGTCGTCCCCAGCCCCGACGCCATCGCGGAGTTTCGCATGGTGACGAGCACGCTGAATCCGGAATACGCAAGGAACTCGGGCGCCATCCTGAATGCAGTCATCAAATCGGGGACGAACCAATTTCACGGCGATGGCTTTGAATTCTACAGGGACACAAGCCTGAATACGCGCAACTTCTTCCGGCCCAGCCCGGATATCTTCCATCGGAACCAGTTTGGCGGCACCCTCGGCGGACCGATCTGGAAGAACCACACGTTCTTCTTCTTTTCCTATCAGGGGGATCGGGAAACAAGACCTCAGGCCGGAGGCAACGTTCCCGTGTTTACCCAAGACCAGCGAAACGGCTCTTTCCCGGATATCGCGACATCCAGCACGGGCTCGCCGTTTCCTCTTACCGGCGAGAACGGAATCGTCTATCCTGCCGGAACTCCTTATGCAACGATTTTTCCCACAGGAAACATTCCTACCGCTGACTTCAATCCGATTTCTTCAAATTTGATAAAACAGTACGTTCCGCTTCCCAACGTCGGAACGGACTTTCAATTCAACCCTGTCATCAAAGGCCTTGATGACCAGTACATCACACGCATCGATCATACTTTCAGCGACAAGGACGCCATTTGGGGCTACTGGCTTTGGGAGCGGGACCCTACCACCCAAACACTTCCATTTACTGGGGCCACGCTTCCAGGTTTTGCGGAAATTGATGGCCGGCATTTCCAGCAGTATACGCTGGCCTGGAATCATATTTTTAACCCGACAACGATCAACGAGGCGCGCATGGGGTATACGCGGTTTAACTACAACGATGTACTTCCTGAAAACATCGTCGCGCCATCTTCGCTGGGTTTCACAGGGATTTCGCCGCAATACATAGCAGGGCAAAGCGTTCCGCTAATCTCGTTGACAGGATTTTTCGACTTGGGCTTCTCCAATAATGGACCTCAGCCTCGTATTGATCAGACCTATCAGGCTTCGGATAGTCTCTCGAAAATCGCCGGGCGGCACACGCTGAAGTTCGGCTTCGACATGCGACGCTTTCAGGTCTTCAATCCTTTTAATCATGACAATAGCGGCGTCTACGACTTCGGCGGAGCCGGCGAGTTCACGACCGGCAATCCGGGCGCGGATTTCCTCCTCGGCATACCGGATACATACGCCCAGACTGGCGGAGACGTGACCAATGCGCGAGCACAGGAATATTACAGCTACGCTCAGGACCAGTTCCGCGTAACACCCAATCTGACCTTAACCTATGGCGTGGGGTGGTCCATCGACACTCCGATGATAAACAACTACCACGGAGGCCATGCCATGCCTGCGTTCCGCCCCGGCCAGCAGTCTGCGCTCTTTCCCGGCGCGCCCGTGGGCTATGTGCTCAACGGGGATCCGGGCGTGCACGCGGCCGGAACGACAGACTTTAAGAACTTCGGTCCGCGCTTCGGGTTTGCTTACAGCCCGGACTGGGGCTGGCTTTCGGGCGGCGCAGGGAAGCTGAGCATCCGGGCAGGATATGGGATTTATTTCAACCGGTTTGAGGAAGAGACCGCGCTTGAATCGATCCTTTCTCCCCCCTACGGCCAGAGTTCATTAGGCGTGGCAGATGCAGGACTGAGCCCTAGCTTCGCCGACCCTTGGACCGACATTGCCGGAAGGGGTTCGATTCCTAACAAGTTTCCGTTTGCCGGCCCTTCTTCGAATGTGGACTTCTCGATTTTCGAACCCATGTCACTCAGCGTCTATGACCCGCACGTTTCGGTTCCTTACGCCGAAAATTTCAACCTGACAGTGGAGCGTCAAGTGGGCGACAACACGATCCTGTCCCTCGGCTACGTCGGATCAACCGCGCATCGAAATCTGATCGCCTATGAGCTGAACCCGGGAATCAATCAGGCAGGTTGCGCGGCCAATCCCGATTGCGTTGCCAACCGGATCACCCAGAACGTCAATTATCCTGATAACTTCCGCTACCCGGGCGACGTTTTCGGGGCTATTGGCAATGTCGCGACCGTGGGTAATTCCAACTATAATTCTTTCCAAGCCAGTCTGAACCGGCACTTCTCGCATGGCATACAGTTCCTGGCCGCCTATACGTGGTCGCATGCGATGGATGACGGTTCAGGATATGAGAACACAGGTTTCGGCGGCGGCGGGGCGGGGGGATTTGGAAGCGTGCGGGGATCGAACCCCTTCAACCGCAAGCTTGATTACGGTCCGTCGATCTACGATGCCACGCACCGCCTCGTGGTCAGCTATCTGTATACGCTCCCAAGCGTCCGGCGCTTCAGTTCCTTCCAATGGGTTCCGAGCCGCATCACGGATGGGTGGCGGATTACCGGGATCACGACGTTCCAGTCCGGCTTCCCGATGGACGTCATCGACAGCGGCTTTCGCTCACTTGCCTGCGCGGGATATACCTTTTATGAATGCGCGGACGTGCCAAACGCGATTAACCTGCCCCAGTATGCGGACCCGCGCACCAGTTCGTTTGTAAACACAGCCACAACTTCGGGTAACACCGCTTCCAACGCGAATTATTGGTTCAATCCCAATACATTTGGGAAGGAGGCTTTCGGTACATTCGGCAACGCCGGCCGCAACCTGCTTAGGGGGCCTGGGATCAACAACTTTGACTTTGCGCTGATGAAAGATACGCGCCTGACGGAGAGCACCACCATTGAGTTGCGCTTTGAGTTTTACAATTTCTTCAACCACACGCAATTCGATCCAGCCGGTATTGACACGGATATCGGTTCCTCAACCTTTGGCCGGGAGCTTCGAGCTCGCAGTTCCCGCATCATTCAGCTAGGCGGCAAGTTCTATTTTTAACGTTTGGTGGCTGGAGGCCGCTGTAACAACTGAGATGGAATCACCGAGACGCGATTCCGGCGAGTATGTTACATTGAGGCAGAGAGGCATTCATGGCTTACAGAATAGAAGTCGAGCGCGAGGTGGATGGCCGCTGGATCGCAGAGATCGCAACTCTGCCAGGTGTGATGGCATACGGAAAGACCAAAGGCGCTGCCATCAAAGCTGTGGAAGCTCTCGCACTTCGTGCATTGCAAAACACACCGGATTGAAACCCGAATACAGGCCGCGTTTTTGACAAAACTCGCCCTCATCCACTAAACTATTTCCTTCGGTTTTATCGGCTCGGACGGTGTTTATTCCCCGAGCCAGGCCGCTTGGTCTCACGCCCGAAGTCATTCCAAATTCTGCCGAAGGAAACGTTATAATGCCAGAACTTATCAAAGAAACCCCTCCCGCGAACGCACACGGGCAATCCGTGAAGCGAGTCTTCAACTTCAGCGCCGGTCCTGCGATGCTTCCTTACGAAGTGATGACCCATGTTCAGGAAGAGTTCCTGAATTATGGAGGACTCGGCGCCTCCATCATTGAGATCAGCCACCGGTCCAAAGATTTTGTCGCCGTCGTTGAAGAGGCCGTGGCGCTTTTCCGCGAGCTGGTTTCATTGCCTCAAAACTATTCCGTCCTTTTCGCGCATGGCGGCGGCCGGATGCAGTTTGCCGCCGTTCCCATGAACCTGATCGCCCGCAAGCCGGCGCGCGCCGCGGCCTATGTTGAAACCGGCGTTTTCGCGGGAACCGCGATCAAGGACGCCGCCCCCTACGGTACGATCAAAACCATTGCCAGCAGCAAAGACGTGAAATTCGTGCGCATCCCGGAAGTGGATCAGGGCGCGGCCCACGATGCATCTTACCTGCATATCACGACCAACAACACGGCTTACGGCACGCGATGGAACAAGTTTCCGGAAACCGGCGACCTGCCGCTGGTGGGCGATGCGACCTCAGAGATACTCTCGCGGGTTGTCGACTATTCGCGGTTTGGAATTCTCTATGCCGGTCTGCAGAAGAACCTGGGGCCTTCCGGAACGGCCATTGTCGTGGTCCGCAAGGATCTGATGGAACACGCGCTCCCGGACACTCCGCCCTTGCTGAACTATGCGGTTCTCGAGAAAGCGCAGTCGCTGGTGAATACGCCGAGCACGTTCAACATCTACTTTGCGCTTCTGACGATGCGCTGGATTAAGGAGCTTGGCGGCGTGCGCGAGATTGAGCGGCGTAACAATCAAAAAGCGCAACTCTTGTACGACTTCCTGGATGCATCAAGCTTTTACAAGCCGTTTGTCGATAAGGCGCATCGCTCGATCATGAATGTTACTTTTGATCTCCCCACGCCCGAGGCGCTTGAGGCCTTCCTTAAAGAGGCTGGCAAGCAGGGCCTTTATGCCTTGAAGGGCTATCGCGCGGTGGGCGGTGTGCGCGCTTCCATTTACAACGGCATGCCCCTCGCGGGCGTTCAGGCTCTCGTTTCGTTCATGAAAGAATTTGAGCGGAAGCAGGGTTGATTCAGGTAGCGCGGAGTTGTTGTGTAACTCCGCGGTTTTTAGTTGTGTCCAGAAGAAAGCCGCAGAGTTTCTGAAATGCGAAACTCTGCGCTACACCGGCTACCGGCTACGAAAAAAGGCGCGGCAAGCCGGGTAGCGACGGCACGGTTTGTGTGCCGTCGGTATCGCTCCCAAACAGCCCACGGCACAAACTCCGTGCCGTGGCTACGAAAAAGGCGCGGCAAGCAGCGCCCCTACCAAATGAAATCGGAATAGGATAAATACTCTCATGAAAATACTGGTTTCGGATAACATTTCGGAAAGCGCCCTCGAGGTGTTACGGGCGGACCCTTCGTTCAATGTTGTCTATATTCCCGGCAACAAAGAAGCCTTGCAGAAGGAGATTGGCGACGCGGACGCTTTAGTGATCCGCAGCGCCACGAAAGCGACGGCGGACTTGCTCGCGAAAGCTCCGAAGCTGCGGGCGATTGGGCGCGCGGGCGTGGGCGTGGACAACGTTGATCTAGACGCCGCCACGCAAAAGGGCGTGGTGGTGATGAACACGCCCGGCGGCAATGCCACGAGCGTCGCCGAGGAAACCATGGCGTGCCTGCTGGCGCTCGCGCGCCGCATTCCGCAGGCCAGCGGCTCAATGAAGGAAGGGAAGTGGGAGAAGAAGAAATTCCAGGGTATTGAGCTTCGCGGAAAAAAGCTGGGATTGATCGGCCTGGGGATGATCGGCATGGACGTTGCCCGGCTGGCGCAGGCCTTCCAGATGGAAGTCCTAGCGCATGATCCTTACGTCTCATCGCTCGTGGCCAGCCAGCAGAACGTGAAGCTGGTCTCTATCGAAAAGGTCCTGAAGACGAGCGACTTCATCAGCCTTCACTGCTCGGCAACGCCCGAGACCACGCACCTGCTCAACGCTAAAACACTTGCCCAGACCAAGAAAGGCGTCCGCATTGTGAACTGCGCGCGCGGCGAACTGATCCGCGAGGAGGACCTGATTCAGGCCCTCGAAAGCGGTCAGGTGGCCGGCGCCGCTTTGGATGTGTTTGAGAAAGAGCCTCCCACCGACGCGCGCCTGCTCTCACACCCCGAGGTGATCGCCACGCCTCATATCGCGGGCTCCACCGATGAAGCTCAGGAAATTGTTGGCATCCGCATCGCCGAGCAAATCCGCGACTACCTCCTGCAGGGTGTCGCGCGCAACGCCGTGAATATGCCATCGGTATCACCCGAAGAGTACAAGAAGCTGGAACCCTATATCCAACTTGGCGAGAAGCTGGGCTCCTTCCTCGCCCAGGTGATGGGCGGCGCGCTGAACGAAGTGAAAATCAGCTATGACGGGGGCCTTGCGGAACTGAATACGCACTTGGTCAAGAATGCGGTGCTGAAGGGCGTGCTGAAGCACGTGGTTTCTGAAGAAACGCAGGCAAACCTGATTAACGCCGGGGCGCTCGCGCAATCGCGGGGCATTGAAGTGGGCGAGGTGCGGAGCGCGCGCCGCGCCAGTTTCGCCAACTCGCTCGGCATCGCGCTGCGCACAGAATCTGATTCCGCTTCTGTTCTGGGGATGGTGGGGCCGCAGAATTCGCTGCGCATTCTCGGCATTAACGATATTGATGTTGAAGCGCCTCTGCGCGGAATCATTCTGCTGATGCGCAACCAGGACGTGCCGGGCGTCATCGGACGCGTGGGCATGATGCTGGGCAACGGGAACATCAATATCGCGAATTTCAATTTGGGGCGTAACCCTCAATTGAAAGAAGCGGTGGGGATCGTGAACGTTGATCATCCTGTACCCGCGGAAATTGTAAAGGAAATTCAGACGATTCCGGCGGTAAGACTGGCGCGGGTGATCCAGGTGGATTGAAGACGATTGACCGATTGATTCATTGCTGCATTGGATCATTGAAGGACCGGCCGCATTCGCTGATGAAGACATGGGTTTTTAAGATTAATACGCGGCGGGGCTGGGAGTTTGACCAATATTTCCGGTCACGCGCCCAGGGCGCTTACGAATTGGGGGACGAGGGCTGGATCAAGAGCGCGTCAAGCCTGCGTTATTTGCGCGAAGAAGTGAAGCGCGGCGATCTGTTTCTGTGCTACGAAGCCAATCGTAAACGTTTGGTGGGTCTGGCGCGCGCGGTCTCAAACGGCCGCGATGCGGGGCAGGGATCGCTCCTCGATTTCTGCTCGCCCCGCCAAGCCGTCCGGCTGCAAACTCCGCTAAAGCGCCGGCCTGACCTTGACCACATCCTCGCCTTCACGCCCCATCGTGGACGCGGCACCGTGCAGAAGATCGATCCCGATGAATTCCGCGAGCTTCGGCGGCGCATCCTGCGCAGGAATCCGCAGCAAAAAGCGGCGCTGGAGCGCCTGTGGAGTTAGCACGGCAGGAATGCCGCTCCATTACGGCTTTCCGTTACGCTTCACCAGCTTATCCACGGTTTGAACTAGATCACGGGTGATGTTAGCCAACCCATCCATACGGGCATCGGAGTGTACCTGGGATTCCCGAAGCTCCGTAACGCTCGCGCGGGTTTCCTCAACGCTCGCGCGGGTTTCCTCCACTCTCTGGGCGAGGGCTTCCAGATAGTGGGCTAAGGAAAGGCTTGTATCCACTAGTGTTTTGAAGCGCTCCTCCGTTTGCTCCCGGAAACGCGCGTAGCGTTCGTCCGACTGCTGGATGGCAGCTTCGTGCTTGGCTTGGGTCTCCAGGATAAACTGGATTGTCTTGTCGATGTCCATTGCAAGAATTGTAACACGAGGAATCCAAAGCCCGGGGGCGGCCCGGCGTCCCCGCCGGCTTCCCACTTCCCCAAGCGCAGCGTTCTGAAATTGCGCCTACAACTTTCTTCTACAGGTTCAAAATTTCGCGTAATTTCCGGGTTTGGGCGCGGCTGACGGGAATTTCCGTCTGTTTGCGGTCATCCATTTTGAGTTGGAAGGAGCTCTTGAACCAGGGCACAACTTCCTTGATGCGGTTGATGTTGATGAGGTAGGAGCGATGGACCCGCCAGAAGGTTTGCGGGTCCAGGCTGGCCTGGAGTTCCTCGACGGTGCGGAAGTTTGACTGGCCTTCAAAATCTTTGGTGACGATGCTGATCACGCCGCCTTCGATGCTGGCGTAAATCACTTCTCCCGCATCGACCAGGTGCAGCCTGCCGCCGCTTTTCACAATCAGCTTGGTCTTTTGCGGAGCTTGTTTGTTTCGCTCGAGCATCTGCATGAGGCGGTCAATCTTGTCACGCGTAGAGTCTTCGGTCTCAATCATGTGCCGGACCTTCGTGACCGCTTTTTCCAGGCGCGACCGCGCAATCGGCTTCAGAAGATAGTCAATGGCGTTCACCTCGAACGCCTGCACCGCGTACTGGTCGTATGCGGTCACAAAAATAAAAAAGGGGAGCGGCGTCTTCTTTTCAACTAATTTTTTGATGACTTCAAACCCATTCGCCCCTGGTATTTGAACATCCAGGAACGCGAGCTGCGGGTTCAACTCGCGGATCAGGCTTACCGCTTCGACGCCGTTCTTGCCTTGCCCGACGATTTCGAGGCCGGGATAGCTCTTTAACAGAAACACTATCTCGTCGCGAGCGGGCTGTTCGTCGTCAATAATCAGCACGCTGATTTTCTTGGCGCCCATGATGATCTCCCTGGCCGGCAATTCCGAACCACCGCTCCGGCGGCCCTTACTCTCCCGGAGTATTTGCCCAACTTCTCTTCCGTTGAAATTATACCGCACCCCGAGAGCCCTCAGGACCCGGTATGAGCGAGGTGCGCGAAAAACAGGGATGGTCCTGGAAATTCTATTGCAAATCGTGTAATCTGCTGCCAGCATACGTTCATCTCTCGATAACTCTTCGCGGCCTGCCGGGGCGGGAAAGATCC
>DASUKV010000258.1:0-11072 GCA_036278555.1 Terriglobia bacterium
TGTTTTCATGTTACTCCCTTTTTCTTTTTTACGCGGATTGTGCGCTACTTCACCTCGGAAAGCAAGCTATTTTCGTGCTGCTTCGCCGGTGGCGTGCCCAGGAGGTAATTTGAAATGTGTGCAAAGAATAAATGGGCTAATAAAACTTTAGTCAAATGAAAAAAGCCGCAGAGTTTCTGGGCAGCGAAACTCTGCGCTACCTCGCTTCATTTTGGGACAGTTTCGGGACTCCTAAGCGCTTTATCTACTGACCTTCAAAAATCGTCCCGAAACTTACCCTATTTGAAACGCGTCGAAAATCCGCAAAACGGATCATCCTCGGCGCGGCCTAGTCGTAAACAACGGAACGGTGCTTGATGGTGAGAACAAACATCACGCGGGTTTGTTCCCGGATTTGGCAGATAATCCGGTAATCGCGGACGCGATAGCGCCACAGGCCGCGAAGCTCATGACGCAAGGGCTTCCCGAAGCGGCGCGGGTCTTCGTCGGTGGCAATGCGGGTGTCCATGTAGTCGAGGTTTTCCCGCTGCATTGCCCGGTCAAGAGCCTTTAGGTCTTTTTCAACCCGTGGGTCGTATTCAACCGTCCAAGCCAAGGGTTTTGCGCAACTGACTGGAAGTGATGCCGGGTTGAGCGTCGGCAAGCCGCCTTTGCGCTACGCGCAGGTCTTCGGCGTCTTCCTGATAGTGCTCAACGATGAAATCCCGCAGATAGTTGGCAAGCGGTATGCCTCGCGCGCGCGCTTCGGCGGTGAATCGCGCCTCTAGCTCTTTCGGCATGTCGAGCGTGATGGTCATGCCCTGAGATTAGGGGAAAACCGGCGTGGATGCAACACGGACGGCTTTTTGTGTAATCTCGAAACTTACCATTTCGAGAATTTATAGTGCAGATTCCTGCGCAATAAAAATCAGATATTGAGCACTAATGGGCTTTTTTCTGTGGTTGGGACAGGAAAACTTGGGTCTTGACGTGATATAGTGAAATCACTATATTAGACCGGCGATGACTGATGAACCGTCTTTCAAGCCTGTGGTCTGGGTCGGATCGAGCCGCAAGAATTTGCGCGAGTTCCCCGACGTGGTACAGGATCACATGGGCTACGCGCTGTATGTCGCGCAGCAAGGCGGCAAGCATCGGGACGCAAAAACATTGACGGGCTTCGGCGGGGCCGGGGTGGTGGAAATCGTCAAGGACTATCGCGGTGATACGTTCCGGGCGGTGTACACGTTGCGATATCAGGGGGCGGTGTACGTGCTTCACACCTTCCAGAAAAAATCCAAGGCCGGGGGCGAGACGCCGCGCCGGGATATGGAATTGATTAAACAACGGCTGCGCGAAGCGGAGCGGATAGCGAGAGGGGAAAAGCCATGAGCAAGAAAGGCTACGAAGTCGGGGGTCGCAATGTGTTCAAGGATATCGGGGTGCCGAATGCGGATGAGCATCTGGTCAAGGCGCAACTGGCGTTCAAGATCGACACGATTATGAAAAAACGCCACATGAAACAGACCGAAGCGGCGGCGCTGTTCGGCGTTCGCCAGCCTGACGTATCCAAGATGCTGCGCGGCGAGTTCCGGCAGTTCTCGGTTGAACGACTGCTGCGCTTCCTCGTAAAACTCGATCAGGATGTTGAAATTGTCGTGACGCCGCACCGGGACAGACACAACGCCCCGGCGCTTCAGGTGTCCTAAAAAAGGACCCATTTCGAGAAGGGCGTTTATTTCGGTCCGCCGATCGCCTGTTCAAGCGTCAAGCGAATGAAACGCTGATAGGGAACACCTGCGCGGGCGGCGCGTTTGCGTACAGCGTGGTAAAGCTCGCCGGACAGACGCAGGTTGATCGATTTGTCTTTCGGCTTGATCTCAAAACGGGTCAAGCTCGCTCCTGAAAGGTCGTATTGGGTAAGGTCAGCCTTGTCAACAAACGCCGCCGCCGCACGGTCGGTCTTAAAGGCCGGGATTTTCTTTTTCGTAGGCATCGATCTCCTTTTCTTGTGCATGTAACGGGCGCTAATGGGCCGGATGAGCAGTTCATCGCCTTTGCGCCGGAGCGTAAACACGATAAACACGCCCCGCCCCTTGTCCGTTCGGCCGATGGCGCGAAAGCGGCGCTCGTATTGCGAATGGGCCGCATCAGGGAGAATGGCGAGCGGGCGGGTGAAAAGGCTTTCGATAACGGAAGTCGAAAGCCCGTGCTTCTCGCACTTGACGCGGTTGGCCTTATCCCAATCAAAGCCATTAGCCTGCAAAGCCATGGTAGCAGAGAAGATAGACAATTGTATAGGCAAATGTCAAGGCTTGCGGATGGGTCCAATCTTACCTTTTTGAACGGCTAGAGGGGGGTAGCGCGGAGTTGTTTTTTAACTCCGCGGCTTTTGTCTCGTCCCTCTAAAAAGCCGCAGACTTAGACAACAAGTCTGCGCTACCTTGCTTCTATGCTGGCGGATAGGATCGGCCAGATGGATTCCCAATAGCTGTCGCAAATCTCTGTGTTCCGTACACACCGCAAGAGGCGCGATGTGTGCGTCACGCGGCGGAACGCCTTCAAAAATCGTCCCGAAACTTATTCCTTTTTGAACGGCTAGAGCGGCGGTATTTCTTTCTCGCACAGCTTCACGAAATCCGGCATGGCATCGGAAAGACAATTGTAGATGTGCTCGAACATCATGAGCGTGACACTTAGATTGGCGACGCAGATTGCCTTAGCAGCTTCGGTGTACTTGCTATTTGGCCCGAAGTTTACGAAGACGTTCTCTCTGTCGATTGTCGAGTAAAGATGGGTTGTGCCGGCGCTGTTAGGGTGGGCGTATTCGCTGAGCCTGTTGTATTGTTCTTTAAACCCCGGCACGCGGCGTTCGACGGATTCCACAAACTTTCCAACACGAAGGGGGTTTGGGAACTCATCCCATGTATAGTTCCCGGCAAGTAATCTCATTACGCAATCGTCAAGATCACCAAGCTTGTTCTGCTTTAGGGCTGAGCCGACCTTTTCATCGAGAAACCAGAGGGCTGCGTTTGTCTCGACCGCCGCCCGCGTCAACACAATAGCGGCGGCGAACTGTTGTGCCTCGAAGGTCTGGAGAGCCGCTCTTGCCAATTCAGCAACGCGCCAGATTAGTGCCTCACGGTAGATAAGGACTTTGGACGGAAGTTTGGTGCGGGAAAGTCCAATCGGGTCTAATTGCTTGGGAAGGCTGTTCTCCAAACTTTTGAGCCGCCCCGGAATTTCAGCAAGCATTTCGTCAAGAGTTGGGGTTCTGTCGTTTTCGTCGGTCATTGGTCAATGGGGGTATTTACTTCACGCCACCAACCCAACAGGTTGTGGTTTGATCAAAGCGGGGTAGCGCGGAGTTGTTGTGTAACTCCGCGGTTTTGTGGTTGTGGCAAGGCGAAAAGCCGCAGAGTTTCTGGGCAGCGAAACTCTGCGCTACCTCACTTCTATAATCGCGCGTATGTCGCGACTTCGACGGCTGGTGGTTTTGGACCGCTGGTTCTTTGTGACGCGCCGATCGCTACACCAAGGACAAACCGCAGAGGTACGCAAAATGCGCGTACCTCTGCGCTACCTCGCTGTTTGTTACATCGATCCCGCGGATTGTTCGTGGCTGGCCAGAGCCGACTTAAATGCCGCGACGTTGGCCGCATCGACCCAAGCCGTGCCCGTATCCACGATCAGCGGCAACGGAGAAACGGGTGATGTCCTCCAATTCTTAAACTCATGGACCGCATTGTGGTGAAGGTCATCCAGAAACTTCAGGCCGTAATAGCTCATGGTGTAAGGCTTCTGAGCGATGGTGCCTGCAATGATGCCTTGTGAAATCCAATCCAGTGTTTCGGGGTTCTTATCGAAAGCGACGATCTCAATCTTCCCCTTAAGGCCCAAGCGGTGCACCACCTCCGCCGCTCCAGGCCCCCCCGAGGCTTCGAGGCAAAGAATTCCGTTGATTGTCTTTTTTTGATCCAAAAGCTTCGAAATCTCATCATTTGCCCGCTCCGGCTTGCCCTGGTCGTCAAAGGTTTCAATAACTTTGATCTTGGGAAATCTGGCCAGCGCCTGCTCCGCGCCATGGAGCCGCTCTTGTTGGTTGAGTTGGCCGGGAATGGCGATGATCAGAATATTGCCCGCTCCGTGCAACAGCTCCGCCATGTGTTTTCCGGATTCCTCACCGGCCCGGACGCTGTCGGTTCCGATGAAGAGAATGCGATGCGAATTGGGCGCATCCGAATCAATCGTGATGACGGGAATACCTTTCTGAATCGCATCGTCGATCGCAGAGGTGAACAGATCCGGCTGCGCCGGGGATACCAGGATTCCGGAAGCGTGGCTTGCGACGGCCTGGCGGAAAGCCTTCAATTCTCCCTGGGGGTCGTAAAGGTCGGGCCCGTCAACTTCGGCTTTGACGCCCAGCAATCGCGCCGCGTCCGTAAGTCCCGCCGCTGCTTCCTGCCAGTATGGCAGCTTAATGTTTGAGGCCACCAGAACGTAGCGTTCATCAGGCTGATGATAAGACTTTCCGCACGAAGCGAGAAACGCGGTGGTGACGAGAACGGTGAGGAAAACAAGAGTTCTTGTTTGCGGCTTCATAGCTCCCTCCTTTGCGCTATTTTCATGCGGGCTTTTTTCGCGCCATTTGAGATGACCCGTGATCGTCTCTCCTGAGTTTGCACGAAGCATAACACAGACATCGAGCCGAGTCCAAAGCAGCGCCGGCGACATTCGGCGATTTAATGCAGGCAGGGATGCCGGCGCCACCTCAGCAGGCGTTGAACGCCGGGGTTTCGGGTGCTATAGTCCTGAGCAGGAGGAGAATTTGCCATGAGCGAAGACCGCGTCCAGGAAGCAGTGTCCGGCCCGTTGAAGAGCCTTGAGGAGTGGGATGATTTTGTCAAGGAGCGCTATGCCGAACCGCTGTCTCCGGCGAAGCCCTTCGTCACGGTTGATCCGAACAAGAAGAAAGAGGAATTTCGCAATTACGAGGTGGAGGCCAGGGCGTGTGTGAAGGAGTTTTACCGCCTGAATCATGCGGGCCAGACGCGCGACTTCGTGCTGGAGAAGAAGAAGGAATTCACCTCGCGGCAGCGCACGCAAATGGGGATTTGGGAAGCCATGCAGTACCTGAACACCCTGGTTGACGACAGCGACCCGGACACCGATCTCTCGCAAATTGAACATCTGCTGCAGACTTCCGAATCCGCCCGGCGCGACGGCCGCCCGCGCTGGTTTATCCTGGCGGCGCTGATCCACGATTTGGGAAAGGTGCTGTGCCTGTGGGGCGAGCCGCAGTGGGCGGTGGTGGGGGATACGTTTCCGGTGGGGTGCGCGTGGTCTGACAAGATCGTTTTTCACGAATTTTTCGCGGCGAACGCTGACTTCAAGGTTCCCAAATATCAGGAAAAGTTCGGCGTCTACGAGGAAGGCTGCGGGCTTGACCGTGTGGATATGTCATGGGGACACGACGAGTATGTCTACCACGTCGCCAAAGATTATCTGCCGGAAGAGGCGCGCTATATGCTCCGGTACCACTCCTTCTATCCGGCGCATCGCGAAGGCGCTTATCAGTACCTGATGAACGATCACGACCAGGAGATGTTCTATTGGGTGCGTGAGTTTAACCAGTACGATCTCTACTCGAAAAGCGCGGAGCGCCCGAATACCGAAGAACTCCGCCCGTATTACGAGGACTTGATCTCAGAGTACTTCCCGCCTCAGATCGCCTGGTAAGGGGGAGATGGCGTCGCTTTACGCTCGAAATGGCGGTGGCGTTTCGGACCGCGTGTCAATCACACTGAACTAATTCGGCTTGCTTTGTATCAGGACATGGCTTTTAGCCGTGCCAAAATCCGGCGAAATGAGGGATGCGGCTTTAGCCGCGGAGGCTGGTCGCCAGGGCTCAAGCCCAGGTCAAGAAGGTACTCTAGACGGCACGGCTGAAGGCCGTGCCCTGATACAAAACGAATTCAGCCTGCGACCGCCGAGGACAAGTCAGGGCAATTTCGGGAAGCACACCGGTCTTCGGCGCTTTCATTTTCTACCTGCCTGGTACGATAATCGTACTTTCTATTCTGTCGTTGTCCACCTGACCTGCCCATACGTGCCGTTGCGGCCACGGGCGGGCAGCGCCGGTGAGTTACGCCATCTCTTGTTTTTTCCGCGAGTTGGCAGAGCGTTCCTATGCCCTTCAACAAGAGTATCGCGCTTGAGGAAGCCGCAAGGTTAGTAGTCCAGAGGAAGCTTGCGCAGGCGATCAGACAGTACCTGGCAATTGCCGCTGAAGATCCCGGCGATTTCACGCTCCTGAACACTATTGGGGACCTCTGCGTCCGCGACGGAAACATTCCCGAGGCGCTGCGGCAGTTCTACAAGCTGGCTGAACATTATGAGCGCGAAGGCTTTGTTCTGAGGGCCATCGCCATCTATAAGAAAATTTCGAAGCTGGATACAAGCTCCGCCGACGCCCTCGTGAAGCTCGGCGATCTCTACAAAAGCCAGGGCCTGGGCCACGAGGCCCGGGAACAGTATGCACAGGCGCTGGCGATTTGCCACAGAAACGGGCTCCCTGATAAAGCGCTGCAGATTCTGAACCAACTGATTGCTCACGAGCCTGATAACGCCGGATATCGCGCGCAGCTCGCGGAATCCTGCGAGGCGGCCGGCAAATCCCGGGAAGCCTTCGAACACTATGTCCAGGCGGCGAGCCTGGCGTACCGCCACCGCAATCTCGCTCTCGCTGAGGCCGCCCTGAGGCAGGCTGCGCAGGTGGACCCGAATCATCCGGAAGTCCTGCTGCTCAAAGAACAGCTCGCGATGGAGCAGGAGCCGGCCGGCCTGAGCGAAACTGCCGTCGAGAGTTTCCCGGCGCTCGATCAAGAGACTCCAGCGGATCCTGTTGAGCCGGCGGTCGAAGCCGAACCCCGGGAGGAGATCCCGTCGCCCCTTGAGGAAACCCGGCCGGAAACAGGACCTCCCGAAATTTCTTCATCGCCCGGGTCCGTTGAAATCGACTTCTCAGCGGAGTGGCAAGCCTTTGCGCCTGCGCCCCCGCCGCCACAGGTCTCTGCGATCGAAACGGATTGGGAAGAAGAACTCGCCGAGATCAGGTTCTACCTGGATCATGGTTTCTCTTCGGAAGCGCTTAGAACGCTTGGAACACTCGAAGAAAAATATCCCGGCCATCCCGAGCTCGCCGAGCTTCGCCGGCGCGCTGAAGAGGCGGAAGTTGCAGCAGCTACGCCGCCGGAACCGGAATTGCCGCCTTCAACACGCGAGCAGGAGCCTGACTTCGCACTGGACGGCGGTGGCGGGCCACAGGCAGCGGCAGAGGAACCGGTGAGGGAAACAGAATCCGGCTTCACGCCCGCCAGGCTGGCTGAATCTGAGGCTGCTTCCCTGGCGCAGGAGCATCCTTCGCCAGAATTTTCTGAAGCGCCGCAACAGAAATCCATGCTTGCCGCCAGCCGCGAATCGTCTTTACCGGAAGAGCCCGTGGAGGAAAAGAGCGTACCCCTGGTCAAACAGGCCCCTCCAGAAAGAGCGGTCAGGAAGGACGTGGCAATTCAAGGAGGCGTTGGCGCACCTGAAAGGGTGGAACGTGTCTTGCCCTCCTCGCCGCCGCCCGGAACGCTCTCGGCGGGAAACGAATCGGATATTATGAGCCCGTTGTTTGAGGGTATTCTGAAGGAGCTTGAATCCGACCCGGAGGTGGACCCCTCGCGGGAGACTCCTCAGGCGCACTATAATCTAGGCGTGGCTTTCCGGGAGATGGGATTGGCGGAGGAGGCCATTGGGGAGTTTCAGAAGGCCGTGAAGGGAGCCGGCCCGGGAAATTGTCCGCCGCATTTTGTGGATGCGTGCTCTTTGCTGGGGCTCTGCTTTATGGAAAAGCGGATGCCCGGCATCGCAGTGCGCTGGTTTCTTCGAGCGCTCGGGGCGCCGGGGCTGGATGAGGAAACCCATCTGGGCTTGACCTATGATCTGGCGCTGGCCTACGAAGAATCCGGCAATTTTGAAGCGGCGCTGGAGCGGTTTTCCGAAATCTACAGCGTGAACATCGATTACCGGGAAATCGCGGACAAGGTTCGGGCGCTGCAGCAAAAATGCCCGTGACGGCGGGTGCAAGTTCTCCGGCGCTTCGCGTGGGAGCGTGGCTCTTATACCTTCATGAAATGGATCGCGGTGATGGTGCGTATTCTTTTTTACTTCGCTATCGGGGTCGTGCTCTTTTATTGCCCCTGGACTTCTATCTGGAGCAGCAATTTCTTCATGGCCCACTACGCCTGGATCGCAGCGGCCGGGCATAACGATTTTGTGCGGGGGGCAGTCTCCGGAATCGGCCTTGCGAACATCTGGCTGGCCATCGACGCGATTCAGAAGCTGGGGCGCCCGCCGGACCCCGTCCCCACACATCCTGCACAGTAGCCTGATTGATTGCATGAGCTTGGCCCTCTCCCTCCGGGAGAGGGTGGCCGAAGGCCGGATGAGGGGCGGCGAACCACCGGCCGGAGGCTGATACCCATTGTCCTGCCGAACCTCCTTGGATCGCTAACCAATGCGCCGCCAATTTCAACTTTGTTATATTACTGACCGCCGGAACCTGCATGGCCGGGCGCCGGAATCCTTCCTTCTCGAAGCAACTGAAGCAGGGCTCGATATGATCCAAGTCCGCGAGAAGGATCTTGCGACACAAGACCTTCTCAGCCTGGCGGCGCCGGTGATTGAGCGCGCGCGGGATACGGCCGTTATCATCAATGACCGGCTTGACGTCGCGCTGGCGCTTCGCGCGGCGGGTGTGCACTTGGGCCAGCACTCGATGCCCGCCGCAGCGGTGAAGTCGTTCGCCCCGGGGGAATTCCTGATCGGTGTCTCCTGCCATTCGCTCAACGACGCGCTCGCGGCCGAATTAGCCGGGGCGGACTATCTTCTTCTGGGTCCGGTCTTCGAGACGCCTTCGAAGCTTGGGTTTGGGCCGCCGCTCGGCCTCGACCAGTTTCGGGAGGCGGCCGCGCGGGTGCGGATTCCGGTCCTGGCGCTAGGCGGGATCACGCCGGAGCGCGTGCGGCCGTGCCTCGAAGCGGGCGCCGCCGGAATTGCCGGGATCAGAATCTTTCAGGACGCCCCGTCGCTCAACCGGCGAGTCGCGGAACTTCGCGCCCAATTCCTGTGATGTTGATTGCCGGCCGAGACTGTGCTGTAGCGCCGGTGTCCCTTCACTTCGTTCAGGGCAGGCTCTCACCGGCGGTTTTCAGCGCTGACGACAGCGCCGCTATGGGACGATGATCTGATTCCAGCTCAGGCTCGTCAGAGGAAATCGCATGCCATCGTCACGTGGAAATCAAAATCTGTCCCCTGTTCGTAATCACCCCCATCTCTACGAAATCGACACCTGGGCATGGCTTGAGGAACTCTCGGCCCGCTATGGGCGTTCCATCAATTTGGGTACGGTGCCCTCCCAGGAATGGGACAAGTTGCAGCAGCTCAGCTTCGATTTCGTCTGGCTGATGGGGGTCTGGAAACGAAGCGCCGAGGGCCGGAGAATCACGCGCACGCACCCTGATTTCTTCGCGTCTTACGACGCGGCCCTGCCGAACTGGACGATGGAAGATGTGACAGGCTCGCCGTATTCGGTGCAAGGTTACGTTCCTGATCCGCGCATTGGGAACGAAAACGATCTCGACGCTGCGCGGAGCGAGCTCCACGCGCGAGGCATCCGGCTGATTCTGGATTTCGTGACGAACCATACGGCTCCCGACCACCCCTGGGTGGCCTCACACCCGGAATATTATGTTCAGGGAACGCTCGCCGATTTTCGCAAAGAACCTTCCGCTTTTTATCTCGTCGAGAGCAACGGGCGAGCGCGCTTTATCGCGCGCGGAAGGGACCCGTATTTTCCTCCGTGGCCGGATACCGCCCAGTTGAACTACTACAACCCAGCCTTGCGCGAAGCCATGTTGGACGCCTTGCGCGAGATCGCGCAACATTGCGACGGCGTCCGGTGCGACATGGCGATGCTCTCGCTGAACGACATTTTCGCTCGCACCTGGGGGCCGCTGCTTTCGGGTTTTCGCGTGCCGCGAGATGAGTTCTGGCCTGCCGCGGTTTCAACCCTGCCGGGCTTCACCTGGATTGCCGAAGTCTACTGGGACCTGGAGCGGCGCTTGCAGCGACTGGGTTTGAATTTCACCTATGACAAGCGCTTCTACGACCGCCTGCTGGACGCTGCGCCCCAGGAGGTGCGGGTGCATTTGGAGGCGGATTCGGGTTATCAGGTGCGGTGCGTGCGGTTCCTGGAGAATCACGACGAAAAGCGCAGCGCTCAGGTTTTTGGCAAGGACAGATTGCCCGCCGCGGCGACGCTCCTTGCGACCGCGCCGGGGATGCGCTTTTACTATCATGGGCAATTGGAAGGGAGAAAGCTCTACCTGCCCAATCCCCTCCGCCGCACCGCGGACGAGGCGCCCGATCCTGAAATTCAGGCGCTATACAGCCGGCTCCTGAGCATCACCCGCGAGGATGTCTTCCGTCAGGGGGACTGGCGGCTTCTCGAAGTTCGTCCCGCGGGCGACGGATCTTTCGAGAACCTCATTGCCTATCAGTGGCGCGACGAAAATGCGCTGAAGGTGATCGCTGCGAACCTAGGAAGCGCTTCCTCGCAAGGCAGCATCGCGCTGGGCGAGGAGATTGATCCTATCCGCCGCTATCGTTTGACCGACCAGCTCAACGGCAGGAATTTCGATTGGCAAGGCCAGGACATTGCCCGAGGCGGTTTATTTGTGCGCCTGGAACCCTTTAGAAGCCACATTTTCAACGTGCAGACCGCGTCGTAAGGAAGTAACCGGCCCTCCGTTTCTTGACACTCCGCCGGGGGCTTCGCTACACTCCCGTCCTGCTTCCATTTGGGGGGATTGCATTGTAGCGGCGGCCGGAGCCTGCCCTGACGAAGGAAGGGGCCGCCGGTTTTTAAGAAGTAAGGACCGGCGATTACAGATTGCCGCTACAGCTTTCTGCCTCATCAAAGCATAATTCCCCGTTAAGCTCTGAGGAGCCTGAGTGGCTTTCGGCCCTATTGATCTCGCCGTCGT
>DASUKV010000259.1:0-4077 GCA_036278555.1 Terriglobia bacterium
TCGAACAAAAAGCTACGGAGTTAAAAAACGACTCCGCGCTACCTCTCGATGAGCTACCCGAGGAATTCATCGACCGAAACGAACCTGAGGCCCCTGTTGCGGACCTCCTTGATAATCGCTGGCAGCGCGGCGACCGTCGGCCAATGGTCGGTCTCTCCGGGCTCTTTCGGTCCGCAGCCGTCGTGCAACAAAATCACCGAGCCATCGCGCAGGTTCTTCAGCGCCTTCCGCGCAATGTCCGCCGGCGCGTTTTTCTTCACCCAGTCGAACCCCGTGTCGGACCACTGGACGGCTACCATGCCGCGCTGCCGCAGCACCCTGAAGAGTCCAAACCAGCGGATGCCGTAAGGGCAGCGGAAGATGCGCGGCCGCAATCCCGTCGCGCGCTCGATCGCTTTCTGGGTGCTGTCAATCTCCTGGGCGATTCGTTTTGTTGTTTTCAGGTATAGAAACAGGTGCGAATACGTATGGTTCCCGATGCTGTGCTTCTCACGCTGCATGCGGCGCAGAGTTTCAGGAAAACGGTCAGCGTATTTGCCGTTCACGAAGAAGGTGGCGGTCACGCCATATTCTTTCAGCACATCAAGCACCTGGTCCGTGCAGGGCGGCGTTGGCCCGTCATCAAAGGTCAAGGCGACGCGTTTTTTCCCTGACTTCCCGCGCACGAGCGCCGGGCCCAGAAGCTGCGAGCTGGGAACCGAACATCCGTAATAAAGAAGAGCGACAACCCAGACAATGATCAGGAGGATGACAAAAAGGAGAGAGAAGTTCATGAAAGAATTACTGGCGCTCGCATCCCGTCACGATCTCAGACGGAGTCGGGCCTCACCCGGCCTTTGGCCACCCTCTCCCGGAGGGAGAGGGCTGAATTACGGCTTTTTTCTGCCTTCTCCCTTTGGGAGAGAGCCTCAACCAAGTTGGGATGTACGCCCTCTCCCTTTGGGGAGAGGGTGCGTGAGGTACGAGCGCGGGTGAGGGGATCATCAGCCCTTATTCCCATTGCCCGCGAGTTCCTTCCGGTACCACTCGACCGTCCGCCGCAATCCGTCTTCGTACCGCACGTCCGGCGTATAGCCGAGAGCCTGCCGGGCCAGCGTAATATCCGCCAGCGAGTCGCGCACGTCGCCCTCGCGCGGAGGCGCGTAATCCGGTTTCACTTCTTTCCCAAAAATCTGGTTGAGCAGCGTAATCGTCCGGTTCAGCGTGAACTGCTCACCCACGCCGACGTTGATGATTTTCCCTGCCGCGCCCGGCGCCGTTGTGGCAAGCAAGGTCGCCTTGACAGCGTTGGCAACATAGGTAAAATCGCGGGACTGCTCGCCGTCGCCATAAATGACGGGTGTTTTGCCGCGAATATAGGAAGAAATGAAAATGGAAAGCACTCCGGTGTAAGGCGAATCAGGGTTCTGCCGGGGGCCGAAAATATTGAAGTAGCGCAGAGCCACCGCTTCGAGTCCATAGAGCCGCGTGAAAAGCTCGCAGTAATATTCCCCGGCCAGTTTGGTGAGCGCGTAAGGTGAAAGCGGGCGCGGAATTTGCGTCTCAACTCTTGGAAATTCGGGATTGTCCCCGTAGGCGGAAGAAGAGGCTGCGAAGGCGACGCGCTTTACTTTCGCATCGCGCGCCGCGAGCAGCACGTTCAGCGTGCCGTCAATATTGACGGCGTTCGAGGTGAGAGGGTCGGCAACGGAACGGGGCACCGAAGGCAATGCCGCCAAGTGAACGGCGTAATCGACCCCGGCAAAAGCTGGCCTGATTTTCTCCAAATCGCGGATATCGAGTTCATAAAAATCAATCCGGTCGCGCACGTGGTCGAGGTTTTCCTTGCGGCCCGTCGCGAGATTATCCAGGACGCGGACTTTTTCACCCCGGCGCAACAGTTCGTCCACCACATGCGAGCCGATGAAGCCGCTTCCACCCGTCACAAGATAGGTCGACATTCCTATCTCCTTTCGAATCTTCAAGCTTAACATGAGGGGTATCGAGCCTCAAAGTCAGGTCTCCCGGCCCACGCCAGCATTCGTTCTGCCGCGATTGACAGAGGAATACCCGCCCTTCTATATTGGCTTAACCATGCCGGGGCGCACGTTCACCATTGCCAACCAGATCACAATCCTGAGACTCATCTTTGTGCCGCTGTTCGCGATCCTGGCGATCGACGGACGTTACCGGAGCGCCTTGGTGGTGCTGGCGGTAGCGGCGGCCTCGGACGTGGCAGATGGCTTCGTGGCGCGCGTATTTCATCAGCAGTCGGCGCTGGGCGTGGCGCTTGATCCGGCCGCAGATAAGCTTCTGATGAGCACCGCGTATCTGGTGCTTTCCTTTCGCGGCGCGCTGCCGTGGTGGCTCACTTTTCTCGTGTTGTTCCGTGATGCGGCAATCGTGCTGACGGTGCTCCTGGTCGCTCTCGTTTCAGGTTACCGGTCTTTTCCACCCACGCTGTGGGGAAAGCTATGCACCATCAGCCAGGTGGCCGCCCTGCTTGCCGCGGTCAGCGCCCGAGCCGGTCTGAGTTTTGCTTCGCCGGATCTGGTCCGGTTCCTGGTCTACCTCGCCGGGGCCCTCACCGTGGTTTCCGGGATTCATTATCTGATTATTGGCCGTCAACGTTTTGATGAAAAACCTCTTTGAAAACCTCTGCACTGGGGTGTTTGTGCGGACGCCGTTAGGAGACTAAAATCGGAATAGACACCGTATCTGAGAGCGCCGGCCCATGCAACGGACGGAAAGGATAGACCTGTGGCTCGAAAAAGAAACATCCAATTTTTATGCGCCATCCTGGGAATTCTTTTAGTGGGGATTCCCCTGACCATGGCGAATCCTCCCGCTGGGCAGACTCCGCAGGTCGGACCTCTCCAGGTTCCGCATACGGTGACGCCGGGGTTTCCTACGCGTCCCTCGCGTCCCGGTTTCCCTCCCACAGAGATCCCCGCCGGGCCGCCAGCGCTATCTCACAAGCAGAAGAGCGCCATCTTGACTTCTCAATTTAAGAAGACCAAAAAAGATGTTGCCGCGCTGTGCAAGATGGCGCAATCGCTGCAGGAAGAAATCAATAAGCTGAACCCCAACGTGCTTTCGCTGGACGTTGTAAATAAAGCAGACAAAATTCAGAAGCTGGCGAAAAAGATTCGGAACGAAGCCAAGGAGTACTAACGCCCGAATCCGAGGCGCCCAACGATCTAGCGCGACGGATTGGCGGCGTGGTTGTGGTAAGCGAAGAATGCGCGATAGAGGACCTTAGGTAGCGGAATCGGGGAATCCAGCAGAGGCTTCAGGGGCATAAGGATAGGAACAAGCCAGCGGGCCAGCCGCAGTTGCGCGCGGTATTTTCGAGAGCTCTTTCGCTGCTTTTCAGCCGCAAAATAAGCCTTGCCCGCTTCGGTGGCTTCAAAGATTTTGAGGGAGGGCTGAATTTTCTTGGAGATTTGGCAGGCCTCCGCGAACGAAACGCGTTTGCAGTGATAGCCCACCGCGCGCGGGTTATATAGCATGACTAAGCCCTTTTGCATCAATCGGTAACCAAAATCCCAATCTTCACATCCCCAGGTTCGAAAATTCTCATTAAAGTTCCCATTCTGCCGCAGGAAATCAAGCTTCAGACTTGTATTATTAAAGTAGCACCCCATAAAGCTCACGCTTTTTCCCGCGGTCATATGGCCATAGCCGAATTGCGGTCCCTCCATGATGATGTACCGCATGAGCGGTGTTGGATGGACTTCAGGGGACCACGGCAGATAGCCCAGAACGCCGACGTGAGGCTCCGGATGCTTCTCGTGCCAGGCAAGGTGTTCTTCGAGCAGATTGGGCGCGGGGATCACGTCGTCATCCCCAAAAAGTATGAGGTCGCCTCGCGCTTCCCGAATCCCATGGTTTCTCGCCGCGGCCAGGCCTCGATTCTCCTGGTAAAGGTGCCGGACAGGAAAAGGAGACTCCGAACCGATTTGTGCTACCAGTTCTCCGGTGCCGTCGGTCGAGCCATCGTCAATAATTAGGACTTCGGAGATCGCATCTGGGCGCGTCTGTTGGGCATAAGCCTCGATCGCTCTCTTCAAAATTGCTTTGCGGTTATAAGTGGGA
>DASUKV010000260.1:0-4696 GCA_036278555.1 Terriglobia bacterium
CCGATTGACCGTGGGCTGTTTTATCCGCAATGGAAAGCCCACGGCCAGCAAAAGCGCTGACCGTGGCTACCACTACCACTTGGGCGCGGCAAGCGGGTAGCCTCGGCATGATTTTTATGCCGTGGGTTTTTTCGAGCCCAACAGCCCACGGCACACACGTCGTGCCGTGGCTACCACCTTCGAAAAATATTTGGAAAAGCCGCAGCGTTAGAAGACGAACGCTGCGCTACAAAAAGGGGCCCGGCAAGCAGCGCCCCTACGTCGCCTCAATCACCCGCTGAATCGCCCCGATCACGCGCTCAAACTGCGATAGCTCAATCTCAAGCTGCTTGCGGCCCGCCGGTGTTAGCCGGTAATAGCGGGCCCGGCGATTGTCCCCGGTCGTCCCCCATTTCGCCGTCACCCACCCCTTCACGAGCATCCGCTGCAGCGCCGGATAGAGCGAGCCTTCTTCAACCCGTAAAACGTCTTCGGAAAGCCGCTGGATGGAATTGGCGATTTCAAAACCGTGCATCTCGCCGCCCCGCGCGAGGGTCTTCAGGATCATCATGTAAAGCGTGCCGGGGGGGATTTCGTCTCGGGGCAGCAAGGCGGACCTCCATACATAGTTAGACTATGTAAACATAAATCTCTTCACCGGCCTTGTCAAGCGTCCGCCAGTTGCCCATGGGCGCGAGGGCTCAGCCTTCGCGCCCATGGGCAACACGTTGGGTCTGGCTGCGGACTTCCGGAAGGGCACAGCCCTTCCGCACAGCAAGCGGCAAAGCCGCAGGTTGCGTCCGTGGAGTTGGAATTTAATTTGATAAACCTAGCCGGAGGCCGCGCGACAATCCCACAATACAGCTAATATTCCTCTCCCAATCTGCCGATATATCTTCTATTTGGCCGTATTGCAGAAACTTTCCGCACTCGGCCGTGATGATCTTAAATCCGCTCCCTTATGGCGCCTCAAATGGCAGGTAATTCGCCGGGACAATCCGCTTTGGGCGTGGCAAAGAAAAAAATCGCCGAGCCGAATACAGGGCACCTGAAAGTCCTGATCGCGGACGATGATGCGGTTTCGCGTCTCAGGCTACAGAAACTTGTGGCGTCCTGGGATTACGCCGTTGTCGCGGCGCAAGATGGAAATGAAGCCTTAGAGATACTGAAAAGCGAGGATGGTCCGAAATTGGCGGTGCTTGACTGGATGATGCCCGGAATGGACGGCATTGACGTCGTGCGGGAGGTCCGGAAATTTCGCCGCGGTTCTCCCCCGTATCTGATTCTCTTGACAAGCCTCAACAGTACCGATGACACTGTGCGCGGCCTCGAAGCGGGCGCGAACGATTACATCAAGAAGCCCTTCAAACCGCAGGAGTTCCACGCCCGGCTTGAGGCTGGTTGCCGGATTGTGCAGCTTCAAACCGCTTTGGATGAGCGTATTTCCGACGCCGAAAAAACCCTCCAGGAGCGGAAGCTCCTTGAAATTGAGCTGCGCCACGCCCAAAAGCTTGAGGCCGTTGGGAGTCTCGCCGCCGGCATCGCCCACGAGCTTAACACACCGATTCAGTTCGTAGGGGATAACACGCGCTTCCTGCAAGAGTCTTTCGGCGCGATGCAGCGGTTGATCGCCAAATACCGCGAACTCTACGCCGCGGTGGTTTCAGGCGAAGTCAGCCAGGAAATGATCGAATCCGTGAAGCAAACGGAAGAGGCCGAAGAAGCCGACTACCTGCGCGAGGAAGTACCCGCGGCGTTCACGCAAACGCTGGACGGGGTGAATCGGGTCGCAACGATTGTGCGCGCCATGAAAGAATTCGCCCACCCGGCGCAGGCTGAAAAATCGGCCGCCGACCTCAAGAAGGCCCTCTCGAATACGCTGATCGTCGCGCGGAATGAGATCAAGTACGTCGCCGACGTGGCGACCGATCTCGGTGAGATTCCATCCGTTCTTTGCAATCTGGGAGACATCAACCAGGTCTTCTTAAACCTGCTGGTCAATGCGGCCCACGCCATTGCCGACGCCGTGAAAGAGACGGGCGGGCGTGGCCTTATCACCGTCCGCACGCGGCAAGAGGACGACCGGGTGGTGATCTCGTTCTCAGATACGGGTTGCGGCATTCCACCCCATATCCGCAACCGGATTTTTGAACCTTTTTTTACCACCAAGGAAGTAGGCCGCGGAACCGGCCAGGGTCTTGCCATCGCCCGGTCTATTGTGGTGGATAAGCACGGGGGAAACCTGACCTTCGAAAGCGAAGTGGGTAAAGGAACGACCTTTTTCATCCGCCTGCCCATCAATCCCGCCCCACAAGAGGAGCAGCCAAGATGAGAAGGATTCTGTTCGTGGACGATGAGCCGAACGTGTTACACGGGCTTCAGCGGATGCTCCGTTCGCAGCGCGACGAGTGGGAAATGTCCTTCGCCCAGGGGGGCGACGCGGCGCTCGCCATGATGGCCGCGGCGCCCTTTGACGTGATCGTCTCCGACATGCGGATGAGCGGGATGGATGGCGCGATGCTGCTCGCCCAGGTCCGGGAGCGGTTTCCCGAGGTAATCCGCATCATTCTTTCCGGCCACGCCGACATGAACGCCGCGTTCCGCGCCGTGCCGGTAGCGCACCAGTTTTTAGCTAAACCTTGCGATTCCAGCACCTTGCGAGTTGCCATCGCACGCGCCTGCGGATTGCAGACGGTCTTGAACGATGACGTGCTGCGCCGGACCGTCGGTTCCATCCGGCAGCTTCCCGCCTTGCCGCGCACTTACGTCGCGCTCACCGAGGCCCTGGAGAGCGACGACGTCTCACTCGACCGTGTCGCAAAAATCGTGGAGCAGGACGTGGCGATTGCCGCGAAGATCCTGCAGCTTGTGAACTCCGCGTTCTTCGGGCTTTCGCGCGACGTGACGAACGTCCGCACGGCGGTGAGCTATCTGGGCATTGATATCCTGAAGAGCCTTGTCCTCTCATTCGGCGTTTTTCGCGCGTTTGAGAACGCAGAGCTAGTTCAGGGATTCTCCGTAGAGCGGTTTCAGGACCACGCTCACCTCACCGCAAAGATTGCGGCGGGCCTGCCTACCATTAAGTATCTGGAGGACGCCACCGCGCTCGCGGCGTTGCTGCACGACGTGGGAAAACTGATCCTCGCTTCGGAGATGCCGGCGCGATTCGCAGAAGTGCTTGAGATCGCCCGGGAACGCGTGCAGCCGGTCCACGAAGTTGAGCGCGAGATATTGGGAGTGACGCACGCGGAGCTGGGGGCTTACCTGCTCGGCCTCTGGGGGCTGCCTTGGAGCGTTGTAGAGGCCGTTGCGCATCACCACGTCCCGGGCCGCGTCCCCCAGCAGGGCCTCGACGCGCTGGCGACGGTGCACATTGCCAACCTCTTAGCTCTGGAATGCGCAGCCGCTCCGGCGGAGGATCACGGCCTCGCGCTCCAGACGTTTGACCCTGCTTACGTCGATCTGCTGGGAATCAGCGAGCTTCTACCCGAATGGAGAACCATGGCCCAAGATACCTATTTGAAGCTGCGGGGCGCCTGCCGTGCCTGAGAACGTCTTGCCCCGAATTCTCTTAGTCGATGACGAACTTAATCTGGCCGAAGCCCTGGTCCGCGGCCTCCGCCGCGCCTTTACCATTGTGAGCGCTTCAGGCGGGCAAGCTGCGCTTGAAATTCTGCGCCGCGAACCCCCGTTTGACGTGATTGTGTCAGACCTGAGAATGCCCGGAATGGACGGCATCAATTTTCTTCGCCATGCCCGCCAACTGGCCCCATCCACTGTTCGCGTGCTCTTCACCGGCCATGCCGATCTGGATGACGCCATTGAAGCGGTGAATGAAGGCGCTATTTTCCGCTTCGTGATGAAGCCCTGCCCTTTCCCAGCTTTTAAGAACGTTCTGGACGCCTCCGTCGAGCAGCGACGGCTGATTACGGCGGAGAGAGTTCTGCTGGAGCAGACGCTCCAGGGCAGTGTTAAGGCGCTCACGGATGTTCTGGCCTTAGCGAACCCGGCCGCCTTCGGACGAGGAACTCGCGTCTTGCAGCGGATCAAAGAGATCATGCCGCGATGCGGGGTAGAAGAGCGGTGGCCCGTTGAGGTAGCCGCCATGCTTTCGCAGATCGGATGCGTAGCGCTCTCGACCGAAGTGCTTGAAAAGCTCTACCATGGCCAGCCGGTCACGAAAGACGAACAAGCAAAGATCGACCGGGCCGCTGCCGTGACCGAAGAACTGCTGAGCAATATTCCCCGCCTCGATCCCGTCCGGCAGATTCTTGTTTATCACAATAAAGAATATAACGGTGAGGGCCCGCCCCGGGACGGCGTCCGGGGAGAAAGTATTCCCTGGGGCGCCCGCGCTCTGAAAGTGGCGCTCGACCTCGACGCATTGGAGTCGCAAGGGGTTTCCGCCGCTGCGTCCATCGACGTCTTGCGCAGCCGGGCAGGATCGTACGATCCCGCGATTTTGAACGCCGTCTCTGAGGCTCGCGGCGGCGAGCCTTCGGGGATGGAGATGGTGGAGGTCTCCCTGCGCGACGTGAGACCAGGCATGATCTTCGCCGAAGATGTAAGGACGGCGCGCGGTCTCCTGCTGATTGCGCGCGGACAAGAAGTCACACTGGGACTCATGGAACGCGTCTCGAATTTCTCACCTGGGCTTGGCATCAAGGAGCCAATCCGTATGATGGTTCAGACGAGCGCCGCTTGCCCTGCCTGAGGC
>DASUKV010000261.1:0-11064 GCA_036278555.1 Terriglobia bacterium
CCGGGCAGGTAACGCCAGCCCAGGCGCTCAATCGTTTCGTCCATAAGGCGCGTGACCGGAGCGCTCTTGCCGAGCTTCCCCAGCGCCCGTAATAATTTTTCGAATTTTTTCCAATCCGTTCCCGCAAGCTGTTGCTCAACCTCTGGCGTCTTATCGTCCTTCAAAACGTCATAGAGCGATCGGCGCTCCTTCGTAGCCCGCTTGCGGATAACCTGCGCCAGCGCCTCCGGAAAGCGCCACCGCGGAGCGAGCAGCGCGCGCGTGAAGCTGACGTTATCGTGCGGGGAATGAGCCAGGCGAAGCCAGGCCGTCAGATCGCGCAGGATGGTCGAAGACAGGATGGACAAGCCGCGAATCGTAAAGGGAACACCCCGGCGGCGGAATTCCTTTACCAGGGGATCGCGATAATGGTGCGCGCGGTACAGAACGGCCATGTTTTCGAAGGGCGTCCCTTGGCGGGCCAGCCGCTCAACCTCTTCCGCGATCCATGCTGCCTCGCCCGCGCAACTGGAAGATTGCAGCAGGTAGACCCGGCGGCCCTCGACATTGCTCGATGCCAGGGCGGGCTTTTGCGCATACCGGTCGTTCTGCTGAATTACGTTGCTTGCCGCGCGCAGGATTCTTTGGGTGGAACGGTAATTCTGGGAAAGGTAAACCACCGAATGGCCGGGAAACGCCTGGCGAAACATCTCAAAAGCGCCGTGGGAGGCTCCGCGAAAGCGGTAAATGGCCTGGTCGTCATCGCCAACAGCGCTGATGCGGTAGGGAGGCCCGGCCAGAAGCTTTAGAAGCTCCACCTGCGCGTAATTCGTGTCCTGGAACTCGTCGACCAGAACAAAACGGAATCGCGAGCGCGCCTCGGCCAGCGCTTCGGGCAGACTCTTCCATAAGGCGACCGTTTCGCTCACTAAGCTGCCCAGGCTTGAAGCGCCGGCCTCCTCAATAAGCCGCCGGCTGTTGCGAAAAACGGTGGCAAGCTCCTGTTTCTTAAGCACTTCCGCCCACTCGAGGTGTTCCTCGGCAGAGGCGCCAAGGAGCGCATCCGCTGAGCGCTGGGACGCGGCAAGCACTCCTGCCAGGCGCGGATGACGCTCGGAAAACCGCCGCGCGCAATCGCGCACGTAAACCTCAAAGTCTTCCGGCTCGATCAGCTCATCCTGGCAGCGTGAAAAGAAATCGTTCAGGTCGTGCAGAAACGCTCCGGGCTCCGCGAGCTTCTGGTAAAACTCCAAGCCCAGTTCGGCCATGCGGCGGCGAAGAAAAATCCAAACGTCGACCTTATCGAGCAAGAGGCGGTCAACGTGGCGTTTGCGCAGGATGTGCAGACAGAAAGCGTGGAAAGTGGAGATGAAGGGCGGCGTTTCAAGGTCCGGCAGCGCGGCCGCCACGCGGCGCTTCATTTCCTCCGCGGCCTTCTCCGTAAACGTCAGGGCCAGGATGTTTTCCGGGCGCAACGGCGCTTCATCACCGGAAGACGCGCCTTCCTGGAGCAGGTGGACAATGCGCTGAGTGATGACGCGAGTCTTGCCGGTACCGGGTCCCGCCACAACCAACAAAGGCCCTTCACCATGGCCGGCGGCCTTCTTTTGCTCTGCATTCAAATCGAGCATGAAACTCCCTCATTATTCTCCGAAGGTTCCGGCAAATGCAAGGATCAGGAGCGGTTTCCGGACGGGCGCAGTTTGCTTGTCCTTGCAAATCCGGCGATGCCGCACGCAAAATGGAAGTACGTCCCCGCACGCTTGGTCTACCGCAGAGGCGGCCAAAATCCACAGCGGTGGTGGATTTCCCCTCGCTCGCCGGCACGGTGGCAGGAACTTTACGCCCAAGGGAGGTTTGGGAAGATGGCAAATTTCATTAGCCATTGGCAAAACTGGCTGTTTACAACCGCGCTGATCGTCGGCGCGATCATTGTGGCGCGGATTATCCATTTCGTGATTTTCTTTGTGCTGCACAGGATCGCGCGCAATCCGAAACGGGTGGTGGAAGCTTCGCTTTGGCGGCATGGGAGGAAGCCCGCCATCTGGATCTTGTCCTTCCTTGCCATCCTACTGGTTCTGCCCGCCGCGCACATTCCGGAAATCATCAAACGGCCCGCCGAGCACGTGATCGGCCTCGCACTGATCGCTTCGGTCGCCTGGGTTTTCATTGTGGTCACAGACGTCGCCTCGGACGTGATCTACTCACGCTACCGCATCGATGTGGCGGACAACCTTTCCGCGCGGCAAATACGGACGCAGGTGGGAATGATCCGCCGCATCCTGATTTTTGTGGTGATTCTCCTCACCGCGGGGATTATGCTTCTTACCATTCCTGACGTCCGGGCCATCGGTACCAGCGTTCTTGCCTCTGCCGGACTGGCAGGATTAGTCATCGGCATGGCCATGAAACCGACGTTGTCGAATCTGATGGCCGGAATCGAGATTGCGCTCACGCAGCCCTTTCGTATTGAAGATGCCGTGATCGTCGAAAACGAATGGGGTTGGATCGAAGAAATCACGCTGACCTACGTGGTGGTCCGCATCTGGGACTGGCGGCGAATGGTGCTGCCGATCTCGTATTTCATTGAACATCCATTCCAGAACTGGACCAAGAAAACCGCGCAATTGCTGGGCTCCGTTTACCTTTACGTGGATTACACCGTTCCTGTGGACGAGCTGCGGAAGGAGCTTGAACGGATCGTCAAATCCACCGACAAATGGATGGGCACGGTTTGCGTTTTGCAGGTTTCGGACGCCAAGGAATATACGATTGAACTGCGCGCTCTCGCTGACGCGAAGGACGCCGGCACGGCGTGGGACCTGCGCTGCTATATCCGCGAGAATTTAATCAAGTTCCTTCAGGACAAATATCCGCAAAGCCTGCCGACAATGAGGGCGGAGCTGCGCGGCAGGAATGGCCATGCGGAAATGGATCAGTTGCCGGTCGTGGCTCAGAAGGGAGTCGAGGAACAAGCGTGAGTTTTTGGTTGAGAGTGATGGTTACTTATGGTAACACTAACATGTGTACAAGGTCTTCACCACAAAAAGCTTCGATAAGGCGCTGGCTAAAATTCCGGTCAATTGGCAGAAGCGAATTTTGGCAAAGATTCGAGAAGTGGCGGTGAACCCATATGCACCGAACCGTAACCTCACAAAACTTCAGGGGCGCGAAGGATACAGGTTGCGAGTGGGCGATTGGCGAGTAATTTACGAGTTAGATGATGACCGGCAGGTGATGCTGGCCTTGGAGTTGGGAGCAAGAGGAGGAATATACCAGTGAGAATCGAAAAGGTAGTGCGCGGCGGGAAAGAATTCGCGGTGATCCCGGTCGAGTATCTGCAGAAGCTTGTGAATGATGCCGAGATGCTTGCAGACGTGGCCGCTTACGACGTGGTCAAGGCGCGGATCGAGCGAGGCGAGGATGAGGCGGTCCCGTTTGAGATTACTGAGCGCCGCGTCGCGGGTGAGAGCGCGGTGAAGGTCTGGCGCGAGTACCGGGGACTGACGCAGGAAGGTCTTGCGAAGGTTTCGGGGGTCTCCAGGTCAATGATTGCGGCCATTGAGGCGGGGCACAAGACCGGAGGGATTGTCACGCTGAAGAAGCTGGCGACCTCGCTGGACGTGGATTTGGATAATTTGGTGTGATATGCGCCCCCGATTTATAAGCGGGGTCTACCACGGCTGATACGATGAATAATTCAATCGGGGCTGGTCGGTCACAGGCGACTGAGAGTTGGCGGAGAGGCAGGGATTCGAACCCTGGGTACAGCTTTTGACCGTACAACGGTTTAGCAAACCGCCGCCTTAAGCCACTCGGCCACCTCTCCGCGCGCGGCACCCTGCTAGACTATCACAAATCAGTAGAACAAATACTTGCGCCAGCGCTCGTCGGACCGCCCCATCATGCGCATCAACTGGCGGCTGGTATGGAGCGTAAAGGGCCGCGGCGGACGCAGCAATCGAAGACCGGCTTCTTCCGGCAGCCGGTCGCCTTTGCGATTATTGCAGGCGTGGCAGCAGGCCACGAGGTTATCCCAATCCGTGCGTCCGCCCCGCGAGCGGGGAATCACATGATCCAGCGTCAACTCGCTGGCCGGGAGAACACGGTCGCAGAACTGGCAGGTGTAGCGGTCGCGGAGCAGGATGTTCTTTCTGGAAAGCGCCCGCGTCTGGCGCGGGATGTGCCGGAATTCACGCAGACGGATCACCGAAGGCACGCGGACCGTCGTCCGCGCCGAGTGAATGAAGCTTCCGTTTTCTTCTTCCGCCGTGGCAACGCCCTTGAAGACCAGCACCACCGCGCGCCGCGCCGGAGTCACGTTGATCGGCTCATAGGAGGCGTTCAAAACGAGCACCGGAGATTGCAACACGCGTTTGTCACCTTCTTCCGACACAGTGTTATCCTGCCCCTCGCACTTTGCGGACCGGCCGCCGCTACAGCGCGGTTCGCAAGCAAAAACCCCTTGCCATTATCTTCGGGCGGAAGGCTCGGCGTCAACCGCCGGCTCCGCCAACTTCGGAAGCTCCGCCGGTTCGAGCGGGTGGATGCCGTCCGGAAATTGCGGTGTCACATGGGCCAGCGTCAAGACGAGTACTTTGCGCGCGCCCGCCCGCTTCAGCGCCCGGGCGCACGCCGAGGCGGTTGCTCCGGTGGTCATCACATCATCGACCAGGATCACGGAGCGGCCCCGCACGCGCTTTGCATGGCATACCTCGAACGCGCCGCGAACGTTTTCGAGGCGCGCGCGGTGGCGAAGTCCGCTCTGCGGCGCCGTGGCCCGCACCCGCCGTATCCAACGCGCTTCGAGGCCAGGCGCGTTGGGAATTCCCGCCTTTCTGATTGCGCGGCGCAACCCTCTTGCCAGTACTTCTGCCTGATTGAAACCCCGCTCGCCCTGGCGCGATGGATGTAAAGGGATCGGGATGAGAACCGGTGAAGTGTCCTCTAAATACGGCGCAATGGACCGCCAGGTCGAAGCCAGCAGTTCCCCCAGGCGCAAACCCCAACGCTCGCGGCGGCGGAATTTTACGTGCAGGATCAGCTCGCGCAATGGGCTTGAGTAAAGACCGTAGCTGCGCGCGAGATCAAAGTCGTATGTCTCTTTGCGGCAGAGCCCGCAGCGGAGGTCCGCAGTGTCCGCCAGAGCCTCGGATGCCAGAGGGATTCCGCAGCAGGCGCAGACGATCCCGTTCCACGGCCTTACGGCTTTCCAGCAATCCTCGCAAACAGCGGTGCGCCCGGCATGCCGAAGCAGCATGCCACACAGCGGGCAGGTGGTGGGAAACAGGGCGGCAAAAAGCCCGCCCAGGGATTCTCGAAGGAGCGGAAAACGAAGCGGGAGCGGGCTGGAACGAAGGGTGGAGAAGACCGAACCTCCCGAAGCGATTTGCAGCCGAAAGGCTCAAACCGGATTAGAGCAGCCCCTCATCTTGCTTGGCCTGGCATTCGATGCAGTGGCGAGCCCAGGGAACGGCTTCCAGCCGCTTCGGCTGAACGTCTTCGCGGCACTCTACGCAAATGCCATAGGACCCGTCCTTGATCCGGTTAAGCGCCTCTTTGACAAGGGCCAGAATCTGGCGGTTATCGTTGCTTTGATGAAAGAGAAATTCTTTCGTGTAGGCGTTGGCCGCTTTGTCGGCGACGTCCTGCGTGCCTTCTTCGTCCGCCTCGCGCCCATCCTGGTCGGATTTTGAAACCATGCGAAGCAGCTCATCCTGCTTTTCTAACAGCAGCTTACGGTAGTTTTCGATCTTCTTCTTATCCATAAGGTTTGGAGATGCGTTTTAGAGACGTACTGAAAACCTCCAGCTTAGCAACGCTTGCGGCAACCGTCAAGGAAAAACGCGCTTTAGGTGCTGCACGAGAAACGAGCACGGTAAGAAGAGGAGATCCAATCGCACCGTTTGCATTCGAACGGGTCAAATCTCAATATCCGTGCCAATCATAACTGCGGCGACAAGTCGTGTGATAAGATGCGCGCTGCAGGGTTGAGCAGAACAGCTTCGAGTTTTTGAGAATTTGATGATGCGCATTTCGGGAGGAACAAGCATGCGGCTAGGAAATTGGGGGTTTCTGATTTCACTGTGGCTCGCGGGCGGCCTGGCATTTTCGGCCACAGTCTGCCGTGCGCAGTCGCAGAAGAGGACGCACGAGCACCGGCCTTTCCGCGCGGCGGCCACGCATCCGGCCCCGAAACCTCCCGCCACCAAGCAGCAGCCCGCTCCCCCTCCGGTCAGCAAGGAGGAGAAGGAAAAACAGGAGAAGGAGGAGAAGCCCGTCATCACGCACCACCACATCACGGTCGAGGGGCGCACGCTCAACTATACGGCGACGGCGGCGCTGATGCCGATCCGCGATGAGGCGGGCACCCTCGAAGCGCATATGTTCTACATCGCCTACACGCGCGACGATGCCGGATCCGCTTCAGCGCGGCCGCTCACCTTCTGCTTTAATGGCGGGCCGGGATCATCCTCGGTATGGCTACAGCTTGGCGCGATTGGCCCGCGCCGCGTCACGCTCACTCCGGACGGCCATTTCCCGCCGCCGCCCTTTCATCTGCAGGACAACCAGGATACATGGCTCGACTCAACCGACCTCGTGTTCATTGATCCGGTCGGGACAGGCTACAGCCGTGCCGTGAAGCCCGAGTACAACGCTCGCTTCTGGAGTGTCGAGGGCGATCTCGAATCAGTGGGTGAGTTTATCCGCCTCTACCTGACGCGGTATGAGCGCTGGGGCTCGCCGCTTTTCCTCGCGGGGGAAAGCTACGGCACCACGCGCGCCGCCGGCCTTTCCGGCTACCTCATGAGCCAGGGGATTGCGCTGAACGGGATCGTGCTGGTCTCGACGGTTCTCAATTTCCAGACGCTTTCCTTCGCGCCGGGCAATGAGCTGCCCTACGAATTGTTTCTTCCGACCTACGCCACCAGCGCGTGGTACCACAAGAAGCTCGCGCCCGAACTCGAAAAGGAGCCGCTCGCGCAATTCGCGGGCGAAGTGGCGCACTGGGTTGCAACGGACTATGCTCCCGCGCTTGCCAAGGGTGACCAGCTCTCCGGGTCAGCGCGCGACGCCGTGGCCGGCCAGATGTCGCGCTATACGGGCTTGCCCAAGGCATACCTCGAGCGCGCCAACCTGCGAGTGACTGGCTCGGAATTCCGCAAGGAGCTGTTGCTCGACCAGGATCGGGTGATCGGCCGGTATGACGCCCGGCTGACCGGCATCGACCAGCCGGGTTTATCCGCCCGCGCCCGCGTCGACCCGAGCGATACGGCGGTGAACGCACCGTTTACCGAGGCGTTCAACAATTACGTCCGAACCGAGCTGAACTATCAGACGGATATTCCTTACCACATCCTGAGCGGCGATGTTAACCAGCATTGGAAATGGCAGAATCGCCCTGGGTACGCGAACGTGGCGCCGTCGCTGCGCACGGCGCTTGTGGAGAATCCGTATCTGAGGGTGATGGTGGCCGAGGGCTATTTCGACCTTGCAACCCCGTTCTACGAGGTCGAATACACGCTCGATCATCTTCAGCTTGAGCCCGCCTATCAGCAGCACGTCATTCAGCGGCATTATCCGTCCGGCCATATGATTTACATCAACGCGCCCTCGCGCGACCAGTTGCGCCGCGACGTGCGGGCCTTCATGCAGCAAAGCCTCAGCGCGGCGAAGCAGTAGCCGCCGGATAAGGCAGAGATTGTCCTCGCAGCCGCGGCCCCGGTCGCGGGTCAATTTGAATTTCTTAACTTTTGGTCCTGCCATCCCGGTGGGTATCCTTCATCATCGATGCATCCCTAAGCGCTCAAGGAAAGACCCGATTCTGCTTGCCAAAAAGGTCTTCGACCACATCGAGGCCGAAACCGGCAAGAATCCCGCTGCTGTGGCCCTTGGGAGGTTAGGCGGCTCCAGGGTGGTCCTGCTAGAGCAAAGGCCTTATCTCCAGAGCAACGGAAAGAGATCGCAAAAAAGGCAGCGACGACGCGGTGGGGGAGTAAACCTCGCAACTCAGACGGCTAGCAAGCGGGTGATGTCTTGTGCCTTTGGCTCCATTTCTGCATCACTTCCTTCCTCCGCTCTGCCTTCTCCCTCCTGGCTCTTTCACTCTCTCGAAACTTCCTGACGACCCTCTTGAAATCTGAATAAGAAATAACATCTTCGTCTGAGAAATCCTCCGGGATGGCAGAAGTAACTATGAGTGTCTGGGTCGCCAAGAATAGATCGTCGAAGTAACTCTCGGCGTTGCGTATCTCCTCGTCGCCGATAAGCTCCGCCGTTTGGTCTGCGCGGAGAATTTTTACGCAAGTCTCTTTGCCTGACCACGGATCGTATTCCTTTGCTTGGTGCAAGGCGTAAATGGAAACGATCTTGGCTTGTTCTAGAATTCCCTGTGCCCCACCTAGACTTTCAACAATGTACTGAACGAGGGGACCTCCAGTCCCAACCACAGCGTACCTGTCAACCGTGTCCGCAACATAATCCTCGGTTTTAATTAACTCTACGAAATTACGGGTGCTTATTCCCATCAGAAGTTCCAAATACGGACGTTGATCGTCAGGACCACGGTGGGAGTGAATGTATTTTTCGCGGATTGTTTTTATGCAGTCCTCAACAACCGCTACGGCCTCTTTGACGGTAATTCCCTGCCGCTGCGCCAGCTCTCCCCCAATGATGCTTGTGGCCTTACGGATTAGCGACACTGTACCTGCTCCAGCAACGCAGCCTGTCGCGCACGGAGCGGTGATATCAAAAATCTTTGGTCCTCGCATTTTCCACGTGCCGGTATACTGGCTGTCCGAAGCTAAAATCACCCCATCTTTGCAGCGGAATCCAACTCCGGTTGTCACGAGCGGCTCCTCTCTCTGTGGTTCAGGCAGGGAGGAAGAATAGCGGAGCTTTGGCCGACTGTCAAAACGGCGTAGCGCTACCTGTCGTATTCACCAAACTCTGCGTGTTACCCCCCGCGATGGAAGCGGGAATCGCAAATCGTGTTTGGGAGGTTTCGGACATAGTACGGTTTATTTATGGTTAGGCTCCTACCACAAACAAAGTTCCAAATATCGCGTGAGACCAAATTGACCCACTACCGCGGCCCCTCTTTTCTTTACTCTTCCTACCACATCTAGCATACTGAGAATTTATGCAAATGCCCGCCAAGGTCTGGTTTAAGCTGCAGCGGCTGAAAGCATGGCTGCGCTTGACGTTTGGCCAGAAAGAACAGCACTATGAGCACGCCGTGCGCATGTGCCCCTCCTGCCGGGGGCTCATTGACCGCAACGCCTCTACCTGCCCGTTGTGTGGCGTGAAGGTCCGTGGCGCGCGGTCGCGCCCAAGTTCCACTCCCGGAAAGGTGATGGGCGGCATCATTCCCGTGCCGACCTCCGCCAACACCATCATCATCGCGTTCACCATCATCATTTACGCGGTGACTTGGTTCATGACGCAGAGGGCGGCTTCAGCGGCGATGCAGTCCGCGCCCTCCTTGGGCGGCATCTCGACGCAAGTGCTGGTGCGCATGGGCGCCAAATACCCGCTGATTTTTGCGGGCCAGTGGTGGCGCCTCGTGACCGCGATTTTCCTTCACGCCGGCCTCATCCATATTGGGTTTAACTTGTGGTGCCTTTTCGATGTGGGACCGATGGTGGAGTCGCTCTTTTCGGCACAGAAATACGTGGTGCTTTATCTCGTGACTGGAGTGTTTGGCTACGTGGTAAGCCTTTTTTGGGCGCCCATGGGCGTCTCCATCGGGGCTTCCGGAGCCATCATGGGGCTTATCGGCATCCTGATCGGGGCGAGTTATCATCTCGGTTCGGCGGGCAAAGATCTGCGGAGGCAGCTCTGGAAGTGGGTCATCTACATCGCCATCTTCGGCCTGCTGCCGATGTTTTCCGTCGACAATGCCGCGCACTTTGGAGGATTTGTCTCCGGGTTTGTGCTGGGCTATCTGGTCTCGACCGGTGAGCCCCAGACGCGCGCCAGCGAGAATCTCTGGAACGTTCTGGCGGTGATTTCCGTCATCGTCATCGCAGGATCGTTCGCTCTGATGGCCATGAATCTTTCGCGCCCCTTGGGATAGGATGCGGCCTGTGGCGGCGCTCTATGAGCGCCGACCCGATCGAGGAAATCAAGCCCGGCGCTCATAGAGCGCCGCTACAACGTGCCCCTCACCCGGCCTTCGGCCACCCTCTCCCGCAGGGAGAGGGCAGAGGGTTGTAAAAAAGCGCTGGCGCTCCCTTTACAGGGCTGGCTTCATGCGCCGCTTACAGCGACTATATGAACGAAGCCGCTCCAAAGTCTGCCGGAAAAACCGGAGCGGAAAAGGCCCCGCGCTGGTGGGAAATGCTGCCCGATATCTGGGAGTTCCTGCGGCCCCGGCGCGGGCATCTGGTTCTGGGCTTCCTTTTGATGGCCGTTAACCGGCTGGCCGGGCTGGTCCTTCCCGCCGCTTCAAAACCCCTCATTGATAACGTCATGACGCACGGCCAAGTGCGCCTGCTCTTGCCCATTATCCTGGCCGTCGTTGCCGCGACGGTGGTGCAAGGCGCAACCTCTTTCGGCCTCACCCAAATCCTTTCTAAGGAAGCCCAGCGGCTGATTACGGAGCTGCGAATTCGCGTGCAGTCCCACGTGGCGCGGCTGCCAGTTTCGTTCTATGACTCGAACAAAACCGGAACGCTGGTGGCCCGGATCATGACGGACGTCGAAGGGCTGCGCAACTTGCTGGGAACCGGCCTCGTGCAATTTGCCGGTGGCATTATGACTTCGTGCTTTGCGCTGATTATCCTCCTCAAGATCAGCCTCATGATGACCGCCGTGGCCGTGGGAATCCTGGTGGGTTTCAGCCTGGCGCTGAAAAAAGCCTTTGGCATCATGCGGCCCATTTTCCGCGAGCGAAGGAAGATCAACGCTGAAGTCACAGGCCGCTTGACGGAATCCCTGGGTGGCGTGCGCGTGGTGAAGGGTTATCACGCTGAAGAGCGCGAAGGAAACGTATTCTTTGAAGGAGTGCACCGCCTGCTCGCAAATGTGATCCGCACGTTGAACGCGACGTCCTTCATGAGCCTTTCTTCGACCGTTCTGGCG
>DASUKV010000262.1:0-14893 GCA_036278555.1 Terriglobia bacterium
GCGCGAGTTTTTCATTGTCCACACAATAGTCCCCGGCAATAAAAAATGCGCTGCGGATTTGAGGTGAAAGCTGCGGCGCAAGCCGTCGCGCCTCTTCCGGCGCGAGCCGGTCAATGGCAAGCCCTGCCCGTGTCTGGCAATCGTAGACTTCGCCGAGTTCAACGCACGAGGTCTCGTCGAGGGAGACCATGAGCGTTCCCTCGCGCCGCAAGCCCACGCGCTCGCCGCTTAGTTCCTCGACCTCTGCAACAAACTCGGGATAAAGGTCGCGACTAGCGGCACAAAGCTCGTAAAAACCGTCCGGCTCGGTGGTCTCACCTTGCGGCGCGATCATCCCTGCTCCCGCGCTGCTGGCCTCCGCGCCCGGCTCCCCACGATCAAAAACACAAACCCGGAGCCCTTGCTGCGCCAGCCGCAAGGCAATCGAACAGCCAATCAGCCCGGCGCCGATGATGCCAACATCTTGGTGATTCGTCGCAGCCATTAATATAAAAGTGTAACTCCATTTTTCTCTCAGCCAGAAAAGCCCTCACCCCCTACTTCGTGGCTCCTCCCTTTTCAAAGGGAGAGTGCTCCCGGTTAGAATTTCTCTCCCCTCGACCGCTTGTGGGGGAGGGGCCGTAGGCATATGCATTTACTTAACATTGCCGGAAGCAGAGCGAACCGGGTCGGTTGCCCGAAGGGCAACTCCGTGAATAGCCGTAGGTGCAACCTACGGAAACTATGTGGATAAAGTCAATCAACCCCGGCAGGGGTTGACCCGGGATGTTTGCACCTGTACGACCCCTCCAGGGTCTTCTTCAATCAGCTCCGTTTCCGTAGGTTTCACCTACGGCTACTCACCGCTTGGCCCCCTTGCGGGGCAGGACAAGGCGATTTGGGAAATCGATCTACTCACGCGGGCATCGTCTTGAGGCGTCTAAGCAAACGCTTATGGGGATCAGGAGTTAAGGGGTGCAACGGGCGATCTGCAACGGTTACTGCTCCGCCCCCAGATTCTCCGCTGTTCCCTGCCCTGTAAAATAAAGCCCGAAAAGAATCAGCGCGCCCGCCACCCACACCCGCCAGGTGATGGTTTCCGACAGCAGCCAAACGCCGAGTCCAATCGCAAACACCGGGGCGAGATAAACAAAAGAAATCGCCCGTGATGCGGACATGGCGGTAAGCGCAAAGGCGTATAAGAGATAAGCCAACAAGGTGCCGAAAATCACCAGAAACGCAAGACCCTCCCATGCGACAACCGGAATACCCCGCCAATGCGCGTCCCAAAGCGAGTGCATCGTGAACGGAAGCAATAAAATCGCTCCGGCGGTAAAAGTCAGCGTGTTGAGAGTCAGCGAGTCGTAGCGCTCGCCACCCTGTTTCAAGAGAATCGTGTAATAGGCGAAAGACAGGCGTCCTGCCAGCAGGATGATGTCTCCCACCCAGCTTGCCCCACTGGCGGCAGAGGGCTTGCCAAGGGTGAGGACGCCGACGCCGCCGAATGCCAGGATCATCCCGCCGGCTTTCGCGGCGGTGAGGGTCTCCATGTGCATCAGCCGGGCCAGGGCCAGCACCAGCACCGGCCCGAGGGCGATAATGAGCGCCGTGTGGGCTACGGATGTTTTCGAGAGTCCGCCGAGATACGTGACCTGATTAATCGTCACGCCATTGAACCCGGCGAGCGCTATGAAAATCCATTCCCGGCGGGAAAGCCGCAGAAAATGCCAGCCGCGCCAGGCGATGTAAATCGCGATGAAGCCCGCCGCGGTGCCCGTCGCGCGCAACTGCGCCAGCGTCATCGGACTGAAGCCGCGGAGCGCAAATTTACCGGCCACCGCATTGGCCGCCCAGAAAAAGGTGACCCACAGCATGATGAAGTTCATCATTCCCATGCTGTGGGCTGGCTTTGGTTGAGGAGGAGACGCGCGATCGGGAAGGCTCGCCACCGCGTTACCTGAAGCTTTCCCTTCGGACGGTAATGCTCTGGATCGCGTTCACGTCGGGCGCGTACCCCAGCCCCGGCGTCTGGGGCACGCGAATAACGCCTTCAGAGCTGACGGTGACTTCCGGCTGAATGATGTCTTGCTTCCAGTAGCGGCGGCTGGCGGAAACGTCTCCCGGCAGCGTAAAACCAGGCAGACTCGAAAGCGCGATATTGTGCGCGCGCCCGATGCCCGATTCGAGCATCCCGCCGCACCACACCGGAATCTGACGGGCGCGGCAAAGGTCGTGCACTTGCCGGGCGGCGGTGTAGCCGCCCACGCGGCCCAGCTTGATATTGATGATCCTGCACGCGCCCAAATCCAACGCCTTGCGCGCGTCCTCCGCGCTGTGGATCGATTCGTCGAGACAAAGCGGAGTCGCCAATTCCTTCTGCAGTTGGGCGTGATCCACCATATCATCCCAGCCCAGCGGCTGCTCAATCATCATCAGATTGAAGCGGTCAAATAGTTTGAGGTGGGGCAGGTCAGCCAGTGTGTAGGCGGAATTGGCGTCCGCCATCAGCCGAATATCCGGGAACTTGGCACGAATGCGTTCGAGCACGTCTACGTCCCAGCCAGGCTTCACTTTCACCTTAATGCGCCGGTAGCCCGCGGCAAGCTCGCGGCCGATCTTTTCCAGCAAATCTTCGACGCGGTCCTGAATGCCGATGGATACCCCGCAAGGAATTTCTTCAAGCGTACCGCCCAGGAGCTTCGCAATGGAAGCACCCTTTGACTGCGCCTCAACATCCCACAGGGCATTTTCAAGCGCCGCTTTCGCCATGTTGTGCCCGCGAACCGGCCGGAATCGGACGGCCAAGTCGGAAGGCGAACTCCACGGCTGTTTGAGCGCCCAGGGAATGAGGAAATCGCGCAGAATGTGCCAGGCGGTTTCCGGCGTTTCGTAGCTGTAGAACGGATTTTCGCCGCAGGTCACTTCACCCCAGCCCGTGAGGCCCTCCGCCTCAATGCGCACCAGAACGATGCGGCGTTCGGTGGTCCGCCCGAAGCTGGTCTCAAAAAAATTCACCAGCGGCATACGCAATTCGAGAAGTTCAACGTGTGTGATTTTCATAGGCTAAATCGCAGGATGGCAGTAAGCGCCATTCGGCTATATAGATATCAATGCAGTTCTTTTGTCCCGCGTATCCAGGTTGTTGCAAAACCTGGAGGCATTGTCATCCTGAGCGAAGCGAAGGATCTCTGTATTAACAAAATTACTCAAATACAGAGATTCTTCGTCGCCTTCGGCTCCTCAGAATGACAGCTTCCCGGGTTTTGCAACAAGCCTGCGGAACTTTGACAGCGTTATGCGCCGCGGGCCTCCGCTTCTTTCGCAGCGTTCCACAAGGCCTCCAGTTCATCCATTGTACATTGTCCCAATTCTCTTCCTTGGCGATGCGCATTTTGTTGCATATTTTGAAAGCGCTGCCTGAATTTCCGGTTGGCCCGGCGCAAACAGGTTTCAGGATCTGAATTGAGGTGCCGCGTCAGGTTGACCGCTGTGAAGAGCAGGTCGCCGGCCTCCTCTTCAAGCTTATTCCTATCAAGCTGCGGTATCCGGCGCAACTCTATTCGCAGCTCAGTAACCTCCTCTGCGATCTTATCAAGCACGCCACTGGCGTCAGGCCAGTCAAACCCCACCCTCGCCGCTCGCATGCCAAGCTCGTACGATTCGAAAATAGCGGGATCACCTCTCTTTGCCCTGCCGGTCTTGTTGTGTTCTCTCTCTACTTCTGGAGTCTTGATCGGTTCAGGCAACCGGTTACTTAACTGATTTCTGTTCATCACCTTGCAGTCATCTCCTTTCTCAGTCATCACGGCGAAGAAGAATCTATTGACAAATAGTTATATTCAATTAAATATAGCGAAACAATAAGCGCACCCGTCGGCGCAAGGCGAATGCTTTTGGTTGGCGCAATTGAAGTATCTGTTCGGCTTAACGGAGATTTTGGGCTCGAACCTGATTAACCGGGATACACAGCACCAGGCATTGGCAACCCCGCGTAATACAAAAGTGGAGAAAATTCAAATGAAAATGAACCGAGTTCCGTCACGATTCAACCCTTGGACGTGGGGGTTGTTGATATTTTCTACAGCTCTTTTCTTTTCGCTGATCCCCTCCGCGAGCGCACAGACGGTTAACGGCGCCTTCCATGGGACGGTGGCAGACACGTCCGGGGCCATGGTGCCCCGGGCAACGGTCACGGTGACCAACCTGGCCACAAAGCTAGTTCGCCGGGCTTCCACGGACACCTCGGGATTTTACACGATCACCCAATTACCCCCTGGTCATTACTCGGTGACCGTGTCCAAAGCAGGATTTGCAACGCTCCAGCAAGCGGATGTCGTTCTGCTCGTCAACCAAGACCTTGAAGCAGACTACACCCTCAAGGTTGGCGCTGTAACCCAGCAGGTTCAGGTAACCGCAGCGCCATCAGCCCTCGAAACCACCAGCTCCACCATTGGGCAGGTGATTGCCTCAAAGCAGGTGGTTGATCTGCCCCTGAATGGGCGGCAGTTCACTCAGATGATTCTGCTCACCCCGGGGGCCGTGCCGCATGAAGGAGGCCAGCAGGGAGCCTTCATTATTCCCATCGGGGGCGGTGGGATAAGCCCCAACGTCAATGGCATGCGAGGAAGGCAGAACAACTATACGCTGGATGGCGGGATTAATAATGATATCTATCTGGACAGTTGGTCCATCAGTCCCCCACCCGACGCGATTCAAGAGTTCAAAGTGCAATCTCACATCACGGATGCGCAGGTGGGAATGAGTCCGGGAGCGAACGTCAATGTGGTCACCAAGACGGGCAGTCCTCAGTTTCACGGAGACGCCTGGGAATTTCTGCGCAACGATAAGCTCGATGCCGCTAATTTTTTTGATAATGTCGTTGGCCACCAGAAGCCGCCATTTCGCATGAATCAGTTCGGCTTTACTCTCGGCGGACCGGTTCTTTTACCCACCCCGAAGGGCCTCTATGACGGCCGGAAAAAGAATACCTACTTCTTCGGCTACTATGAAGGTTTCCGGTCGAGCCAGGGTTTTACTCTTTTCAACAGCGTTCCTACGTCGCAGGAGCTGACGGGCGACTTTTCTGATCTGCTGACCGCGCAGCAAACTGTCGATTCCTCAGGCAATCCTATCTTTGACCCGTTGGGCCGTCCGGTCATGCAAGGCCAAATCTATAATCCCAGTAGCACGCGCCAAGTCACTGCCGGATCGGTTGACCCGATCAGCGGATTGGTGGCGCAAAGCACGGGCCTAGTGCGAGATGCTTTCCCAGGGAACATCGTTCCCGGCGCCATGCTCAACCCTCAAGCCCTGGCCTATATCCACGCTTTCTACCCTTCGCCGAATTTCGGACCCGGTGGGAATAACTTTCCTAACCTCGCTGTATCTTCTAACCAAATCATCAGCGACGATCAATTTGGCGTCAAGATCGATCATACGTTCGCCAACAATGACGCCTTATTTGGCGCCTTCTACCTCACGAACCCCCATGAGACACAGCCGAACAGTCTGCTCTTGGGCACTTCGACTCAATTGAATGACGCCCGCCAGATTTCCCTGGGCTACACGCACCTGTTCACTCCTACATTTCTTCTTACCGCGCATTACGGGTATACCTATACCAACTTCTTCAGTGGGAATACGCCCGCCGGCTTGCCGCTTCTGGAAGCGACCAATCAAATTGGCTTCGAGCCAGTCAAGAATGGCGTACCCTTAGTTCCTCAAGTAAGCCTTTCCCCGCGCCTGGGATCGACAGGCCAATTCTCAATCCCATTAGGGCCGATTCGCTCTCACATCTTCAATGCCGATTTTCAGAAGATCTCCGGCCCTCACACGCTCAGCGCCGGGTTGATGTATTATCACATCCATAGCTTTGACGATGGATGGGGCATGACCCAATCTTTCGACCAATTCCCCACCAGCGCTATCATCGGCCCCGGTTCGAACCAATCCCGAACGGGTGATGGGCTGGCGAGCATGCTGCTCAACGTGCCTTCCGGGCTATCAGGGTTTTTGGGCCAGACGGCAGCCAATACTACTGGCCTTTGGCAGGGATATTACGTTCAGGATAAATGGCAGGCCTCGCGCAAACTGAGTCTTCAGTTCGGTTTGCGGTATGACTATGTGCCCCCTCTGCACTATGCGAATGACCGGACATCGGGCTTCAGCAATCAGTGCGGATGTTTTCTCATCTCTCAGCCGTTTGGCAAGCTTTTTCCGTTTGCGAACGTCCGTGCAACCTACTTTGATCCTCAATACCGCGGCTTTCAGCCCCGGTTTGGACTGGCCTATAGCCTCGCGTCTCACACGGTGATTCGCGGCGGGTTCGGCATGTTCGATGATCACAGCAATAATTTGATTCAAGAAACCCAGGATCTCCGCATTCCTTGGCCGTGGGGCGTTGACCCTAATCTTGTAAACCTGAATCGTGGCGTTCCGGATACATTCTTCAGCCCTCCCGTCTCTGCGGCCACCTTCTTCCCTTCTCCCGATACCGCCTCCCGTCCGTTCATATTTACGGGCGCCAACAATCAGAATAAAATTCCAACCGCGCTCGAGTGGAATTTGGGCGTTCAACATCAGTTCACGCCGAGCTTTACAATGGATGTCACCTATGTGGGCGCCAAAAGTTATCACCTCCAGTTGGATCACACGGACAATTCCGTTTTACCCGATGCGATGGGTCCGGGGACCTTCGTGGGAACGAATCGGACTCCTTACCCTAACTTTGGGATATTCGGGTACGACGATAATATCGGCTATTCCAACTACAATGGCCTTGAGGTAAAAGTGGAAAGGCGGTTTTCCAAAGGTTTTACATTTTTAGGGTCCTACACATGGTCGCATTGCCTGGACGTCAATAGCGGCCCGTATTCGGAAAGCATACAAAATCCCTACAACATTTTTGCGGGGAATTACGGAAACTGTGACTTTGATTTCACTCATGTTTTTTCCTTCAGCTCCGTTTACCAACTCCCGTTTGGCCGGGGAATGCACTTCGGCAGTGGCTGGAGCGCCTTGGAGAATGGGGTTTTGGGAGGATGGCAGCTTAGCGGGATCGTGTCCGCCCAGAGCGGGTCACCCTTTAGCGTGGGTGTTCCCTTTGATAACGCGAACACCGGTTCCGGCGGCCAGCGGGCAGACCTGGTGGGCAATCCCTTACCGCCAGGATTTGTGCAGAATCGATTCCATTGGGACGATCCAACGGCTTTCGCGGTCCCTTCCCCGTACACTTACGGCAATTCCGGAAAAGACATCCTGCGCGGTCCAGCGCACAACAACCTTGATTTCTCGCTCATGAAAGACTTCAAATTTACCGAATCAAAATACCTGGAGTTCCGGGCGGACGCGTTCAACATCTTCAATGCCGTCAACTTTGCGAATCCTGGCGGCAACACAAATCCGGGTTACGCCAACCTTTCCGGCTCCGCAACAACGAGCATCCAGACGCCCACTTTCATGCAAATTCTTGGGGCAGGACCCGCAAGAGAGCTGCAGTTTGCATTAAAGCTCGTCTGGTAGCAACTAGCCCGACGTTTTGGCACTCACCAATGAAGCCCGGGAACCTATCTGAACTGCGCAAGCCAGACAGTACGATAACCACAGGTTGGATCTTCGACCACGTGTGACACGATCTCGAAACCATTTTGGTTGAGGAGCAGGCGGTACTCGCTCTCATCCAGGCTTCCATGATAAAGCGGCTCGCCTTGATAAGTTCCAATCGCTTCGCCACGCTCAGGCCCGCTGGTGAACATGAGGGCTGCATTCAATTCAGCATGCTGTCTGAAAATAGGAAACATTCGGCGTTGATCTTCAGGACACAGGTGGAAGAAGCTGTCCCATGCCAAAATACCATCAAAACGCCGATCTACAGACAGCGTTCGCATGTCCGCGACGATCCAATCTTGATCAGGGAAGCGAGATTTACACATGCCAATAAGGGTTGGCGACGAGTCCACGCCAGTCACGTCGTGGCCTCTTTCGATCAAGTATTGGGAAATTGGCTCGGCGCAGCCGCACCCGATATCGACAATGCAACCGTCAGGCCGCACAAGGGTTAAAAATCGATCCAGCCACGATTTTTCAATAAGATAACGCTCTCGGTCGCGATCCCAATCGTGCGCATAGCGCTGATACAGACCTATAGTCCGCTCGGCTTCGGAAGCCATGCGAAATGCTAACACGCTCCCGGAGGAGCACCAACCATTCACTTGAAAACGGCGAAAAGTCCCCCTCGGTGCCGTAGCCTTCAGCATTCCATAAGGTTTCTATTGACGAGAGGTCTAGAAAATCGTATTCTACCTACCGACTGGTCGGTAACAAGATTACGCTATCGTTAGCTATTTCAGGAGTGAACCATGGAAAATCCGGTAACAGGCTCGGAAATCCTGCTGGAAAGTTTGAAGCGCGAAAAAGTTGAAGTCGTGTTTGGGCTTCCCGGCGGCGCAGTGCTGCCACTTTATGACGCGCTTTATAGCGCGGGTATCCGGCACCTGCTCGTGCGGCACGAGCAAGCGGCGGGATTCGCCGCCGATGGCTACGCCCGCGTCACAGGGAAACCGGGCGTTTGCCTGGTCACATCGGGTCCAGGGGCCACCAATCTGATGACCGCGCTCACCTCTGCTTTGATGGATTCCATTCCTGTTGTGGCGCTGACGGGGCAGGTACCTGCGTCGCTCATCGGCAAAGACGGCTTTCAGGAAGCGGACACCATCGGCATTAGCCTTCCCGCCACCAAGCAATCTTTCCAGGTGCGGGCGGCGGCGGACATTCCCGCTGTGGTTCATCGGGCCTTCAAAACGGCGATCTCGGGCCGGCCCGGGCCGGTGCTGGTAGATCTTCCGAAAAGCGTCCTGATGGAAAAGACATCGCCGCGCTACCCGGAAGAGCATGACGATTCGAAGCACCCTGCCCGAAGCCGCGAATGGCGCGACGCGGAAATTGAACGCGCCGCGGACATGATCCTGGAAAGCCGCCAGGGAGTGCTTTACGTGGGCGGCGGGACGGTTCATGCGGAAGCCTGCCGCGAACTTCGTGATCTCGCCGAGCTTACGCACATTCCGGTAACGACCACGCTGATGGGCTTGGGCGCGTTTCCTTCAAACCATCCGCTTTCTTTAGGGATGCTCGGCATGCATGGCTCCTACGCCACGAACATGGCGATCTGCGAGAGCGACCTCTTGATTGCTGTCGGGGCGCGCTTTGACGATCGCGTCACCGGACGCCTGAACGGCTTTGCAACACAAGCCAAGAAAATCCATCTTGACGTCGACCCTTCGGAGATCCACAAAAACGTTCATGCGGATTTGGCTCTTGTGGGCGATGCGCGGGAAACCTTACAGGCGCTTGCGGACGCGCTGCGCCGCCGGGGCGCTTCGGAGCTTGCGGAGCGCCGGCGGTGGCTTGAGCGCATTGAAGGCTGGCGGGCGGAACATCCGCTGAGCTACGATAAATCCGCGCCGTCGATTAAACCGGAGCAGGTAATTGAAACGCTCTCACTTCAGGCGAATGAGGATGCCATTATCGCCGTCGATGTGGGCCAGCATCAAATGTGGGCGGCGCAGTACTACGATTTCTACCAGCCGCGAACGTGGCTTTCTTCAAGCGGCCTGGGCGCTATGGGCTATGGCTTCCCGGCGGCAATGGGCGCGCAACTGGCGTTTCCGGATCGCCAGGTGATCGCCATCGTCGGCGACGGTGGGTTCCAAATGACCCTGAACGATCTTGCCACCGTGGCGCAGTATCGTGTCCCGGTAAAAATCATGATCCTCAACAACCGCTCCCTAGGCATGGTACGGCAGTGGCAGGAAATCTTTTTCGAGAAGCGCTATTGCGATATTGACCTGAACTTTGCGCCGGACTTTGCCAAGCTTGCCGAATCGTATGGCATTCGCGGTTGCCGCGTGGAGCGGCGGGACAACGTGAAGAGCGCGATCCGCGACATGCTCAGCGACCGCGAGCCTTGTTTGATCGATTTCTGGGTGGATCCGGCGGAAAACGTCTATCCGATTGTTCCGCCCGGCGCGTCGCTTGCGGAAATGATCGCGGAGCCACCGCGCGTGGTTCTTGAAGAGGAAGCGGTTTTGGACGATCTGTGGGCGGTGTAGGACGTAGCACCGGCACCCCTTCACTGCCGTGAAAATGGGCTGTAGCGGCGGCCTCTGGCCGCCGGTTTCTACTTCTTAAGAGCCGGCGGCGAGGACGCCGCCGCTACAGCTGGGGCTATCCTACAGCTCTCATACCGCCGGGTGGCGGCAGTACGTACGGGGTATCCCAAGGAGAATCATGATGAAATGGCTGTTTACCATCGAAACCGAAAATGATCTGATCGTGATCTGCCGCCTGATGAATATCTTCCGGCGCAAGGGCGTGAAACTTGTTACGCTAACAATGGCTTCCGCGCCCGAGAGCTATTCCTTGGCCGTGGTGGTTGAGGCGCAGGAAGGCGACGCCGAGCACGACTTCCATTTCCTGCGGCGCACGGAGGGCGTGAAACATGTCACCGCTTACCGGCATGAGACGTCGCAGCCCGCCTCGTTCGTCTTCGTCGACGCCGAGTCCGGATCACCGGAAGCTGCGCGCTGGCCGGAACTTTTTCCAGGGTCGAAAGTCATCTTTGCCAGCCACGGCAAAGCTCTCTTTGAGGTTTCATCCCAGGCTGCGCCACGCCCGGGCGATTCCGGGCGCTTTTATCCCTTCGCCCGTATCAGGAGTACCCGGAGTAGCGCGGAACTAAGCCTTTCGGGCGCAGCAACGCAATAACAAATCCATTCTCATCGCGATGCCCGCAATGGTATCCTTGATGGATTCAGGGCGCCGCCTCACATTGGTTATCTTTATCACTCTCAGGAGGAATTCATGGCCAAGGTTTATTACGAATCGGACGCGGATATGAAGAGCTTGTCCGGCAAGACGATTGCAGTGATCGGTTACGGCAGCCAGGGGCACGCGCATGCCCTCAACTTGCGCGATAGCGGACAGAAGGTGATCGTGGGCCTGCCCTCATCGAGCAGTTCCTGCGCCAAAGCACGAGCCCAGAAACTCGAAGTGTTTGAGCCCGCCGAAGCCGCCAAACGCGGCGACGTGATTGTGATTCTCATTCCGGATCATCTGCAGAAAAAGGTATACACGGAATCCATCGCCCCGCATCTTGGCAAAGGTAAAACGCTGCTTTTCGCGCATGGGTTCAGCATTCATTTCAAGGCAGTCGTTCCGCCGCCGGAAGTCGACGTGGTGATGATCGCGCCGAAGTCTCCCGGTCACCGCATGAGGGAACTGTTCCAGGAAGGCGTCGGCGTGCCGGGACTGCTCGCCGTTGAACAGGACGCTTCAGGGAACGCCGAGAAAACGGCTCTGGCTTATGCGCAAGCAGTCGGTTGCCTCAAGGCGGGCGTCATCCGCACGACGTTCAAAGAAGAAACGGAAACGGACCTCTTCGGCGAGCAGACCGTTCTCTGCGGCGGTGTTTCCGCGCTGATTACGGCCGGTTTTGAAACGCTGGTGAATGCGGGCTACCAACCGGAAATCGCCTACTTCGAATGCCTTCACGAGTTGAAGCTGATTGTGGACCTCATCTACCAGGGCGGCATCAAGTACATGCGCTATTCGGTGAGCGACACCGCCGAATACGGCGACTACACGCGCGGCCCCAAGGTGATTGACGAGCATGTGCGCGAAAACATGAAGAAGGTTCTGGCGGACGTTCAAAACGGCTCGTTTGCGAAAGAGTGGATGAAAGAAAACGAGGAAGGCCGCAAGCATTTTCTTGAGATGCGCGCCAAAGCGCAGGACCATTTGATCGAAAAGGTCGGAATGGAACTGCGCAAGATGATGGCGTGGAACAGGCCCGCGGAAGAAGCCACCGCCGCGCAAGCCCAGGCGAGGCGGTGAATCGCTGGCAAGTTGCTGAAAGACTCATCCGGCCTGTCATTCTGAGCGGAGCGAAGAATCCCGGCATTCCACTCAGGATAATCTCCGCGAAGCAAACCCGCTTATTCGAGATATCAAGTAATGCCGGGATTCTTCGTCGCCTTCGGCTCCTCAGAATGACAGGTAGAGCGAGTTTTTCTATAGTTTGTCAAATCCTGGCTTGCTTCGAACAACATGAAATCAAAAACAGATTCTTCTAAATCGCTCGAACTTGAAAAAAGCGGCCACGCCGCTCTGAAAAAGCTGGCCGTGATTGGCGCTGGGAAACTGGGCGAAGGGCTGCTGTCCGGCGTTCTCGGATCACAACTGGTTCCTGTGAACCGCGTGGTGGCGACAGTGGCCCACGAGCCGCGCGCGGATTATCTCGCGGAAAAGTACGGCATCAAGACCGGAACCCACAACCGCGAAGCGGTCGCCGGGGCGGACCTGGTTTTGATCTGCCTGAAGCCGCAGCAGGTGAAAGGGTTTTTGCAGGAAGTCAAAAAGGACCTCAAGAAGGAGGCCTTGCTCATTTCCGCCGCCGCGTCGGTGACAACGGATTTTATCGAGCGTGAGTTGCCTTATCCGGCTCGCGTCGTGCGCGCCATGCCGAATACACCCTGCCTGATCCGCCACGGCATGATCGCGCTCGCTCGCGGCAAGAACGCCACGGATGAAGATTTGAAAATTGCGAACCGGGTGTTCAATTCGATGGGCCGCACGGTGACGGTGGATGAAAAGCACATGGACGCCATCACGGGGCTTTCTGCCTCCGGGCCGGCTTACGTCTACACCATCATCGAATCGCTGGCCGAGGCGGGCGTGAAGCTCGGCTTGCCCCGCGAGCTTTCCACCGAGCTCTCCGCGCAGACGCTCCTGGGCGCTTCGGCGCTGGTTCTGCAAAGCGGAGAGCATCCCGCCAAACTGAAAGACATGGTCACCACCCCCGCGGGCTGCACCATCGACGGCTTGTTAGAGCTCGAAGAAGGCGGGTTGCGCGTGACGCTTATCAAGGCAGTCGTCCGCGCCGCGCAACGCGCCAAGCAACTCGTGGACAATCAGAACCGATAAACGCCGCGGGCTTGCCTGTCCGGGGTGGTGTATTCCCGCCCTTGTGGCATATAATCAAAACATGGCATTCAAAGGGACATATGCCATGCGCCTCGGAGCGCAGGGACGCCTGGTTCTTCCTGCTCCGGTGCGGAAGGCCATGGGGCTGCATACAGGTGATACCCTGCTTTGCATTCGAGAGGGCAATCGGATTGTGCTTCGCCAGAGGCGCGCCGTCGAAGAAGATCTGTGGGAACGGTTCGGCAAGGTAAAAAAGAGTCTGGCGCGAGAGTTGATTGCCGACCGGCGCCGCGAGGCCAAACTTGAAGCCGGCAGATAAACAGAGCTACGTTTTGGACGCCTCAGCGCTGCTGGCCTACCTTCAGCGCGAACCCGGCTATAATCGGGTGAGTGAAGCGCTGGCCAGAGGCGCGGCAGCCAGCGCGGTGAACCTTTCAGAAGTGTATGCCAAAGTAACTCACTGGGCTTTGCCGCTTGACGAAGTGGCTGATCGTCTCGCAGCGCTCGGTCTTGAAACTGTCGATTTCACGGAGGAGGACGCGCGGGCGGCGGGAAATCTTTACCCCAGCGTCAAATCCCTGGGACTCTCTCTTGCGGACAGGGCTTGCCTGGCTTTAGGCGTGCGGCTTGGAGTTCCCGTGATGACGACGGACCGCGCGTGGAAGCGAGTGAATGGAATTCAAGTGGAGCTCTTGCGCTGACAGCAGCGCCTGAATTAATAAATTTCATCCAGGAGAGGCTTTATAGATGGCACTCAAAGTTGGAGACGTTGCGCCGGATTTCAAAGTGGGATGCTCGACGGGAGAAACTCAGGGCGAGTTTCAGCTTTCCGCTCACAAAGGCAAGAACGTCGTGATCCTTTTTTACCCGCTCGATTTCACCCCGGTCTGCCAAAGCGAACTGGGCGCGTTCCAGGCGGAGATTGCGCAGTTCGCCGGCGCGAATACGGAAGTAGTCGCTGTGTCGACCGATACCATTTTCTCCCACATGGCTTTTCAGAAAACGCTGGGCGGGGTGAATTATCCCATGGCCACAGACCGCTGGCCTTACGCGAAAACCGCGGAGGCGTATGGCGTGTTCCCTCCCGCGAAGCATTCGATTCCGTTTGTGAACGACCGTGCGATTTTTATCGTCGGCAAGGACGGCAAAATCGCTTGGTCAAAAGTTTATGAGATCGGGACGCAGCCCGAGCCCAGCGAAGTTCTTACGGAGTTAAAGAAGCTCTCCTGATCGCGCAACGCTTCCTACTATTACCGAGGATTACAAATTATAGTGACAGTTTTTTCTGTAGCGGCGCTCTCCGAGCGCCGAAAAACCGGAGGCCGCCGCTACAGCATTTGATGTCACTATAGTTTGTAATCCTCAATAATTTTATGGTGATTCCTTGTATTGATCTCATGGGCCGCAAAGTGGTCCAGCTTGTCCAGGGCCAGGAGAATTCGAAGGTCCTGGAATTGCCGGACGCCTTGGAAACCCTGAAGCGCTTCGCCGAATTCCCCCAAATTCAGGTGATTGATCTTGACGCCGCGATGGGGCGGGCCGCGCAGTCAGACATCGTTGAGCGGCTCTGCGCCGCCAAGCCCTGCCGTGTGGGCGGCGGAATCCGCAGTGTAGGGCGCGCTCAGGAGGTGGTTCGCCAGGGCGCGATCAAGGTGATCGTAGGCAGTTCCGCTTTCACTTCCGCCGGGATCGACCACGCTTTCCTCGAACAATTGGCCGCGGCGATTCCGCGCGAAAAGCTGATGATTGCTGTCGATTGTCTCGACGATCACATCGCGATTCATGGCTGGAAGGAAGTGCTGCCGTTGACTTCCGGCGAAGCGCTGCCCTCGCTTGAGCGCTATTGCTCGGAGTTCCTGTGCACGTGCATCGACGTGGAAGGAAAATATAAGGGTACGCGCCTCGAGTGGTTCCGCAAGCTGCGCGAGACGACCGC
>DASUKV010000263.1:0-14761 GCA_036278555.1 Terriglobia bacterium
ACTGCGATCCCAGACGACAGGTTGAACGTCCCGGTGCCAAGCTGCACGTATCCGCCGGTCGGACAATTCGTAATGGCATTGTTGATCTTGTCCGCCGAGCCGCTATAGGCTGCGATGGTAGATCCGCACTGCGAGCGGTTCGTAGGAATTCCGCCGGAAACTCCTGCCGCAGACCAATTGATCGCCCGGGCGGGGGAGATGATTCCGTTCCACGATTGGGAATACAGGCATCCGGAAAGACAAAGCACGATAAAAGACAGCAGGCATGTTTGTTTTCGTGTCATTTTTACTCCTTGATTTTCGTGCCACCGGAAGGCGCGCACGAGGCCTCTGAAATTGAAGGGTTTAATTGCTCATTTCCCGCTACTCGGACCATAGCGTCTCGAGCAGTCTTGCCGGCGCAAGCGCCTTATTTGTCTAAGCGCTTTCGCCCGTGGAACAGCGGAGTGATTATACCCGGCAAAATACCATCGGCAAACAGGCGCGGCAGAGAAAGGATCGTGGGAGGTTTGCTTCCGTGATTTGCCTCGCCAACTCGATGGAACAGGGACGGAAGCTGCTCGGGTCCGCAGCGCCTGCTGTGCTTTCTATATCGGCGTGATTTTGCCGTGGCTTTAACTGGTACGCGGCGGAAGAGGATCCATACCACTTCCCCGGAGAGGAAGCGCACGCAACCTTACCGAAGTCACGGAAAGGCTGGACACGATCCTGGCTCGGAAAGGCGGGCTCGCGGCTGCGACTGCGGCGGGACGCCATCCGGCTGGGTTTGAAGGCAAGGAACGCTCGCCATCGGAAACGAACAATGGCTTCTATTCGCCAATTCCACGGTTTTGGGCGTTCAAGATTCGCGACAGTAAGGACGATAGGATCAGCGTGAGCATCAGCGAGTGCTGCATCCTACAGGAATTACGGTAGGATCTGCACATAAAACACCCTAGGCGCGAAACATTAGCAACTTAGATGCCAACCGGCCGGCCCATATATTTCAAAGACTTACATTTGCTAACCCGCGGCAGAGGGGATGCAAAAAGTACGCGGTAGTTCGCTATTGCATACCCACGAGACACAATACCATCGATCATTTGAGTGCTGTCGGCCGCCCCTACCCTACGGCAAATGCGCTCTCGCGCACCACTTGTTCCCTTTTTGCCGGGCATCTGGCCGCTCTCGCGCATGTGATTCCCGTCGCTGGCCGGATGGGCTCTTTAGAACGGCAATTTCTGACAGATTTTAAGCGGAGGAACCAATAATGGCAGGCGTGATGGCGACTCTTGACAGGCAGGCTAGCCTGCACGATGTCGCTGGGAGCAACAAAGATGAATTGTATGTGTCAATTTGCCGCTTGTGCGGCTGGCTGGAAAGAAACGACTATCGCGGCTATGACACGTTTGATGGCTTGAACTCAAGGCTCTTGCGTCCGTTCACCTTAAACAGCAAGTTTCTTCGCGCGGCTCTCCAACAAGGCATCCGCAGGTTCCCGCTCAACTTGCGCCCGCTGGTGGGAATTGCCAAAAGCCATTCCTCAAAGGGGATGGCCTTTCTTGCAAGGGGCTTTGTGCGTCTTCACCAGGTTACCGGCGAGGCAGTGTGGCGTGACAAAGCCGAATTCGCGTTGCGATGGCTGATGGAAAACCAGGCGTCCGGGTATCACGGGGCTTCGTGGGGAAACCACTTCGACTATCAGGCGCGAAACAATTTTTATCTACCCAAAGGCGTACCGACAGTCGTGTGGACATCACTCATCGGTCACGCGTTTTTGGACGGTTACGAGCATTTCCAGAATCGTGATTTTTTACGAATCGCAGTGAGTTCCTGCGAACACATTCTGAACGATCTTGATACGCTCGCCGAGGGCTCATCTCTTTGCATCGCCTACACGCCGATCCACCGCAATCAGGTTCATAACGCCAATTGTCTTGCGGCCGGGCTGCTGGCCCGCACCTACGGTTACACCAGGAATGAGTCCTACCTGACTTTGGCAGAAAAAGCCATTCAGTATACAGCCCAGCACCAGAGACCGGATTCATCCTGGTATTACGGCGAGGCGGCAAACCAGCATTGGATCGATAATTTTCACACGGCATACGTTTTGGACGCTTTCAAGCATTACATCGAGGGAAGTGGCGACGATCGGTTTCGAAGCGCAATGATCAAAGGATACGAATACTGGAAACACACGTTCTTCCTGCCTGACGGAACGCCGAAATACTATCACCATAAAACTAAGCCTATTGACATCCAGTGCTGCTCGCAGGCAATTGACACACTGGTTTATTTCCACGACCTCGATCCCGAGAGTTTGCCTCTGGCGCTAAAGGTAGCTCAATGGACGATCAAACACATGCAAGACCCCACGGGTTACTTCTACTATCGGCGCTACTCGCGGTGGCTGGTTAACAAGACTCCAACCCTTCACTGGGGACAAGCGACAATGCTTTGCGCTCTCGCCGGCCTGTACAGACTGGTGTAGAGCCAGGCGCATCATCTTATGAAGAAAAAAATTCTAATTATCGTCGAAAACCTTCCCGTTCCTTTCGACGCGCGCGTCTGGAAGGAGGCTTCCGCCCTGCGCCGGGACGGGTACGACGTGACCGTCTTGTGTCCGCGAGGCAAGGGCTACGAGCGAGGGCACGAAATGACCGATGGGATTCACATCTACCGGCACCCTATGGTCCCCGAGGCCAGCGGCCTCCTTGGATATCTCTGTGAATACGCTTGTGCATTGTTTTGGGAATTTCTATACGCGGCATGGATCTATCTGCGACATGGATTCCACGTCATTCAGGGGTGCAATCCTCCTGATCTTGTTTTCCTGGTTGCCCTTCCCTTCAAGCTGTTCGGGGTCAAGTATATTTTTGATCATCACGACGCAACGCCGGAGCTGTACCTGTCGAAATACGGCAAGAAGGGAATCGCCTACAAAGCGCAGCTCTGGCTTGAAAAGCTGACCTACCGTTTCAGCAATGTGGTGATCGCCACCAATGACAGCTACCGGGAGCTCGCAATCACCCGGGGAAGCCGCAATCCGGAAGATGTGTTCATTGTCCGTAATGGGCCGGACTTGAAAACCTTCAAAGCTGTTCCCCCGAACCCTGCACTGAAGCATGGCAAGCAGTATCTGGTCGGTTATGTCGGAACCATGAGCATACAGGATGGTCTGGACATCCTTCTGGATGTGGCGCTGCAAATTAAGAACCTGGGACGCACCGACATTCATTTCACTTGCGTGGGCGGTGGCACGGAACTATCGGGACTTCGAAAAATGATGCAGGAGAAGGGCCTTCAGGACATGGTCAATTTTACCGGCAGAATTCCCGACAAGGAGATGCTGGAAATCCTCTCAACGGCCGATGTTTGTGTTAATCCCGACAAACCGTGCCAAATGAATGCGATCTCCACCATGATCAAGATTATGGAATACATGGCTTTGGGCAAACCCATCGTCCAGTTCGATCTGAAAGAGGGTAAATTCAGCGCCAGGAATGCGTCTTTGTACGCCGATATCCATAACCCGGTCCAGGATTTCGCGGCAAAAATTCTCTGGTTGATGGATCATCACGATGCACGCAGCAAAATGGGCGATTTCGGCCGCAGAAGAGTGGAAGAGGAACTGGCGTGGAAATACTCTGTCGGCAACCTGCTCGCAGCCTATCAAAAGGCTTTCGGAACCGCGCGAGCGCTCGACCCAAAAGGTCAGGATATGCTCTGTGGCGCCTCGCAATTCACGGCGCCGGCCTCTGAAGACGCCGAGCTAAGCCCTATGAATGAATGAAGGCCGGCACAACTAGTTGAGCTCCACGGGCGCCCCCAGCCAAACATGTTGCCGCTGAAGGGTACACCGTCGTAGCGAAGCCGGTAAATCCTAGTACGTGGGTTCGAGATCACCCGAATCACGAGTCGAAGGGGGTGCGACTTGCCGCAAGCAAGCGCTCAGTATTACAAGAGAGATTTCTGGATTGAAGAAAACCTGAAGTATGCCAAGCCGCATTTCCGGATGGCGAAAGCCGCCCGGATTGTCAACCGGATCGCGCGAGGAAAAGAGTGCGACCTGCTTGACGTGGGCTGCGGACCGGCGGCGCTTGAGCGCCTGCTTCGGGATAACATCCACTACTATGGGATCGACATTGCGATCCACCATCCCTCCCCCAGCCTCCTGCAGACGGATTTTATTGAATCCCCCATCGAGTTTGCGGGCAAACGGTTCGACATCGTTCTTGCCCAAGGCGTTTTTGAATACATCGGGATTTTTCAGGAGCAGAAGTTTTCCGAGATCGCTCAGATCCTGAACAAGGACGGTAAGTTCGTCGTCTCCTATGTGAATTTCGATCACCGGAACCGGAATATCTATTGGCCTTACAGCAATATCCAGTCTTTCCGGGATTTCCGGAAGAGTCTCGAACGCTTCTTCCATGTTGACAGATACATCCCGACTTCGCACCGCTGGCGCCACGATGAGCCGAAAGGGCGATTCATGCCGGCGATCCAGATGCACATCAACCTGAACATTCCTCTCATCAGCTCGCTCTTTGCTGTCGAATACTTCTTCATCTGCTCCTTGCGGGCGGCAAGAACGCGATGAAGGACCTGAAAGAAAAGACGATTCGGGGCGGCGCGGCGAGGCTGTCCGCCCAAGGGGTGAATTTTTTCCTGCGCATCGGCACCCTGATGGTGCTCGCCCGGCTCCTGGGGCCGTTCGATTTCGGGCTCGTGGGCATGGTCACCGCCTTCACGGGAGTCTTGAGCCTCTTCCGGGATTTCGGGCTCTCTTCCGCCGCCATTCAGCGCTCAACCGTCACCGACGAGCAGTTCTCAACGCTGTTCTGGATCAACATGGTGGTCGGCGTGCTCCTGGGACTTCTCGCCGTCGCCATGGCTCCGGCCGTCGCAGCGTTTTATCATGACCCGCGGCTTTTCGCGGTCACGGCGGTCCTGGGGGCTGGATTCCTCTTCAATGCCGCCGGAGTGCAGCATGGCGCGCTCTTGCAGCGCCAGATGCGTTTTACCGCTATCGCTATTACTAACACCGCCGGTCTGGTCATCGGCGCGGCCCTCGCCGTTGGCGGCGCGCTCGCGGGTTATGGATACTGGGCCCTGGTGGCGATGTCGGTGGCGCTTCCGCTGAGCATCACGGTGGGTTACTGGATCGCAACCGGTTGGGTTCCGGGACGGCCGCGCCGGGGGACGGGCATCCGTTCCATGATGCGTTTTGGCGGAACGCTGACCGTCAACGGCCTGGTGGTCTACATTGCCAGCAACCTTGAAAAAGTGCTGCTCGGCCGGTTTTGGGGGGCAGACATTCTGGGCATTTACGGTCGAGCCTACCAGATCGTCAACATCCCAACGGATAATCTCAATACGTCGGCGGGCGAGGTGGCTTTTTCGGCTCTTTCCCGGCTGCAGGACGACCCGCACCGTCTGAGAAATTATTTCCTGAAGGGCTACTCGCTGATCCTGGCGCTAACCCTGCCGGTTACCATCGCCTGCGCTCTCTTCGCCGGAGATGTGATCCTGGTTCTCCTGGGACCTAAGTGGACGGCGGCGGCCCCGATTCTTCGCCTGCTCGCCCCCACCATCCTGGTTTTCGCGATCGCCAATCCTTTGTCGTGGATGCTCACATCGCTCGGCTTCGTCAACCGGCTGCTCAAGATGGGGCTTGTCGTCACACCGATTATGATTACCGGTTATGCCATCGGGCTGCACTATGGGCCCAATGGCGTGGCGTTTGGCTACTCCGCAGCGATGGTCCTGTGGCTCATGCCGCTGATCGCCTGGTCCGTGCACGGCACGCCGGTGAGGTTCAAGGATGTCATGGTGACGGCGGGCCGGCCGCTGGCCTGCGCGGTTGTCGCGGGGGGCATCGCCTTTGCCGTGCGGTTCGCTTATGGCCAATCGTTGGCCGTCTTTCCGAGGCTTGTGCTCGAATGCGGCGTGCTTCTTGTGGCGTTTATGGCAATTCTTCTCTTCGTGGCCGGGCAGAAGACGCTTTACCTGGACTTGCTTCGCGGGCTGAAGCGCTCCGCGCCCGTTGAAGAGAAGAGTCTGGTTTCGGCTTAGGGGCTGTGGCGATATGTTCGGCCCCTCACCCGGCCTTCGGCCACCCTCTCCCGGAGGGAGAGGGCCTGGAGAATCCGAATGGTGGACGGCGGGCCGCACATCACCCGAGTAGGAAAAATAGGGCAATGAATCGGAAATACAAAACGGTTGGCCTGATGGATCACATGGGCTACGGCAATATGGGCGATGCCGCGATCCAGGAAGCCTTTATCGCCAATATCAAAAGCCGTCTGCCGGACGCGCGACTGATCGGCTTTTCACTGTATCCGGATGACACGCGAAAGCGCCACAATATTGAGACTTATCCCATTCGTTGGAGCTATCCGCGGGGCGAGGGCTCTGATCGATCGCCTTCGGAAGCGCCGGAGCCCAATTCAAGGCTCAAGACGTTCCTAAAAAACCGCCGGATTTTCTATCGCCTCGCAAAGCCTGTCCATGACGTTTTCCAGGAACTCGCGCACCTTTGGCGCTCTTACCGTGTTGTGAAATCTCTGGACGTGCTGGTGATGTCGGGCGGCGGCCAGCTTTGCGAGCTGCATGGGGACCTCCCCTACAACGTGTTCAAATTCACCATGCTGGCCAGGCTCGCAAAAACGCCGGTGTGCATTGTTGGAGTCGGGGCCGATCTCTTGAAGCGCCCCATCAATCGGTTTTTCGCGCGGTGGGCGGTGCGGTCGGCCCACTACGTTTCTCTTCGCTCGATAGAATCCCAGGCGTTGGTCGATAGCCTCGGCGTCAAAAAGGAAACTCACGTATGCCCCGATCCTGCCTATGCTCTTGATGTGCGGGAGTACCTGGGCTCGCCGGAAGTGTTAGGCGTTGCCGAGGCAAGGGGCCTCTTCCGAAACATCGGGATCGATCTTGAGTCGCCGGCACCCCGCGATCTTGCCTCGAGTGGAGCCGTAGCTGCCGAGCCGGGAGTCTCAATTTCCTCCCAAAAGCCGGTGGCGAAGGTTGGGCTGAATCCGATGAGCTTTTGTGATCCGCGCCGCTGGCCGCGAAAGGACGCTGCCGTCTATGAACGGTTTATGGGTGCGTTGACGGATTTTTCCTCATGGCTGCTGGCGGAGGGCTACGCCCTCGAAATCTACTGCAGCGACATGATGGATTTTTACTCACTGGAAGATTTGCGGGAGAGACTCCAGATTTCTCCAATCGCGGCCCCAAACCTAACCTTTCGCCCTGCCTTGACGCTGAGGGAATTATTTCGTCAGATGTCAGCGTTCGATTTTGTGGTCACGTCGAAGTTCCACGGCGTTATTTTTTCTCATCTTTTGGGCAAGCCGGTGATGGCTTTGAGCTACCTGCCCAAGTTCCACCACCTGATGCAAGCCGTGGGGCACGAACAATACTGCATGGAGGCGGAGCAAGTTACTGCGGGCTGGCTGATCGAGCAGTTCAAACGGATGGTTTCTGAAAGCGACCAGCTCAGGACGCTTTTCCGGGAAACGTCGGCTCGCTATTCGAAGGAGCTTGCGGCCGAGTTCGATAAGGTGTTTTTGCGGCCCGCGGGGACGCGCGAGCACGAATTCATAGAGCAGGGGGTGACCCGCGATGAGTTCTCAACCGCTGGTTAGCATCGTCACCCCGGTCTACAACGAACGGAAGCACCTTGCCGAATGCATCGAAAGCGTTCTCGCGCAGAGCTATGCGAATTGGGATTACACGATTGTTGACAATTGCAGCACAGACGGCACGGCCGAAATCGCGCGCCAGTATGCAGCCCGTGACCCGCGCATCCGGGTTCTCGAATGCCGGGAGTTCCTGCGGGCGCTGCCCAACTTCAACCGGGCGCTGCGCCAGATTTCCCTAGAAAGCAAATACTGCAAGGTTGTTCTCGGAGACGATTGGATATTTCCCGAATGCCTGGAGCGAATGGTCGCCGTTGCCGAGGCGAATCCCTCCGTAGGACTTGTCAGCGCCTACGCTCTCGAGGGGACACAGGTGATCTGCGCGGGGCTGCCCGTCCAAGCGACATTCGTTCCGGGACAGGAAATCTGCCGACGGCACTTTCTTGACGGCTTGTACGTGTTTGGCTCGCCGACGAACGTCCTCTACCGGGCGGATCTCGTGAGAGACCACGATCCGTTCTTCAACGAAACCAATATCCACGCGGATACGGAAGTTTGCTTTGTCCTTCTCAAGACTTCTGATTTCGCCTTTGTCCATCAGGTTCTCACCTTCAGCCGGGTGCGGCAAGATTCGCGCAGCGCGACGGATCTCGACAATCAGACCGATTTTGGAGGGTTCCTCGAAACGCTCCTGAAGCACGGGCCGGCATTCTTGAGCCCGGAGGAACTTAAAACACGCCGGGATCAGCACATCTCTGAATACCACAATTTTCTTGGCAAGAGCCTGATCGTTGGCCGGGACAGGACATTCTGGAAATACAACGAAACCAAGCTCATCGAAGCAGGGGTTGGCTTTAGCCGGATGCGGGTGGCGCGCGGTGCGATATCAACTGCTCTGGACATTGCGCTGAACCCGAAGAGCGGCATCGAAAAGATTCTGAAGCGCCGGCAACGCCAGAGCGGCAGTCAAGTTCTTGAATCGAAACCTGTTACAACTTCCGGGATGGCCGATTGGGCGGCTTCGGGCAGCGAGAATCATCAACCGCTGAAAGCATCTGCGGCTCCGCAGGCGGTATCCAGTGGGCGATGATCCCCGGCGGCTCACCGGACTTGTTGCCGCCGTTACCGGGGCGAGCAGCGGTATCGGGCGGGCGATTGCCGTTGCATTGGCGCGGGAGGGCGCGGACGTCTGGGCGATAGGCAGAAACGCAGAAGCGCTTGCCCAGACGGTCGGAGAGGCGGAGCAGTTTTCTCAGGCAAGCAGCTTCACTTGCGATCTCAGTTCCCCAGAAGACGTTGACTCGCTGATCCGGCGCATCGAGGCGGATCGGCTCGATATTCTGGTTCACTCGGCCGGGGTTTTCCACTCCGGCCGGACGGAAACCGCCCGCGTCGAAGACCTGGATTCTGAGTACGCTGTGAATGTTCGAGCTCCCTACCAGCTCACCCAAGGCCTGATGGCGCACCTTGTCGCCGCGCGCGGGCAGGTCGTCTTTATTAACTCAAGCGCCGGGCTGGACGCACGGCACGCCAATCTTGGCCAGTACAGCGCGACCAAGCACGCATTGAAGGCCCTGGCTGACAGCCTGCGCGAGGAGTTGAACCCTAAAGGCGTCCGGGTGCTCTCGGTCTTCCCCGGGCGGACGGCAACGCCGATGCAGGAAGACCGGTTCCGGGAAGAAGGGCGGACGTATCACCCAGAATTGCTTCTCCAGCCGGACGACGTGGCCATGATGGTAATGCATGCGCTTTCGATGCCCCGCACCGCTGAGGTTACCGGCATCCACATCAGACCGATGCAGAAATCGTACTAGCGGCCTGGGCCGGTCAAGTGCTGACCGGAACCTTTCTCTAACAGGCCGCAGTTCCCTTGGAAAGTCTCTCCAAAACAATCGGATAACAAATTCAGGAGAATTATGAGAAAGCTTTCGCGCCGTGAGGGTGTTTGTGATCGTCTGCTCAGATCCTTGGCGGTCTTCGCCGGGATCGTGCTCGCCGGGTGGTGGGGCCAGGCTAGCCTGCTAGCCGCGCCCGCTATTACCTACGTGCAGGGCAATTACGCGACACCGCAGTCAGCGCAAACCACCGTGACGGTTCCTTTCACCGCCGCCCAATCGGCCGGCGACCTGAACGTGGTCGTCGTGGGATGGAATAACAGCACTTCGACGGTCGCAAGCGTGACGGACGCGAGCGGCAACACCTACCAGCGCGCGGTGGGGCCCACCGTCGTCGCGGGTGCCATCTCGCAATCTATTTACTACGCCAAGAACATCATTTCCGCGGCGGCGGGAGCCAATACCGTAACCATCACGTTTTCTACGGCGGCGGCGTACCCGGATATTCGAATTCTGGAATACAACGGGGCTGATCCAACGAGTCCTGTGGATATTACAGCCGCCGCAAGCGGATCGAGCGCCACCAGCTCAAGCGGCGCGGCCACCACCACTAACGCAACGGACCTGATCTTCGGCGCTAACATGGTGACAACCTCCACCACGGCTCCGGGCAGCGGATTCACGCGCCGCCTGCTGACATCGCCCGACGGCGACATTGCGGAAGACCAGATGACAGCATCGGCGGGAAGCTACAGCGCGACCGCGGCTCTCAGTTCCTCCGGCGCGTGGATCATGCAGATGGTGGCGTTTCGCACGCCTTCAGGGGGCGTCCAGCCGCCTACCGCACCCGGCAATTTAACGGCGACGGCGGCCAGCACCACGCAGATTAACCTGAGTTGGACCGCCTCAGCGAGCAGTTCGGGAATTGCTGATTACCTTGTCGAGCGCTGCGCGGGCGCGGCCTGCGCGAACTTTGCCCAGATCGCCACGCCCACCGCGACAACGTATAACGATACCGGCCTAACCTCAAATACTAGTTATAGTTACCGCGTGCGGGCGAAGGACGTAAACGGCAATTTAAGCCCGTATTCGAATACTGCCAGCGCCACAACGCAAGGCGCCTCGGCCTCGAGCATCACTTACGTGCAAGGCAATTACGCGACGCCGCAATCGGCGCAAACCGCGGTGACGATTCCCTTCACCGCCGCCCAAGCCTCGGGCGATCTGAATGTTGTCGTCGTGGGATGGAATGGTTCGACCGCCTCCGTCAGTTCCGTAACCGACGCGAAAGGCAACACTTACCTGCGAGCGGTCGGTCCTACGTCTATCGCGGGCGTTCTGTCGCAGTCTATCTATTACGCCAAATCCATTGCCCCGGCAGCGGCGGGAGCGAATAGCGTGACCGTCACCTTCTCCTCCGCCGCGGCATACCCGGACATTCGGGTTTTGGAATACAGCGGAGCCGACCCCAATAGTCCTGTCGATGTAACCGCAGCAGCAACCGGAGCAAGCGCAACCAGCGCGAGCGGTGCGGCCACGACAACCAACGCCACGGACCTGATTTTCGGCGCCAATATCGTAACCACCTCCACCAGCGGCCCCGGCAGCGGATTTACTCGCCGCCTGCTCACATCGCCCGATGGCGACATTGCGGAAGATCGTAACGTGACGGCAACGGGGAGCTACAGCGCCAGCGCGACTCTTGCTGCATCAGGTTCGTGGATTATGCAGATGGTCGCCTTCCGCACGCCCTCGGCGGGTGGTATCCAGCCGCCCACGGCGCCGGGCAACTTGACCGCCACGCCAGCCAGTTCCACTCAAATCAACCTGAGCTGGATAGCATCTTCGAGCAGTGTCGGAATCGCCAGCTATCTCATCGAACGATGCCAGGGAACAGGCTGCGTTAACTTCGCCCAGATCGCGAGCACCGCGGCCACGGCATACAGCGACACCGGCTTGACGGCCTCAACCAGCTATAGCTACCGCGTGCGGGCGGTGGATACCGCAAGCAACTACAGTCCCTATTCGAACATTGCGACGGCTTCGACTTCCGCTTCGGGCACGCCGACGGCTCCGTCCAACATGGCGGCCGTGGCGGGAGGCGGTTCCGGTCCGGTGGTTGACGCGGTCCAGGGCTACATCAATGCGACACATGTCACAACCCACACCACAGCGGCCTTCGACAGCACCGGCGGAGATTTGATCGTGATGGGTGCGTCCTCCCATGCCGGTGTCACGATGACACCCAGCGATAACTTCGGCAACGTGTGGATTCCCATCGGCGGGCCCGTAAGCAGCAATGATGGCTATGATTTGCGGACGGAACTTTGGTACGTACGGAATCCCATCGTGGGTCCGAACCATACAGTGACGATGACACTGACCAGCGCTGAGTCTCTGGTCATGTCGATCATCGTTGTAAAAGGCTCCAACATCTCTTCGCCCGTCGACGCGGTCTCTTCGATCGGTGGTGACAACGGAACGCAATCTACAAACGTCGCTAGTCCCAATATTACAACTTCGGGGCTGAGCGAACTGCTGATGGGCTTCGCTAAAGTTGCGGCGGGGGCGACCTACCAAGCTGGAACAGGCTATACACTACAGACTGCGGCGTCCTCCAATTTTCTTACGGCGGAGACTGGCACACAAGCAAATCCTGGCGCCTACGATGCTACCTTCGTCATCTCCCCAGGGCAGGCCTGGCAGGCGGCGGTGGTAGCGGCGGCCAACAACCCGAACCAGGGAAACTTGTCGTGGACAGCCTCAACCGAAACGGGCGGAACGATCGCGAGTTACCTTATTGAGCGCTGCACCGGCGCTGCCTGCGCCACCTTCGCCCAGATTGGCACGACCCCAGGAATATCCTTTGATGATGCGACGCTCGCGGCATCTACGAGTTACAGCTATCGCGTGCGCGCTAAAGACTCGAACGGCACGCTTGGACCCTACTCAAGTGTGGTCTCAATCACCACGTCCGCTCCAATTCCATCCTTGCCCGGAAACCTCACAGCCGCGCTGGGCTCCGGAACGCAGGTGAACCTCTCCTGGTTGGCCTCCGCCGAAACGGGCGGGACGGTTTCGAATTACCTCATCGAGCGCTGCGCGGGAGCAGGCTGCACCAGCTTCGCCCAGATTGGCGCCTCCGCCACCACCAGCTTTACCGACTCTGCCACGGCGGGTTCCACCGCCTACACGTATCGTGTCCGGGCGACGGACGCGGCCGGCAATCACAGCCCCTATTCCAACCCGGCCACCGCTACGACGCCGGCGGGTGGAGATACCCAACCACCGGCAGCACCTACCAACCTCGCCGCTGTGGGAAGCTCGACGCAGATCAGCTTGAGTTGGACGGCCTCGACGGATAACGTCGGCGTAACAGGGTATCTCGTTGAGCGCTGCCAGGGGGTTGGCTGCGCGAATTTTGCCCAGATTGCCACGCCGACGGGCACAACTTACACGGACAGCAACGTTACGGTGGGTAACACGTACAGCTATCGCGTACGAGCTACGGACGCCGCGGGCAACCTGAGCGCGTACTCGAACGTGGCCACCGCGACCGCCTCTTCGGGCTCAGTAAGCCTCGGCTATGTCCAAGGCAACTCGGCCACGCCCCAGTCGGCCCAGACTACGGTGACGATTCCCTTCACCGCGGTTCAGACAGCCGGCGACCTCAGCGTGGTTGCGGTCGGCTGGAACAACAGCACCTCGACGGTGAGTTCCGTAACTGATACGAACGGCAATGCTTATACGCTCGCCGCGGGTCCTACTCTGGTCGCCGGCGCGCTCTCACAGGCGATCTACTATGCGAAGAATATCGCTCCAGCAGCAGCAGGAGCAAACAGCGTTACGGTGACTTTCTCTGCCGCGGCGGCCTACCCGGACATTCGAATCCTGGAGTACAGCGGAGTGGACCCCTCAAATCCGGTCGATGTGACGGCGGCGGCAAGCGGCTCAAGCGCCACCAGCTCAAGCGGCGCGGCCACAACCACCAACGCCAATGACCTGATCTTTGGCGCGAATATGGTGACCACCTCCACCAGCGGCCCGGGCAGCGGATTCACCCGCAGGCTGCTGACCTCGCCCGACGGTGATATTGCGGAGGACAAGACGGTGGCGGCGGCGGGGAGCTATAGCGCGACCGCGCCGCTTGGCTCGTCCGGCTCCTGGATTATGCAGATGGTGGCTTTCCGGGCGGCATCGAGCGGCGGCGGGCAGACACTTGTGATCAGTCCGCGCGCCTCGGTCGTCACATTCACGGGAACCCAGCAGTTTACGCTCACTGTTGGTTCAGGCACGGCCACTTGGTTGGTGGACGGGGTCGTGGGCGGTTCTGCCTCCACGGGAACCATCACCACGGGAGGACTCTATACGCCTCCCACGACAACCGGCAGCCACACCATCACCGCGAGCATCGGCGCGTCCCAGTCGGAAGACGCCACGGTGTACGTCAGCAATTACGCCGGCACATTTACCTATCACAATGACAACCTGCGAACGGGCGTAAACAGCACCGAAACCGTCCTGACCCAGGCGAACGTCAACCCAAATCAGTTTGGGAAACTCTTCTCTTATCCCATCGACGGCATTGCGTTCGCATCACCGCTCTACGTGGCCAACGTGAATATTCCAGGGAAGGGTTACCACAACGTCGTCTACGTAGCGACCGAGCACGACAGCGTGTACGCCTTTGACGCAGACGGCCGCAGCGGCACTCCGTTGTGGCAGGTCAGCTTCCTCAAGGCCGGCGTCACCACTGTTCCGTGCGCAGACACCGGGGAATGCGGCGATATTCCGACAGAAATTGGAATTACGGGCACTCCCACCATCGACCAGACGACAGGAACACTTTACGTTGTTGCCAAGACCAAGGAAGGCACCGGGTACGTCCAGCGCCTGCACGCGCTGGATATCACGACGGGCGCGGAGAAGTTCGGCGGACCCGTGGTGATTCAGGCCAGCGTCGCAGGGACTGGCGCTGGATCGTCCGGGGGATTAGTGCCTTTTGACGCCCTGCGGGAGAACCAGCGGCCTGCGCTGCTTCTGAACAACGGGGTCATTTACATCGCTTTTGCCTCCCATGGCGATCAGCCCCCCTGGCACGGGTGGGTGCTCGGCTACAGCGCGTCAACTCTTCAGCAGGTGATGGTTTATAATGCCACCCCCAATGGCTCTGGAGCAGGCATCTGGCAGAGCGGCGGCGGCTTGGCCACGGACGCAAGCGGGAACATCTATTTCATAACCGGCAACGGCACGTTCGACGCCAATACGGGCGGCGCCGATTACGGCGACACGTTTGAGAAG
>DASUKV010000264.1:0-13669 GCA_036278555.1 Terriglobia bacterium
ATCGAGACCCTCAAAGGCCGCCGCGACGAGATGGTGGTGATGGGGGCCGGCAACATGCACCCGAGTATCTTTGAGCGGGTGCTGCACGACGTTCAAGGCATCGGGGAAAATTGGCAGGTGGCGGTTCGCCAGGAGGGCTTGCGGGACATCCTCGAATTCCGTTTGGAATTGACCAATGGTATTGATTCGAGGCTGATTGAGGAGGCCGTGGCCAGAAACCTCCAGGCGCGCTATCCGGATGTTTGGGCGAACCAGGTTTGCGGCATGTATCACCTGGCGTTTAAGTTTTTGCCGCCTGGTACGCTGGTACAAGGCAGAAAGCCAAAGCGTCTGATTGATGAGCGCAGGGGGTGAAGTTCGCCTGTCATTCTGAGCGCAGACGCCATGAGCCTCCGACTCGCCACCATGCATGAAAATGGTTTTGGGTTATTCCCCTCCTTGGTTAAGGAGGGGCAGGGGTGGTTGGTGTGGCGGCGCATCGAAAACCCGCCACCCCCTAACCCTCTCCTCAGTTGAGGAGGGGAGCTATTTTCACGGCAGCGAGGAATCCCGGTATTTGCTTGATTTTGCAAACGCGCTGTAGCGGCGGCCTCTGGCCGCCGGGTTCTACATCCTGAAAAAGCCGGCGGCCAGAGGCCGCCACTACAGCGCGGATCTGAAATGACCGGTAATGGTGTAAGGAGCGCTGAATTTCCTGCCTGCCGGTAATCGACTGAAAGGATTTCACCCAGTTCTATGACGGCTCTCGAATCGCGGCGCGGCGGCAGGCCTGCTCATCCCATTGTTTTTTCCGATTTTGATGGCACCATCACGCTCTCCGACGTTACCGATGAGATTCTCTCGCGGCTTGCTGCTCCTGGCTGGCAGGAGATTGAGCGGTTATGGATTGACGGGAAGATTGGCTCGCGCGAGTGCCTGGAACGGCAATTGGCGCTTGTCGAGACATCAGCGCAGGAATTAAACGCTCTGATAGATTCCATTCCGCTCGATCCCGGCTTTCACAATTTTGTCCGCTTCACGGAGAAGAGCCGGATTCCGTTTGTCGTGCTCAGCGACGGCCTGGATTGCGTCATCCGGCGGGTGCTGGCCCACGCGGACCTGCACTTTCGCCCGCGCAATGGTTCACATTTTTTTTCCACTTCCGGCCGCCTGGTGAACGGCCGGATGCGGGTCTCTTTCCCTCACGCGGTAAAATCCTGCACACACGGCTGCGCCACTTGCAAGCCGCGGATCATTCAGAAGCTGAAGCGCGGCCACTGGCCGGTGATCTACGCCGGCGACGGGCTTTCAGACCGGCACGCGGTCGCCGAAGCGGATTTCGTGTACGCCCGTCAGCCGCTACTCGACCTCTGCCGGGAGAAAGATATTCCCTGCCGGCCGTTTGACAATTTCAAGGATGTCCAGGACGCGCTTGGAAAATGGCTGGACGGCGAAGCCGCCCAGGAGTTGGACGAGGCGGCGCGTGGGCGGGAGGCATGGCTCAGGGAGCAAGCGGTTGAGGCATCTTTGTGACGGTTCTTTTAAGGAGACTCGGACTTGGCGATCTCTGAAATTACGAACAAAACCTCGGATCTGCTGGCGCTCGAAAAGGAATACTGCTCTTTCGGCGACACGGTGCATTACCTCGAGCCGCCGAAGGTCTTCACCGGCTGCGAGGGAAGTTTTCTTTACGATGAGAGCGGGACACCCTACCTCGACCTCCAGATGTGGTATTCGGCCGCGAGCTTCGGCTACAAGAACCCTCGGCTGAATGGGGCGCTGAAGCGCCAGATCGATCAACTGCCTCAGCTTGCCTGCCAATACGTCCACGCTGAAAAAGTGGAAGTCGCCGCGCGCATCGCCCGCTATTGCGAAGAGCGGTTCGGCGTTAAAGGGCGGGTTCACTTCAACGTGGGCGGCTCGCAGGCGATCGAAGACTCGCTCAAGATCGTTCGCAACGCGACCGGCAAAAACCTGATGTTCGCCTTCATGGGTGGATATCACGGCCGCACGCTGGGCGCTTCGGCGATCACCTCCAGCTATCGTTACCGGCGCCGCTATGGGCATTTCGGCGAGCGCGGGCAGTTTGTTTTTTATCCCTATTGCTTCCGCTGCATTTATGACCTGAAGCCCGAAACTTGCGGCCTCTATTGCGAGGAGCAATTTGCAAAGTCATTTGACAGCGAGTACTACGGCGTGTGGGACGCGAAGGCCGGCGCGGCGGAATACGGTGCATTCTATATCGAGGCGGTGCAAGGCACGGGCGGCTACGTGATCCCCCCCAAGGATTACTTCAAGCGGCTGGCGGAAACGTGCCGCAAGCATAACATCCTGATCGTCGACGATGAGATCCAGATGGGTTTCTATCGCACCGGGAAATTCTGGGCGATTGAAAATTGGGGAATCACGCCCGATATCATCGTATTCGGCAAGGCGCTGACCAACGGCCTGAATCCTCTTTCTGGTTTATGGGCGCGCGAGGATTTGATCACACCGGAATTGTTTCCACCCGGCTCGACGCACTCCACTTTTTCCTCTAACACGCTTGGCACCGCCGTGGCGCTTGAAAATCTCAAAATGATGGAAGAGGAAGACTACGAAACACTCGTGAATGAGAAGGGTTCGTATTTTCTTGCGGGACTGCGCGAACTCCAACAACGTCATCCGGGCGTTATCGGTCAGGTGGACGGCTTGGGCCTTGCCCTTCGCATCGAGATTTGCAAAGAGGATGGGCTTACTCCGGACCGCGAACTGACGGACCGGATTTTTGCGGAAGGGCTGAAAGGTGATCTAAAAACAGGCGGGCATCAGTACGGGCTGGTGCTCGATGTGGGAGGTTATTTCAAGAACGTCTTTACTCTTGCGCCGTCATTCACCATCACCCGGGAAGAAACTGATCTCGCTATTGAGTTGCTCGATCAGCTTTTCAGGCGCTGCAAGAACAGCTAGAAAGTCCTGGTGCAAGTTCCACTGTAACGGCGGCCGGAGCCTGCCCTGGAAGGGGCCGCTGGTTTTTAAGAAGTAGAGACCGGCGGACAGAGGCCGCCGCTACAGTAGGACCATCCCAAAGTTGACACATCCAGACCCTCACCTTAAAATCAATCCGGAAGTGCACGCGGGCTGGTGTTCGCCCAGGGCTTCAAACCCTGTGGGTCTGCCTCCGGTGGACCGGTCGGTTCGATTCCGACTCACTTCCGCCACACCTGCCACAGCTCAGATAAACCGCGACGAGCCCCTAATCGTGCGACGCGCGCCGCAAGACAAGCGCCTTTGAAGTAAATGTCTGCTCGCAGGAGACCGGGACAAGGGCCGTATCTCGGCCATCCTCCCCGGCGGCTGAGACCAGCGCTCCCTCTTCGTATCTCAGGAACATCAGCTTGTCAATTTCAGGCGCATAGTCCACGGTGATGAGGTCGCCCAGCAGGATCTGTCCGGTCGCGATCAGGTTCGAAAGAGGAAAGACCAGATGCCGCTCGACCGCGCGCTTGAGGTGACGCGCTCCAAATTTCGTGTCCGTGCCCTCGCGCAGCAGGAATTCCCGGGCTTTCCCCGTGCACTTGAAAACAAACTGGTGGTCCTTGGTCGAAGCCACCACGCGCTCCTGCACGCGCTTCAGCTCGATATCCAGGATGCGGCTCAGGTGCTCTGGCTGCAGAGTGCGAAACACGATGACTTTGTCGATCCGGTTCATGAACTCCGGCGAGAATTTGCGGCGGGCCGCGTCGCTCGCGGTGCGGTAAATTTTCTGGTCCAATTCAGACTCAGCCTCCGGCGTTCCCGAGGAAAAACCGAAGCCGCGCGTCATAAGCTTCACCATTTCCTGCGAGCCCAGGTTGGAGGTCATGAAAATCATCGAGCGCGAGAAATCCACGCGATGGTTGTCACCCAGGGTGAGCGTCGCCTTGTCCAGAATTCCCAGCAGAAGCTGCCACAAAGCGTCACTGGCCTTTTCAATCTCATCGAAAAGCACCAGGGACAGCTTCAATTTTTCGGTGTGGTGCTGCTCTAAAATCTCCTGTGTAATGAGCGGTTGAGTTTCCCGATGGCCCAGATAGCCGGGCGGTGAACCGATCAGCTTGGCGATTTCGTGACTGTGCTGAAATTCGGCGCAATCAATTTTGAGGACTGCATTGGCGCTTCCGAACAGCACTTCGGCGGCCGCTTCCACCAGGCGCGTCTTGCCGGACCCGGTCGGGCCGAGCAGAAGTAGGTTCACCAAAGGGCGCCCTGGAGATCCCAGCCCGGCCAGATGAATCTGATAAACGCGCGCAAGCTGGCGGATGGCACGATCTTGCCCCACCACTCGCTTGCGCAACGAATTCTCAAAATCCCGAACCTCGGGACTGCGAAGCGAAGGATCAAGAATCGTCTGCATTGGATTCATGGCTGAACCTCACTCAAACCTCCCGCGCAGGTTCAGGAGATTCCCCTTGCGGGCAGGATTTAATTTTACTTCGAGGGTTCCGCGCAATAGTCTCAGTTCTGTCAAAATTTGTGCCTTCAGCTCGCGATCCTGTGTTATCTCCAAGCCCGGCATGTGGAGATCCGCAAGCTCCACATGGAAGTTACGGATCTGCGAAATCACACTGCGAAGATACTCCGCATTATTGCCCACCGGCTTCACCCACTCCCGCGAAACTTTTTCCTTGAGTTCGCTCCAATCAACGTTTAGAAACGGGTGTTTCGCAACAACCCCTTGAATCACCTGATCGTCAATCCGGGGACGTTGCCCCAGGCAAGCCAGGTGCAGTTGTTGAACGCGGCCCTTTTTGCGGACGTTGTGAACCAAGTAGTAAGCGTTTCCGCGTTTGCGAATAAAGGCCATCTGCCGCCGCACCAGCACCGGTTGCCATGACGGGCGCAACCAGTTCTTAATCTTCCACTGCTCGTCCTCGCAATTTGAATTGTAGTGTCATTCTATCCACTACACCGGATTAGATGCAAATAGAAAATGTTGGTTGCTACGATAAAAACCTTAAATAGCGGACGAAAGTCCCTGGATCTGCGCACCAAAGCTGACTTGTTATCGGCAGACTCGTCACTCCGTTCGCGCCACCACCGAGGAAGAAATTGGAACGGCGCGGCCCGGCATCACCTAATAGTGTTATGTGTCATGAGTTCGTTTCATAATTCTCGTCAAAAGGCGGGATTCTGCGGTGCTGTTAAAATCCTCACCCACCGCGAACTTCAGCCTGAGCGCAGCCGAAGGCGGTCCCTTTCTCCCGGAGGGAGAGGGCTGGAATCTCTCGAATTACCGCCCTCGCCCCCTGAAAAGGGGGAGAGGGTGTCCCGCGGGGAAGCAGGGCTTCCCATCGCCAGACGGGTGAAGGGGCGACATGTATAGCGGAATTGTTGACCTGGCGAATTGTTTAGCGAATTTGGAAGACATGATACTAGCTAGCCTAGTCCGCTCCGGTTTTGCCGGGGAGACAAATGCGACAAATGGGACAATTTTGTTTGCTTGTAGCTTGAAATTCAGCAGCTTCTGCAATACCATCTGGCGTTCGCTAGAAACCGGCACGGGTTCCGCGCCGGCACATTTCACGCCCGAGGGACCTTAGCATGGAGCGCCGTTCTTTTCTGAAAACCGCAGGAGTTGCCGGTACCGCCGCCCTGGCCGCGCCCGGGGAAGGCGAATCCTTCAAGACTCACCCCAAGATGAAGATCACCCGAGTGCGGTTCTACCACAATCCGGCGTCCTCTCCCACTTTCAACCAGAGCGCGCACATCGTGACCGTCGAAACCGATCAGGGCGTCACCGGAATCGGCGAAGGCGGCTCCGCGGATACCGTCCGGCAGTGCGGCGCCATGCTGATTGGCGAGGACCCGTTTCGCACCGATCACCTGTGGCAGGTGATGTTCCGGGGTTACTTTTATCCCGCCGGCCGCGAAAAGCTGGACGCCCTCGGCGCTCTGGATTTGGCCCTTTGGGACATTAAGGGTAAGGCGCTCGGCGTTCCCGTCTATGAACTTCTCGGAGGCCGCTCGCGAGAGTACATCGAGTGTTACGCCACGGCCTATCCCGTAAAAGGCAGCCTGAAAGAAGCTGCTCACGCCTGCATGGAAGAAGGCTTTCGCGCCTTTCGCACCGCGATCGCGGATCCTCCACCCGGCCAGCCGTTTGACTCGCACCAGATGGTGCGGAAAACCCATCAAAATTGCGTGGAAATTCGGGAGGGAGTTGGACCCCAAGGGGATTGGTCCGTGGACTATCACACGCGCCTTGGTTTCCCGGACGCGGTCCGGCTCAGCACGCTGATTGAGCCGCTCGAGCCTTATTTTGCTGAGGACCTGGTCAGATCGGAATACCCTGACGTTTATAAGCAACTCCGGGCTCACGTCAAAGTCCCTATCGCCGTGGGGGAGCAATTTGGCGCACGGTGGGACATCAACGATCTGGTGGGGCAACAGCTTATCGACTATTCCCGGGTGACGCTTCCCAACGCCGGCGGCCTGACGGAATATATGAAAATCGCGGCCTTATGCGAAACGCATTACGTCGGGCTGATTCCCCATTTCACAGGGCCTCTCGCCGAAGCGGCGTTAGTGCATGCGCTCTGTACATTTTCCGGTCCGGTGATGATGGAAGCCCTTTACGGAGCGGTCCACCATCATCCTCATCTGCCGGAATGCTACGATTTTCGGAATGGCAAGATGTGGCCGAACCGGCGTCCGGGACTTGGGGTAACGCTCGATACCAAACCTCTGCACCTCGCCGCAGAAATCACCGAGCCGTACCGGCCGATTCCCATGTTGCACCGGCCAGACGGCTCCTACCACAACTGGTGATCCCGCAAGGGCGCCGTGGCGCTTCGGCAAGCGCAACAACACCAAACGCCGATGAAAGCTTCGAAATCCTCCAATTTTCCCGCCGGGACGAGCAGCGCCTCCTTGGCACTAATGCTGACGGCCGCAAGTTTCGTGCTGCCCGGCAACCTTTGCGCTCAATCCCGATCCCTGGCCGGCAACAATATTCAGCCGCTCTACAGAGCCTGCTGCAGCAAATCCGCCGCATTCCCATTTTCGACGATCACGCTCATCCGGGATTTTCAGACGATCCCAATGTGGACGCAATGACCTCCCCGCCGGGCCACGCTCCATTCCGTCTGCGCGAGACAAACCCGGAATACCTCGACGCGGCCAAAGCTCTCTTCGGTTATCCGTACAACGATTTTTTACCCGTTCATGAAGCCTGGCTGCTACGAAAGACAGCAGACCGTCCCGGCACGGCCTACTGGGATCACATTCTCGATGAATGCGGCATTCAGATTTCCGCAGCCAACCGCGTGGATATGCCCGATTATCTCGACCCAAAGCGCTTCCGCTGGGTGTTCTTTGTGGATTCTTTTCTTTTCCCGTTCGACAATCGCAATTTCATTCATCGCAATCCGGATGAAGCTGTGTATGTTCTGATGCAGAAAAAGATGCTGCGCCGGTATATGGCTCAGGACGGAATCGCCAGGCTTCCCGAAAATTTAAACGGCTATCTCGCGTTCGTGACAAGAATTTTGGAGCAGAATAAGGCTCGCGGTGGCATCGCCATGAAATTTGAGGTCGCATATTTCCGGTCCCTGCGCTTCGGCGACCCGCCGCGGGCGGCTGCGAGCCAGATTTACGCCAAGTACTGCCAAGGGGGAACGCCGAGCCCGCCAGAATACAAGACGTTTCAGGATTACACCTTCCGCTACCTTCTCCGCGAAGGTGGACGGCTGCGCCTGCCCGTCAATATTCATACCGCCGCTGTCGGTGGGGATTACTTCAGTTTGCAAAAGAGCAACGTGCTGAACCTGGAAAACATCCTGCGCGACCCTCGCTACCTCGGCACCACGTTTGTTCTGCTTCACAACGGCTATCCTTATGACCGCAAGGCGATCTGGCTGGCCGCGATGCCGAACGTTTATCTTGACACTCCGGAGATTGAGCTGCTGCTTTATCCCTCAGAGTTCACCAGGATTCTGAAGCGGGATTTAGAAATTTATCCCCATAAGGTCCTCTTCGGCTCGGACGCTTATCCCTACAGCAAAATCATAGGGGCCGAGGAAACCTATTGGCTGGGCGTGAAGTCCGCGCGCGGGTCGTTGGCCGCCGCGCTCGCGGAAATGATCTCTGAAGGGGAAATCAGCCGGCCGGAAGCGCTGCAGATCGCGCACGATTATCTGCATGACACAACGGCAGAGTTATACGCGTCATTCAGCCGTAAAAATGATTGAAACCGAATTCAGAGGAGCGAAGGGAGGTCAGCGATGCCCAAACACCATTGCGTTCATTGGAGCGGCGTAGATACCATAAAGGTCAGCCCGGAGATCGTGCGCCAGATCATCACCGGAAACAACATGATGATGGTCCGCCTGCAAATGAAAAAAGGATGTGTGGTGCCGCTCCACCAACATCCTCACGAGCAAATTACATTCATCCAAAAGGGGAGAGTGAAGTTCTGGATCGACGGGCAGGAGACGTTGCTTGAAACCGACGGCGTCGCTTACATCCCCTCGAACGTCTCGCACAAAGTAGAAGCGCTCGAGGACTCTCTGCTCTTCGATATCTTCAATCCGCCGCGGGAGGACTTCCTCACGAAATAAATCAAGCATTGCGAAGTGCCCCCGGCAGCGCGGCCGCCAATCGGTATCGCGTCACTTGCCGTCTGCCCCGCCCGGGCCGGAATCCTTCGCCAGCAGCATAATTCTCTCCGGCGCCAGCCGGACGTTCCAGGGGAAGGGATGGGTCTTGAGGCCTGCCCATACTTCTCGGGTGATTTCCGCTTGAAGATGATGATGGCTTGGAGGCGCGCCCGGCATCGACAGCCTTAGATAAAGCGTCATTCGAAAGGGCCCCTCAATCACTCGGACTAACTCGCACGGGAAGGCGTTGAATCCGTCCGGCGCCGCGAAGATTTCAAGATGGTGTGCGCGAATTCCGATATGTTGCAGGTCCTGAGGGATGGAAGACCACACCCGCAGGGCGCAGCCCCAGTCGAGCGCTTCAATGCAATCACTGCTGATGGCTTTCGCTCGCGAGAAATTTTTGCAGCCCGTCACCTGCGCTACGGTGAAGCCCGGCGGGTGGCGAAAGACCTCATCTTTGGGCCCGAATGCCACCTCCTTCCCCTCTGAGATCACGACGATATCTTCAGAGACGCGGTAAACCTCTTCAAGGTTGTGACTCACATAAAGCGACACTCCCTTGTATGCGCCAAGCGTCTCAACCAACAACGTTTCCATCTGGCTGCGAAGGTATACGTCGAGCGCAGAGAGCGGCTCATCCAGCAAAAGCGCCTCCGGCTGCGTCGCGAGCGCTCGGGCGAGCGCCGCCCGCTGCTGCTGTCCGCCCGAAAGCTGACGCGGGAAACGCCCCTCCAGGCCCTCAAGCTGCACCCGTGCGATCTGCGCCTCGACTCTGCGCCTGGCCTCTGAGCGAGGTAAATGGTGAAGGCCGAATTTGACGTTCTCCGCCACCGTCATGTGCGGAAAAAGGGCATAGTCCTGCAAGAGGAAACCCACGCGCCGCGCGCGGCTGGGCAAATTGATGCTGCGCTTCGAGTCAAAGAGGGTGCGGCCGTTCAGAACGATGCGCCCCCAGCTCGGCGTATCGAGGCCGGCGATGCACCGCAAGGTCATACTTTTCCCCGAGCCAGAAGGACCCAACACTCCAAGCGTCTTGTCGCCCGCTTGAAAGGCGACCTCCAGCCGGAAGCCCTTAAATTGTTTCCGAATCTCGACCTGCAATTCCAAGCTAAGCCCTTTTTCCCGTCAATGCGGAGAAGCGTTGATGCCGGCCCCAGGTATTGAAAGCGACGATCGCCACCGCCGCGATGCCCACAGTAATTAGCACCCAGGCCAGAGCCTGCCTCATCCGGCCAGCCTCTGCCGCAAAGAAAATAGCGATCGGGAGGGTTTGCGTTCTACCGGGAATATTTCCGGCGAGCATCAAAGTCGCGCCGAATTCTCCCAGGGCGCGGGCAAAGGAGAGCACCGTTCCCGCAAGCACTCCGGGCCAGGCCAGAGGCAGGGTGATCTTCCAGAAGACCGTCCATTCCGGCGCGCCCAGCGTGCGAGCCGCGTGCAAGAAGCTGGGATTCACTTGCTCCAGGGCCCCGCGCGTTGAGAGATACATCAGCGGAAAGGCGACAACGGTTGCCGCAATCACCGTCGCGGGCCACGAAAACAGAATGCTAAAGCCGAGGCTTTCGAAGGCCCGCCCTACGGGGCTTGTCCTGCCGAGCAATAGTAGCAGAAGGTAGCCGACCACCGTGGGAGGTAGAACCAGCGGGACAATGAACAGAGCGTCCAGGATCTGTCCCTTCTTGCCCCCGGCGCCCACACGCCAGTTCCCTGCGGCCAATCCGAGAAAGAAGGTGATTACCGTGGCGGTGACGGAGGTTTCAATCGAAACCCAGATCGGCGATGCGTTAAATCCCATGTTTGGCCGCTGCGCGAAGCGGAAGAGCGCCTCCTGTCACTGCCCTGCCCTGGCAAATCCTTCTTTTGCAAAAATCCGCTGTGCGGCGGGACTCGCAAGAAAGTCAACGAATCGTTCCGCCGCCTTCACGTGCGGGCATCGCTTAAGCACCGCCACGGGGTAAACGATCGGAGCGTGCGAATTGCGCGGGGCCCGCGCCACCACTCTTACCTTGTTGGTCAGCTTCGCCTCTGTGGCATAAACCAGGCCCGCATCCGCGTTATCTGTCTCGACATAGGCCAGAGCCTGACGAACGTCTTGCGCCAAAATAATCTTGGGGCGAACCTGCTGGTAAATTTTCAGATACTTGAGCGTTTGCTCGGCGTATACCCCCGCCGGCACGCTCTCCGGGCTCGCCATGGCGATCCTTTGAACGTCTGCGTGCATCAGGTCCTGAAATCCCGAAACTTTTTTCGATGCGGCAGGACAGATGAGGACCAGCGTATTTTCCAGCAGGTTTCGCCGCGTCTGATTCAAAAGAAGACCCTCGGTTTCGAGCGAGTTCATCTCTTCGGGCGAGGCGGAAATATAGATGTCGGCGGGAGCGCCTTGTTCAACCTGTTGTTGCAAAATACCCGACGCGCCAAGATTCAGGACAATAGAAACATCCGGAACCTGCGCACGATAAAGGTTGCGAATCGCTTGCAAGGATTCTGTCAGGCTGATGGCCGCGGAAATAATAAGTTCGACGGATTGCTTCGAGGGCTCCGCCGGGAGGCAATTGGAAAACACTCCACCCGCTAGAATTGCCAGACATAATGCCAGCATGCACGGTCGGCTTCCGCGGATTTTTCGCGATGCCATTCAATTATCCTATACGATTCCATACGGAAATGTCAGTTAATATACAGCGATTATGGGCGTAACATGCCCGGCCTTTTGCTTTGAAGCGAGTCACCCGCCGGCATGCTATCGCGGCGCCTGCGAGCGCCGGAGGTTAAGGCTGCCCCGCTCATAAGGCCACGCGGTAATGTGCTATCTTCATCTTGAGGATGAACATGCGTGTGATCCGCAAAGTGGCTTTGCTCGGAGCGGGCACGATGGGCGCCCAGATTGCCGCCCACTTCGCCAATGCTCAAACGGAATGCCTTCTATTGGACCAGTTGCCGCCGTCCCTTTCGGCTGGGGAAGAAAAGAAAGGGCTGACGCTCGATGATCCCAAGGTCCGCAACCGCTACGCCCAGACGGGATTGGACACTGCTTTGAAGGCTCGTCCGGCTGCCTTCTTCGTCCCCGAGTCCGCCCGGCTTATTTCCGTTGGCAACTTCGAGGACGATCTCGAACGCCTGCGGGATTGCGACTGGATCATCGAAGCGGTGACGGAAGACCTTGCGGTCAAGAGAGCGCTCCTCGCTAAAATCCGGCCTTTCGTTCATCAGGCCATCATCAGCTCAAACACCTCCGGGATTTCTCTCGCCTCCATCGCGCGGGATCTTGATGAGGACTTCAAAAGTCGCTGGCTGGGAACGCACTTCTTCAATCCGCCGCGCTACATGAAACTGCTGGAAATCATCCCCACCGCCGAGACTTTGCCGGAAGTGGTGAAGCAGATTTCGCGTTTCGGCGATGACGTTCTGGGTAAAGGGGTGGTTCGCGCCAAGGATACACCCAATTTCATCGCGAACCGCATCGGCACCTTCGTGATGGCGCTCACGCTCCGGCTGATGCAGGAGCTCGACTTTTCGATTGAAGAAGTCGATGCGCTCACGGGCCCCGTCCTGGGCCTGCCGAAATCCGCCACGTTTCGCCTGCTCGATCTTGTCGGGCTGGACGTTCTCGCGCACGTTGCCCGGAACTTTCAGGCATCGCTTCCGGCCGGTGATGAGCGGGATGTCTTTCAACTTCCCGGCTTCGTTGAGCAGATGATTGAGCGCGGTCTTCTGGGCGAAAAAACCCGCCAAGGCTTTTATAAGAAGACCCTCTCAGGGCCTGGGAAAGAGAGCGAAATCCTTACTCTGGACCTCCGTACTTTTGAATACCGCCCGCGCCAGAAGCCGCGCCTGCCCGCGCTCGAGATGGCCGGAATGATCGAAGACGCCCGCCAGCGAGTGAAATCGCTTTTTGAGCTATCGGGGCGTCCCGGCGAATTTTATCAAAAGCTCCTCGGCCGCGTCTTTCACTACGCCGCGAGTCTCATTCCCGAAATTTCAGAGGATCTCGTTTCTGTCGACTGCGCCATGAAGTGGGGCTTCAACTGGGAATGCGGAGTCTTCGAGATCTCGGACGCGATCGGTATCGAGAAGGTTGTGAATTTCTGGCAGCTGCAGAATTTATCTCCGCCGCCGCTTGTCCAACGGTTGCAGGCTTCCGGGGAGAAGAGTTTCTACAGCCATTCAAACGGCAGCACGATGGTTTTCGATTTACGCCAGGCCCGCCCCGTGATCCTGGAGAACCCTCCCGGCGTTCTTCTGCTATTCGCGCTGAAAGACCAGGCCCGGGAAATCACTAAGAACGCCGGCGCGAGTCTCATTGACCTGGGCGATGGCGTCCTCTGCCTGGAATTCCACTCGAAGATGAATACGATCGGGCCGGATACGGTTGCAATGATCCATGCCGGACTGAAGCGGCTGAGTGATGATTTCGAGGCGCTCGTCCTGGGCAATCAAGGTGCGAACTTCAGCGCGGGCGCCAATCTGATGCTCTTACTTCTTGCCATCCAGGAAGGCGACTGGGATGAAATTCACGATTTTGTTCGCGGTTTCCAAAGAGCGAACATGGCGCTGAAATACGCTCCCAAGCCCGTCGTGGCGGCGCCCTTCGGACTGACGCTCGGCGGCGGACTCGAAATCTCGCTTCACTGTCATCGCATGACTGCGGCGGCGGAAGCCTATATGGGGCTGGTTGAAACCGGCGTGGGTCTGATTCCGGCTGGAGGCGGCTTAAAGGAAATGCTCGTGCGCGCCACGTATTCCGCCCCGCTCGGTGAGAACGCGGACCCTTTCCATCCTATCAGGCAAATCTTCGAGAATATCGGGATGGCCAAGGTTTCGACCAGCGCGGAAGAGGGTCGCAAGTTGGGCTATCTCTCCGCTTGCGATATGATCTCGATGAATCGCGACCACCAGCTCGCTGCGGCCAAGCGTCTGGCCTTGGAACTGGCAAGCCAGGGCTATCGCCCAGGCAAGCCCAGAGAGGACATCCCCGTCCTCGGTCAATCCGCCTACAGCAAAATGCGGCTGGGGTTGCACCTCATGCGGCGCGCGGAATACATTACGGATCATGATGCGAAAGTGGG
>DASUKV010000265.1:0-5579 GCA_036278555.1 Terriglobia bacterium
CCCCTCACCCGGCCTTCGGCAGAAGGCAAAGCCGAAAATCGTAGGGGCGCTGCTTGCTGCGCCTTTGCCGGAATGGATGAGGTAGCGCGGAGTTGTTTTGTAACTCCGCGGCTTTTCAAAGCCCCTCACCCGGCCGTTGGCCACCCTCTCCCACGGGGAGAGGGCTGAAGAAAGAAGAGTACAAGAGCTTCTTCCCTAAGAGAAAAAAGAGGAGATGGAGCGGTAAGCGAGAAGGCGATGCAGCGGCGCCGGCATTAGCCATTGGGCGAAGCCGGTAGAATCACCACATGGCGTCCAGGACCCATGCCCTGGCTTTCAGTGCGGATGAGCGGCTGATCCTTCAGGGCCAGATGAACAACTCGCCGGTCGCTTGAGTTCATGGGGTTCAGGCTGAAAGGTTTGCCGGAATCAATCACCCGCTCCGCCGCCAGACGCGCTGTGAGCCGCAGTTCCTCGGCGTGCATGCGCCGGTAATCCTGGCAGTCGAATGCGATTTTTCGCGCAGGCCTTTCCTCGAGCCGCGATACTTTCAAAGCGAGATAGCCCAAGGAATCCAGGAGTTCGGCGCGGCTTTCGAGAAGCAGGTCTGAGTCGCGTCCGGAGAAATCCACAATCCATTCCGGTCCGTCCGGCTCGCCCGGCCTCTCCGGGGCTTTGTGCGAACTTACTTCAAGCCCAAACCCGGCTCGTGCGCATATTTCGCGGAGAAAGCTCTCGATTTGCTGGACATAGCTTTCCAACATTTCGGGCTGATGAGCGGCTTGGGCGGTTGGGCTTTCCATCGGGTTTTAGCTTTTTACGGGCACGGGTTTTCGGGGCGCCGGGGGCTTTCGCGGCCCTTCGGACTCTGTCTTCCCCCCGGAAGGCGGCTGAGCTTGTGGCGTCTTCGAGGGGGGCGCCATCCGGTTGATCAACATCTGCTGCGCGATAGCGACGGCGCTGTACACAAAATAATAGAGCGTAACCCCCGCTGCTTCATAGAAGAAAATAAATCCGACGGCCAGCGGGGCCAGCATCATCATACGCTGCTGCGCCGGATCAACCGATGGCATGGGGGTCATCTTCTGCATGATAAACGAGAGAACGATAGCGATGGCCGGCAAAATGTAAAGCGGATCCGGTACGGAAAGGTCCTTGATCCAGAAGATCCACGGGGCGTGACGCATGGCGATGCTCGATTCGAGCACCTCATAAAAAGCATAAATAATCGGCAGTTGCACCAGCATGGGCAGACATCCGCCCAGCGGGTTGACGCCGTGCTTCTTATAAATTTCCATCACTTCCTGGTTCATGCGCTGCTTGCGCGGGTCATTGAACTTGTATTGCTTATAACGCGCCTGAATCTCCTTCACCTGAGGCGAAACGCGCTGCATCGCCTGCGCGGACCGGATGCTCTTGAGCTTCAGCGGAAAGAACGCCATGTTGATGAGCACCGTCAGGATCACAATCGCCCAGCCCCAGTTGTGCACTACGTGGTTGTAAATCCAAAGCATTCCCAGGAAAGTGGGTTTGGCGATAACGCTGAACCACCCAAAATTCACCAGGCTTTCCAGCGCAGGATTTTCGGCTTTGAGCACATCAAGGACTTTGGGCGCGACGAACAGACCGAATGAAAGCGGCTCCGCCTGGGTTGTGCCGAGGGAAGCGGTCAGCGACTGGGGAGGCTCTTTGCTCTTCTCATCGCTGGCCGTCCATTCATGGCGGCTAAACTGAAAGACCGCCGTCTCAGGCGACTGAGGAATGAATACACCGGCGAAGAAGTCGTCCTCGAGCCCGACAAATTGCAGGGGGCCAGGGATCGTGTGTTGATCGTCGACTTTCTTCTGTTCGACGGTTTTGATCCCGGAGCCATGATCGTAAAACGCCCGGCTCTCTTTATCGCGCATCTTGGCAACCAGGGACTGGTCGCCGGCGCCTCCGGGCCATTTCACCGCGACGGGCAAATAGGCTTCGCCGTCAAACACGCTGACCTTCACCTTCACCTGATAGTCCGCTCCGAACGAAAACCGCTTTTCCACCCGGATTTTCCCGTCGCTGTAAGTGAAGGTGACTTCCTGAGGGGCGTGAAGGATGCTCTCCGAGGGATTGACGACGTAAATCGCGGAGTTCAGCCGCCCGGCCAGCGTCGAGTCCTTCAACGACAGGCTCATGGGGTAGCCCAACTGCTCGCAGGCGCGAGTGTTCACCACGTTGAGGGGCTTATCTTCGCGGTCCTGAAATTTCTTCAGGATCCAGCTCTTCACTACCGCGCCCTGCGTGGAAAAGGTAATGCGGTAAAAGTCATTTTCAACGGTGAATTCCCGGGCTGACTTTCCTTGCTCGACGGGAAGGGCTACGTGGCGGGGTGGCGCTTTCTTGGCACTGGCAGATTTTTTACCAGACGCCTGGGCCTCGGGCGCGGCTTTTGCCTGAGCGTGAGAATTCGCCTGTTTTGGCGCGGGCGGCGGTGGGGGCGGCGCCAAAAAGGCGCGCCACAGCAGGAACACCCCGAACATCAGGATAAAAGCGATAATCCATCGCTTTTCAGTATCTTTGTCCATCAGTGAAGTCGGTTCCTTAATAATGCCGGCGAGCGGAGAACCTTAACCGCCGGCCAAGAGCTTCCATTCTCTTCATTTCCGTGAGCGGCCGAGCAAGCCCTTCGCGTTACGGTACCGGATCGTAACCTTGCTTTCCAAGCGGATGGCATTTCAAGAGCCGCCGCAGGGCCAGCCAGCCACCGCGCCCGACGCCCCATTTTTCCACCGCTTCGTAAGCGTAGGCTGAGCAAGTGGGATAGAACCGGCACGCGGGAGGGAGCACGGGCGAGAGAAAAAGCTGATAAGAACGGATGAGGATCAGAACACCTAGTTTTGTGAGATGACGGATTTGCCCGGCAATCCTGATTCGCTTGGCATCAGGCGAAGAATCTCGCGGGTCAATACGGGGAACGGAAGATCTGCAACCGCCGGACGCGGGTTCAAAACGATGTCCCACCCCCCCGGAATGTTCGTATAATTCCGGCGAAATACTTCCCGCAAACGCCGCCGAATCCGATTGCGAAACACCGCGCTGCCGAGCGCTCTCGGCGTCGTGACGCCCAGGCGCGTGCGTGGCAAGCCGTTGGAGCGGTAAAAAATGGTGCATACTCGCGCGCTCCCACGCCGTCCTTCCTCATAAACCCTTCGAAATTCGGGCCGGCGCAAAAGCCGCAATGCTTTGGGAAAGGACTGCGATGGCTCGACCCCCTTCATGGAGCCAAGCGATGACGGCCCTTTTGCCGCCGCCGTTTTAGTACATTACGCCCGCCCGCAGTCCGCATGCGCACGCGAAATCCGTGGGTCTTCGACCGGCGACGCCGGTTAGGTTGGAAAGTCCGTTTCAAGGCTATGATTCCTTCGTCTTTAAGATGCGCTTCCTAGCGCTAGTCCTAACATAACGTGACCTTTTACATCCCGTCAAGGCTGCGGTTCTTTCCCAAGGGCTCTTTAGCCCACTTGGTTTTTGTCTGGCGGACTTCAAACGCACGGCCGCTATCCCTTCGCTGATTTCAGCCCTCTCCCTTCGGGAGAGGGTGGCGAGCACGGAAGCGGCGCTTCCCGTCGCGAGCCGGGTGAGGGTTTTTCGGCCGAATAAAAGCGGCGTAATTCCGGCAATCGCGCTCACCAACTTATGATAGAATTCGCGGGTTCGCGGGAAAATCACGATGCAGATCAAGTTCTCCTACCCGGATGTTCCACCCCTTGAGGTCCCCGACTCGAACTGGCTGGCCACATTAGCGCCGTGCGAGATGGAGAGTCCGCGCCCGCTTGAAGCCTTAGTGGAAGAAGCGCTGGATCATCCCATCGCCGCCGAGCCGCTTGAGCAGCTTGTCTCGCCTTCCACGAAGGTCCTGCTTTTGGTAGATGACATCACGCGGCAGACGCCCGCCTGGCGTCTGCTGCCGGGAATCTTCCGCCGCCTGGAGCAAGGCGGGGTCAAAAAACAAAACATCGAAATCCTGATCGCCGCTGGAACCCACTCGCACATGACGCGGGAGGAGTTGGAAGCGAAGCTGGGCGCGGAAACCCTCCGCACTTATCCCGTCCACCTGCATCATTGGAAAGATGAAGAACACCTGCGCCGCATCGGCGCGACCGCCGACGGCACTCCGATCAAAGTGAACCGGCGGCTCGCCGAGGCGGACCTGGTGATCGGCCTCGGGCAGATTGTTCCGCATCGCGTCATGGGCTTTACCGGAGGATCGAGCATCGTGCAACCGGGCGTTTCCGGGCCCGGCGTGACGGGGCACACGCACTGGCTGAGCGCCCTTTATCCCGGCGCGGAAATCATGGGCTTCGCGGATAATCCCGTGCGCCGTGAGGTTGAAGAGATCGCGCGGCTCGCGGGCTTGCGCTACATCGTGAACGTGGTGATGGACCGCAATGAGCGCGTGACGCTGGTGGTGGCGGGCGATCCAGTGGCCGCGCATCATCTGGGCGCCGGGCACGCGCGGGCGGTTTATGGCGTTCTCCAGCCGGAGTATGCAGATATTGTGGTGGCCGAGTCCTATCCCGCGGATTACGACCTGTGGCAGGCAGCGAAGGGGGTTTACGCTTCAGAGCTTGCCGTGAAACAGGATGGAGTCGTCATTCTCATCACTCCCTGCCCGCATGGTATCTCCGACGAGCATGAAGAGGTTGAAAAGCTCGGCTACCAGTCCGTTGAATCCGTTAAGAAAATGGTCGCGGAAAAACAGATGACGGACCTCGTGGCAGCCGCGCATCTGGCGCACGTGGGCCGAGTGATCCGCGACCGCGCGCGCGGCATTATGGTATGCCCCGGCATCCCGCCCGAAGTGCAAAAGCGCATCGGCTTTCAGCCGTCCGCAACGCCTCAGCAGGCGCTCGAAATGGCGCTCTCTTTGGCCGGCCGCGACGCCCGGATGGTGGCGCTTCAGCAGGGCGGCCACGTGCTTCCGCTCATCGCGCCCGAAACTCCGCCTGACGCAAGCGTCGTCGCCTGACCGTATGCCCCCGTCCCCCCCTTCTTCCAGCACTCCGAAGGCTCTCCCTGAGAAGCGCATCCCCAAGCTTCGCTGGCTGATCTGCGCGCTGCTTCTCTTCGCTTCAACCAATAATTACATTGACCGGCAGACCCTCTCCGTCTTAAAGCCCCATCTGCAGCAAGTCATGCACTGGTCGGAGAGCGATTACGGCTGGATCATCTTCGCCTTCGAGCTGGCGTATGCCGGCATGATGATCGTGTTCGGGAAGATCATCGATTGGGTTGGCACGCGCATCGGCTTTGCGATTTCCGTCACCTGGTGGTCGATTGCGTCGATGGCGCACGCGCTCGCGAGCGGCGCGTTTTCGTTTGGGGTGGCGCGGTTCTTTTTGGGCGCAGGCGAAGCCGGCAATTTCCCGGCGTCCATCAAGACCGTCGCCGAATGGTTCCCCGAGAAGGAGCGCGCCTTTGCTACGGGAATTTTCAACGCCGGCACGAACATCGGCGCGGTGCTGGCGCCGCCCATCGTCGTCTGGCTCACGCTCACGTGGAACTGGCGCGTGGCGTTCGTTTTCACCGGCAGCCTGGGGTTCATCTGGCTTATTTTCTGGCTG
>DASUKV010000266.1:0-10703 GCA_036278555.1 Terriglobia bacterium
CCCTCCTGGTTTACTCGCGCAACGCTCCCCCAAGTCCGGACTGCCTACGCGGATTCGCATTGGAGGCAATGTGGAGGCGGCGAAACTCATCCGGGGCGCGCATCTCGAATATCCTGAAGCGGCGCGTAGCAAAGGCGTTCAGGGTACGGTGCTGCTCGATGCCGTGATCTCAACCAGCGGGACGCCACTCAGCCTGAAAGTGCTGAGTTCCCCGGACCAGGAGCTTTCCGACGCCGCGCTCAAAGCGGTGAAACAGTGGCGCTATCAACCCACCTTGCTCAATGGCAAGCCCGTGGAGGTGATTACCACAATTTCGGTGCTCTTCCGGCTGGAAGGATAATTGTAGCGGCGGCCTCTGGCCGCCGGTTTTTTGGTAGAGATCGACGGCCAGAGACGGCATTGCCCTGAATCAATCAGCCGCGCCGGAAACATCATCGTCGTCTTTTTCGTTTCCGTTCGCCGAACCTGCCGGGTAGCTGCTGTAGCGGTCTAAGAAACCTTCGATCACGGAACGCTCGGCGGCTGAGATTTCATAAAGCTGATAGACAATCTCATTAAGCTCGTCTTCCGCCGAGGCAATCTGTTCTACGAGCCGGCGCGATTCGTCCTGCGTGCGGGCCAGCAGGTCCAACAGCTTCTTGCAGCCTTCGGGCTTGACCGGCAGCCGCCACTCCAACGTGTCCTTCAGGGTCAAAGACCGGCGGGTTTGAAGGCGCAACGCCGCTGCTAAACACTCGGCATGCTCACGATGCCCGAACTGGAAGGTCCGTGGTCCGCCATGCTGTACTTCGTACCCATAAAGAGTGCTTTGAACCGAAATTGCGTCCGGCTCGAGAGACAGTTGGGCAGAAGTTGGATGCCCGGTTGAAATATGGCCAATGGTGTTAAGCTCGTACCGCGAGAGGTCGCGCTCAAAGCTCGCCGGAAACATCTGCGTTTTGCGGAGCAACTCGGCACGTATCGCAGCATTATTTGTCAACTGGTCTGCTAATGATGCCAACTTCCTGGCAGGTGTTGAGTTCTCGTCGAGGATCGTTTCTATTATGGGCAGCCCTTTCAAGAATTGATCGGCATAAGAGTAGAAGCGTCCGCCATAGACGGAGCTTACCTGCTTCATCAGAAAGTCGGCCAGCCGTGAGTTCAAGAAGGCTAATAGAAGCCGAAGATTACCTACCTCGCTGGCGGGCGCGATACCATAAACGCCTCCCCCTTTGCCGCCAGCCTGAAAGACAAACTTGCCCTCTTGATCAACTGCGAAGGAATTTCGCCGTGAGAGAAGCTGCAGCACGAGCTTGGGCCGGAAGTAGTAATCCAACCCTCTCGGATACGTAGCTCCATACCAATTGTGTTCTTCCGACTTGCCTTGCTCGTAACGGTGATCCTCACGCGCCCGAAGCTTTTCTTCATGTTTGCACAGGTACTTCCAGGCTTTCGGAAAACGATCTTCGAACAACCTGATTTTTTCTGGCCGGAGAAACTGGAATTTATCCAGGTTAGCCTTCGACGGGATCAGGTTCCATTCTTCGACGACATCTCCTTCGAGGCTTTCCTTTTTAGGGTAGCGGTCATAAGGAAACAATACCCAAGAGCGCTTCCAATCAATCGACCAGCGGGCGACATCTCTTCCAAACAAAAAGGGCCTCAAGGCGTCTTTCTCAATTTCGACCGGTTTTTTGCCGCAGCCGCAGCCGTTTCCTTCATGCCTCGGCCAGAGTTTTACTGTCTTGCCCAAGTCTTCAGCCTCATCGAGGACCAGGATCGCATCGGCGCTCGTTTGGTAGCCTGCAAAGCCACCGCTGCTGGTGGCTGTCAATTCGATCAGTTTTTGAGCTGAGTCTTTTGTGAGCTTATCGAATATCTGTTGCTCATCTGGCGGCATCAGCCACCAGCCGCGACCCTTCAATCGCTGTCGGGGAAACTTGAACACCTCAACCGTGGCGCTGCGCTCAGAATCGTTGCGATCCAGCTTCTTGCGCAGCACGTTAAATTCGCTCATCACGTCCTGGGCGCCGGCTTCGCTGGTGAACACGCGGGCGGCTTCGAGGCTGCCTTTCCTAGCTGCGCCATCGCGCTCCGCAATCAGGATCGCCGGGTAGTTCAGCGCCCCGGCGAACACGCGGGTATCACGGAAATCAAGCAGGACGTCCACGCGCAGCGACTCCGGCAGGCGCTCACGAAGCTTTTCGCCATAATCGACATTGAGGAAGCGGTCCGAGAGAATAAAGCCCAACCGTCCCTGGCGTCCAAGCCAGCCCTCCTGCCCCGCTGAGTTGACCGCGCGCTCAAGGAATGGGACATAAAGGTCATAGTTGTGTTCGGTCCACTCGTATTTTCCAGCCCAGTATTCCTTGATGTGCTGCGGAATTTTCTGAATCCGAACGTAGGGCGGGTTTCCCACGACAAAGTCATAGCGGAGATCATTCTTGAGTGAAACCGCCAGCACCAAGTCTTCAATTGTCTTGAGAAAGCGGCCATCCTGGTATTTCCCTTTCAGCACGCTGACGGTTTCTTCCAGGGCATTTCGCGCGGGTTCGAGATAACTACGAAGTTTTTCAGACCGTTCAGCGAAACGGACGGCCAGCAGGTCATCAAGCGTGAACCGTTTGTCCCGGACGGCCTGAAAAAGGCGCGCCAGCGCCGCAATATATTCTTCGAGATTCGCCACCAACGCCTGCTTGCGCGCGTCTCCATAGCGGGGAACCCTCACCGACATCTTGACGAAATCCTTCTTGCCCCCCTTAATGGGCAAGTAAACGCTCACGTCAAGTGTCGCCTCGTCAAATTGAAGGTTCACCTGCAACTTGTCCGCGGACTCTTGCGCCCACTCGCCTTCTCTCTCCTCGATTCGCAAGGAATCCGTTCGAAAAACCGGCAAGCGCACGATGCGGAAATCCGGGTCGTCATAAATCGTCTTGGCATACAGAGGCAGGATCAAAGCAGCGTAGTTCACCTGAGACATCAAGACAGCGAAGGGATTGATGTCGAATCCGACAATACGCAAACCTTCGGTGAGATCGAGTAGAACGCCTTTCGGATCAGAGCCAGGAGGCTGACTGCTGAGATAGCGCCGTAGGGCCGCGACCAAGAACGACCCGGAACCGCAGGCCGGATCGAGCAGACGATGGCCCCGCTGGCCCTTGTAGCCGCACTCGTCAAGGATGAACTCGATGGCTTCAGGCGGTGTATAGAACTCCCCCAAAGCCTTGCGCGTATCACGATCAAAGTAATGCTGGTAGAGCTCACCCAGAAAATCCCCCGAAAGATCCTCGAAATTGAATTGGCAGGATGCTAGCGTAGACTCCGCCAGCGCGTAAAATAACCCGCGTGCTTCAGGAATCGAGCACTCAAACCACCAGTCAAAAATGTCCTGGGAGAAGATCGAGCTAAACAGAGTCTCGCTGGCGCGGTCGAAGGAGCGGCGCACCACTTCCAGATAATGTTCCGGCTTCAGACGATCGCGGACGGTAAGTTCATTGAGGCTGTCTCGAATCCGAGCCATAAAGCGAACATGGGGGAAGCGGTGATCGTCCGCCGCCTTGGCCAGAATCAGGCGCGAAATAATCGTGTAGGCGGTTTCCAGGGCGAATGAAAACTGCGCGATTTCCGTGCGAGCCTTACTCCCCAAGAATGGCTCCCAACTGTCCGGCAATTCCTTGTCTTTCAGCTCGCGAGCATAAGTCTTTTGCCAGAATTCATAGGAGCCGCGCGCGAAACCTGAGGACTCAACTGTCTTTGGCAATAACTCCTTCAGTCTGAGTGTTAGTTTGCCAAACGCCGACTCAGGCCGCAGTTGAAAAACCTGAAAAAAGATTCTGGCCGCTTCTGAATCCGGAGCCGAAACGAGCAAAGGATTTTCACGGATGAACTTGAGATGATCGGAAACGCTTTCGAGAGACTCAAAGTGAATCTGCTTTTTTGAAAGCCAGCCTTCAATTCTGGCGGCGTCTTGTTCGCTAATTTCTGCGAGGCGCAGGTTCAACTGCTCGGTAAATTCCCCGTTTGTGCGGGCGTAAATAATGAACTCAACGCCGTTCGTCAGCACACCGAATAAAGCAAGCTGCGGCCTGACGTACTCATCAAACAGCTTTTGCTGGAATGCGGCGAGCGGGCCGGCATTCACCTGCTTAAACTCAATAATGGTTCTGACCCGCCCCCCGAAACCGAGAAGGGCCACGTCAAAGCGCTTCTGCGAGCGCCCGCTGCGCTGCGCGAGGAGGTCCACGCCAAACCCCTCGTACCCAAGCTCGGTAAAGAAGCCTTTTCCTTGGACGACCTTCTCGACTTCCGCTTCGGTGAGTGATTGCCCTTCGCAGGTCTTGCCGATGCTACGGAGGATTTGTTGGAATTTAGATGGCATTAAACCGTTGATTCTACCGGTATCAATCGAGAGAGGCAATGTCTTTCCGTGATGGAATCCCAAGTGAATTGTTCCGCGAGAACCGCCATGATCCGGCATCTCAGCGATACGGAAAGGGATTTGAAGCGAAAGCAGCCAGCCATGCGGCGTTTGAAGAGCCTGAAAGGGAGAGAGTGATGAGGGCGGGCAGAAGAGCGGGCGGTTTTCCAACCACCGGCTCTTCCTGTCTCGCTTGGAATGAACAGAGGGATGCTACTTGTTCGATGCGAAGGAAATTTGCTTTCTGGCCGTCCCCGATGGACGCTTGCCAGGGCGCGGCTTTTTCTCCAGCGTATTATCCTGAACGACTGCGAAGTTTTTGGCGGAAGTCTCAAACTTCTTGACGCCAACGCTCCTGAAAAACACCATCGTTTGGTCGCTGTCGCACTCCACCACTGCTCCCCAGCCAAACCTGGAGTGGCGGACGTACTGTCCGTTTTTGAGTTTCATGGGTTCACCTCGATTCAGTAATACCGTTTTCGGTCGAAGCGGTCGCGGCCTCCACCTCCGCTGCGCTTGGGTCCGGAAAAGCCGGTGCGCTGCGGCCGCGCTTCATTCACGGTCAAGGGCCGGCCGTCCATATCGCGGCCATTCAAGCTTGCAATGACCCTCTGCATGTCTTCGCCAGGGGCTAGCTCCACAAAGCCAAATCCCCGAGATTGCCCGGACATCTTGTCGAGCACCACCATTGCCGAAGCCACCTGAAATCCGGCATTGACGATGAACTCGCTCAAGGCGCTGTCCGTGACACTGTGGGGAAGATTTCCTACGTAAAGTTTTGTAGCCATTTGATCCTCCAGATCGGGGCCGGCCGTGGCCAACCCGGTTAATTTAACCTGCGTGAATCCGCCGCCCGCGCGACCCACGCCCAAAACATGCATCAATGCCGGTGAAAGGCCATTGTCCGCCGCGAGCGGCTGGCATGCTTGCCGTGCACCCAGCGGTTTGCCCTGACACGTTGACCGCTCCTAAGCGGCGAGGAGAGAACATTTGTGGGGCTTGCCCGTCCGAGGTAGTACCAGGCCTCAGGCAGGCCGGCAATCCTGGCAACCTGCCAAGTTGCCATCTACGGAGTGCGATTGCAGATGATCTGACTTAGTTCAGATGATTCGCGGAGTAGCTGGACGGTATTATCGCTCCCAAAGCTATCTTAAGCGAAATCGCATAACTTTTCAAGATGAATGCTGGGCGGGAACGCCGGGCCGGGTGGAGGAATTTCAAAACAACCACTCTCGAACAGGCGAATGTGATAGTTTAAGACGAAGTAAAGATCTCGACGGGAGGCAAACTTTTATGGCATCCAAGATTGGCGATCATACGATGGCCCACAACGGGGTCAGCGCTCAACCGCACCTGCATCAATCCGCGCCGGAAATCCAACGCTACGGCACAGTAAGGCTGTTGCCGATTACGCTTGAAGAGCCCGTTCGCCTGGAAATGACTGAACAGTTGAATTTGCTACTGGCGGACACCATGACCCTGCGCGACCTCTATAAGAAATCCCACTGGCAAACGTCAGGACCTACTTTCTACCAACTTCATCTTCTGTTTGATAAGCATTTTAGTGAGCAACTCGAACTTGTGGACGCTATTGCCGAGCGGGTTCAAATGCTGGGCGGAGTAAGCTTGGCGATGGCTCACGACGTGGCTGAGACCACCCGGCTGGACCGTCCGCCGCGCGGCAGAGAGGAAGTCCCGGTTCAAATCTCCCGTTTGCTCGACGCGCACGAAAGCATTATCGGCAACGTGCGGAGGCTCGCCCGCCGCGCCTCAGAATTGGGCGATGACGGTACCAACGACCTCCTGGTGAGCGATGTGCTCCGCACGAATGAAATGCAGGTTTGGTTCTTAAGCGAGCACCTGGTGAATGCGCCCCTGGTCGAAGCGAAGGCGTAAACCGGGTTATTGAGGATTATCAATTATAGTGACAGCTTTTGCTGTAGCGGCGCTCTCTGAGCGCCGGCTTTTTTTGATAGTGGCCGGCGGCCGCACGCCGCCGCTGCAAAGTCTGTTGTCACTATAGTTGGTAATCCTCTGTGATTTGGGCGCAATCTTACCGGCGAAGCTCGCATCGCAGAGTGGCCGTCAAGAACTCCCGGGTAAGGCGGTTGTGGAGCCGTCGGAAACGGCGGATGGGAACTGGGGTGATCTTCGCGGAGCGGAAGGGGCTGGACCGCACCAGCTCCTCAAATTTTCTGATGGTCATCCTGTTCAGGCCTCCGCTCACATCCTGAAAGCGGTGCACCGGGATGCCTTTCGTGCGTGTGTACCACGCGCAGAGCGCTGACTCTGTTATCACGAGATGCGCCCACGGGAAGGGCGCGAACGTATGCCCTCCCCAAGGATGTCTCCAGAGCGGGCCGAACGAAGCCAGCAGCACGCCGCCCGGCTTGAGCAAACGGCAGATTTCGAGTAAAACGGATGCCGGATCCGCAAAGTGCTCAAAGGCGTCCAGAGAAATTACAACGTCTGCGATTTCGCGGCCTATCTCGGCCGGAGTAACAAATTTCACTCGATCCGCAACGCCCGCAGCGGTCGCTCTTTGCCGCGCCCCATCAAGGATTTGCTCGCGAATGTCGAGGCCGAAGACCGCTCCTGCGCCATTCCCCGCCAACTCGATCGCCGTCTCACCATGTCCGCATCCGAAATCAACAACCGACTTCCCTCGCAGCCTGTCAAAAATGTCGTTGCCCAGCAGGACTTTTAATTTGCTGCGTCCACAGTAAACGCCGCCGCTGAGGTGATCGGGATCTTCAGGAAACAGCCGGAGCAGCAGAGCCGCCTGGATGCGCGAGAGGAAACCCATTACTTGCTAGTATATCGTGATGTCTGACCTATTGGCGGGAATCGGGATTTCCCTTCGATGGCGCTTCTCGGAAGTCGCGGTTTCGATGGCCGTGCCACGAGAGTGTTCGCGCCACGGGATCTCAGCGGGCTGACCGTTTACCATAAATTCCTTGCGGCCCGAGCTTACACTCTTTCGCACTGGCGAAATGGTCTTCCGGCAGCGGCCTCCACGTTAATATAATAGCTTCACGCGAAAGTGGCGGAATTGGCAGACGCGCCAGACTTAGGATCTGGTCCCGCAAGGGGTGGGGGTTCGAGTCCCCCCTTTCGCACAAGCCGTATCTGCGCTTCCCTGCGCGAGCTACGTTCCGTGGCCCGTCACAACCAGCTTCACATAGTCCCTTCAATGCCGGGGATGATAGGTCTTCGTTTCGCCGTTGCGCTGATTGGTGACGGTAAAACTGCCGTCGGGTGAGGCGGTCAGCTTGATCCAATAGCCGTGGTCGGGACTGCCGGACGGATTGGCGATGAACGGCTCCTGCGCGTTCAACTTTTTGTCTGCCGATTCGGAGTAATGCAGATCCCAGAAGCCTTCGAGTCCTGGCGATTGCTGTACCACGCCCAGGGCTTCGGCGGCGCCGCCTTTCCGCGCGCCGTTATTGGCGATCACGACGATGGGGCGCAAGGCGTCCACCAGAAAGGCTGACCCCGATTCGGCGTAGGCGTGCTGCGTCGTGAGGTAGACCTCCACTTGCCCGATACGATTCGTGGGACATACCAGCCCGTATTCCCCCGGCCAGGTGGGAAGATCGCCGAAGTCGGTCATTCTGAACTTGCCGTAGCTTACCAGCACGCCCACCGACTGCGCATTTTCTGAGCGATCGATCACCCGCCCAGGCTTTGCGGGGCAATACGTATTCCGTTTGCCTCCGCCGGGAAGGGAATGGTCAATGTGTTTGCCCGCCGCGGTTAAAACCACCACGTGGACGCCCCGGACGGGAATCTCCATCCCGGGCGTCGCCACAATGTGGTGGCCCTTGGCGCGCGCCTTTAGATAGGCTTGGTAGAGCGCCTTCGCCTCCGCTGAGGTTTCGACCAAGGGGCCGTGGTCGATGAAATTGCGGATGGGAATCAGCGCGGCAAGCTGCGGCACCCCGCCGACGTGGTCCGCATGGTAATGCGTGATTACCAGATCGTCGATTTGGTGGACTCCTGCGTCGCGGGCCGCCGCGACGATGCGCCTCGCGTCACGGCTGTCGTGGTCCGCCCAGCCGGTGTCCACCAACATCGACCCGCCGGAGGGCGAAACAAACAGCGTCGCCTGGCCGCCCTCGACATCGATGAAATAAATCGATAGGGGTTTGGGGGCTGAGGAAAGGGCTTGGGGCAGCGCCAGAAGCAGAATGATCAGCCCCGCAAGCCCGCCGCATAGCCTCCGGGATAGACTTTTCTTCCCGCCCTGCGCCTTCATGTGTTGCGCCATTTCACTTCCTCCGTAGGGGCCTGAAGCTTGCCCGGTAGATTATACGGCTGATCTCCACGATATCCTGCTACAAACTTTCGTCATGATCTTGTAAGCTTGACGGCGCGGTGAATTCCGAGGAAGGAGTACTGCCAGAATGGAACCAGTTGATCGCCGGGGATTCATGAAGACTGTGGCGAGCACAGCGGCTCTTGCCGCCACGGATTTTCCCGCCGCCGCCGGATCGCAACCCGGACCCGTGTTTCTGACCACGTGGGAATGGGGCGGCAAGGCCAATGAAAAAGCCGCAGAGACTTTCCATGCGAGCGGCAATCTGCTCGAAGCAATTGAGAAGGGCATCAACTTGGTCGAAGATGATCCCACCGTGACGACCGTCGGATACGGCGGCTTGCCCAATGCCGACGGCGTCGTCGAGCTTGATGCCGCGATCATGGATGGCACGCGGCACCGCGCGGGCTCGATTTGCAACCTGCACATGATTAAGAATCCCATCTCGGTAGCAAGGCAAGTGATCGAGCGCACACGCCATACGACGATGGCCGGCGAGGGCGCGTTCCTCTTCGCGCTCAAGCTGGGGTTTCAGCCGCGGCAGCTCCTGACGCCTGAGAGTGTGAAAAAGTGGCAGGAATGGAAATCGAATCCTGACCGGCAAACCTTCTGGCTCAAAAGCCCGAAGAACCACGACACCATCGGCATGGTCGCGACCGACGGCAAAGGTCACATGGCGGCGGGATGTTCCACTTCCGGGCTCGCTTTCAAGATTCCCGGGCGCGTGGCGGATTCCTCCCTGGTGGGCTGCGGTGTTTATGCGGATGATAGCGTGGGCGGCGCGTCCGCCACGGGCGATGGCGACGTGATGACCAATTACTGCACCAGCGTTTCGATTGTCCAGTTCATGGCGCGCGGCGCGTCGCCGCAAGAGGCGTGCGAGGAGATCATGCGCTGGATGGTGAAGGCGGACCCGCGCAACCGCTCCGTTCAGGCGGCCGTGATTGCCATGAACAATCGCGGCGAGATCGGGACGGCGTCCATGAACCCTCAGTTCCGGCTGAAGTATGGCGTGTGGAAGAACGGAGCCAATGAGATGTACGAAGGGAAGGTGGTCTACGAATGAAATGTCCGGCAGCCCTTGCGGCGGTCTCCTTCAAGGCAGGTGTTTGTTATTATTGCGCTTCTTCCATCGTCACTCGCGGGCGCCTTCTGAATTAGCGCTCTAACCACGAAGCTTGGCGCCTTCAAGCTTTTCAATGACAACGAGGGCCACGGTGGCGATGGTTGCGACAATCTGCAGAGCGCGTTTAACGTTTTTCAGTGTCATTGCGCCGACCCTCCTAAGCCAAATCTGATTGATTGCAGTACCTTCTCATTATAATCCTCGAGCGATAGGATTTTCACTTCCAATTCCTCACCCGAAACGGTCATCAATCCGCAACAGCGCGGCAGCGAAAAACGCTTCTTCCCGGCGCTACCTGGATTCAGGAAGAGCTTGCCATCTAGCGGGCAAAGGCAAGGCTCATGGCTGTGGCCGAAGATTACCACCCGCGTGGACGGCTGAAACTGGCCCAGGAATCGGTTTCTCGCGCCGGATTGCTGCCTTTGCTCGGGGCCGCTCCACTTCGCCAACTGCGCTTGCGGCTCCGGGAGAATATGCAGCATCTCGACCGGAACTCCCGCGAGATCAAGCCGCAGCGACAAAGGCAGATCTGAGGCAGGGGGATCAACGTTTCCGCGCACCGCCCGCACCGGCGCAATCAGCGCCAGATCATCCAGCACGTCGTGCCCGCCGGCATCGCCAGCGTGAAGGATGGTCTCAGAGCCGGCCAGCAGTTCCGGCAAGCGCGGATCAAAATAGCCGTGCGTGTCTGAAACAATGCCGATCTTCATGAGTGATGAACCGTAGCGCTGCCATCCTGGCGGCCAGTTGAAACTCAGCCCTCTCCCTCCGGGAGAGGGTGCCCGAGGAACGAGGGCGAGTGAGGGGCCAAACTGGAGCTCCGCTTCTCCGAATTATGCGGCGCGAACTTACGTGACGTACTA
>DASUKV010000267.1:0-13567 GCA_036278555.1 Terriglobia bacterium
AACGCGTGAAGGTCTGACCCAAGAGCAAAAAGCCGGTCCTCTTCCGGCTACGGCGGGCAGCCGCGCTTGGCGTTCAATGAAATCCCTTGCCATCATCATCCTCGCTTATACCCCGATCATGCTGCTGATCCACGTCTCCACTGGAAAAATCCTCGAGGCGTGGAACGGGCCAGACAGTTCCTGGATTAACCGGCGGTTCCCTCCGCAGCGGGCGTTGCGCGTGGAGGCCTTATATTGGCTGCTCGTGCTCGCTGGCTGGTCCCTGTGGCCGTCATCTATTTGGAAAGTTCTGGTGGCGGTGTTTGCAGCCATCCATCTAAGCTTCTGGCTGGCCGGAGAATTGCGCGCTATTCGTCTGAATGGCGAAGGCGATTCGCCCTCGGCGGGCGCGCGAGCGCATCGCGTTATCATCACCTTTGATCTCATCGAAGCAGTGATGCTCGTCATCGTCGCGCTGCTTGCGGTGTTGTACCTTGCGCACGTGAGATGACGTTTTCTGATTTTGAAGAACGCCGGCGGCCCGCGAGGGTTCGGAAGCTTCGCTGCTTTCTCAAAGATCACGGTTCTCCGGAGCAGACTGTGGAGGCTACAGCACCGCCAAGATAACCTGATCGTCCTCGGATAGGGCGGCAGCGCAAAACAGCCCGTGAAATTCAAGTATTACCAGGTGCTTACTGATGGACGCGGTAGACGAAAAATTCAGCATACGGTCGGCGTTAAATTATGTTACCTTATGGGGTGCGCGGCGAGCCGCCGCGCGGAGTGTTGGTACCGCACCCGCAGTAGAGCGCTGGCTCAGACCTGCGGGAGTTCATTTCCGGCCCTACACCGGAGCTTGGGTTCCGGTGAACAATTAAAACGCCAGGCCCGCCTTTTTTCTTTGACGCCGGTGGGCTTGGGACTGAAATCTAAGGTGTGAAGGAGGGGCCTTGCCCATGAAATCTCCCCTTCGCCTGTCGGCAGTCCTTCTGGCCGTTCTCCTGCCAGTCTATCCTTGCTGGTCGAGGGGCGCCCCCCCGGCCGCGGCGGAGCGAGGCTCGTCCGCGCCCGCCAGCATCCCGCAGCCCTCTTCAACTGACGTTACCATTCCCGGTCCTCTCCGGTCCTTCCTGCGCATGGCAGCCATCAGCCAGAAGGCGCCCACGGATGACGTGCTGCCGCTTCTGGCTCGTAACGTGGTGATGGAGGGTTACAGTTGGAACGGCAGAACCCCCGAGCCCAACGAGTATTTAATCCTGGTAAAGGGTTATCTGGAGCACGCGAGAGCCTTGCTGTCGCTCGCCGGGCCGAAAGGCGTCATTCGCATCGCCAACTGCGGCGCGGCCGCACCGCTGCTGAAGGTCCTCGGCTATAAGCTTCGTGAAGCCTGCGGCCCCGGAACGTCGCTCCAAACTGCCGATCCGAAACAGGCCTTTCTGACCATTGACTCGGGATTCCCTTTGACGGACTTGGAAGATGCGCTCCGGGCCGACAAACCCTTTGTGTATCCCATTACGAGTTCGCAAGCGCCCGTTCTGTTCAAGGCCGGTGATTGGATCGCAATGGACACCGGCAAGAGAAGAGTGCGAAAAGGCAAATACCGTGACCTCCCGCACGACGTGCTGGACTCTCTGGTGGACGACCCGACCTTGGCCCGCCTTTACTGGGCTCTGGCTCGAATGGACATGCCGACGGGGCATTATTTGCAACAGAAGGTAGGCCTGAAGAAACTGCTGCCCTTCGCCCCCGTACTGGATTTTTACGGCAGCAGCATTTGCATTCGCTCCGGGCGCGTCGTCGTTCCCGGAGGGCCCGCGGCGGATTCCGCCTGGGCGCATCTGGTGAAAGCGAAACCGGCTTCGCCCAGCGCGTTCATCCTGAACTTGCTGGCGCGAGATAACGGCTGGATGGCGGCGTACTTTAGCGCGCTATCGCGCATCAGCCCCGCGCAGCAGGCCTACTTCACCGGGCACGGCCGGTTACATTCGTTTTACGAGGCCTTGCGCGGATATACTCCCTATCCCGGCGCCGCGAGGCCCGTCTTCCGGCCCGCGCCGGGGCTAGTGCTCTTGACCACCCGGCTTCAGTTGGAACCCGGGGGCGCTCCACACATCCCAGGAAACCTCGCCGTCTGGAAGGAAATCGTTGCGCGTGAAAGGAAGAGCCACTCGAGAACCGTGCGGATATGGGCCCAGCGCGCAGAGGGTTGGAAGCGCTCTGATCAAGTGATTGCGGCGATGTTCGCTTTCTCAAGACTAAACCCGCAGAACAACCCGTTGAAGCTCTTTCTCGTGCTGGACGGCATTGACCGCCGCCGGCCTGCGGACCGGCCATTGAGCCCTGGCGCCGTCCGGCTGCTGGCGGACAAATTCGCCCAGTTCGGCGACCAGTATGGTGTTTTCTCAGAGTTTCAGAACCTCAGCGACGATTCAATTTCGCGCTTCTTTAATGTGGCGGATTCTCTGGATCGTATTCACGACCCCGGCCTGCGGGCGAACGCCGTAGGCATCTTTCAGGCCAACATCGGTCTCTGGCAAATCCTTGCCCGGCAAGGGGAAATCACAGATCAAAACGGCTCTTGGGATCGCGTGCTCCGTCCGTTTGATCACGTTCGCACTTCGATCCAGCTTCTCAGCGCGGCGCGAGACTCGGTTCATGCTCTTGTGAGTTCAACAAGCGGCGCTTCCGGATTTTCCCAGCAGGAACTCATCGCGCTGCTGGCCGGCCCTCGCCAATCCAGCCCGGCCGGTCAACGGGTGCGGCAGGACCTGGTGTATCGCATCGGGTCGGTGATGCTCGCCCAGCGGCTGGTCTCTCTCGACACATTGTTCGCGCTGGGGAACGGGCTTGAGCAAATGGCTCATGGCAGGCCGGCGACGCCTGGGCTGATCCACCTGGCAGGAGATCTCCAGGAACTTCCCATGCCAAAACCGCTTTTTACGAGCGGAGAGAGGGCTTCGTGGAACTACGGGCTTTTCGCGGATTCCCACCTTCAGGCGGAAAGTGAGACGAATTTTACTAAGATCATTCGATCGTCGCGATCCGTGAAGAAGCTGGAGGAGACGCGGGGACAACTGGTTCCGTTTCTGCGGGATACCCTGGTCGGACTGAACTACGCCTACTATCAGCCGCCCGGCGCCCAGGTGCTTTACAATGACCCCAATTTTGTCAGATCCCATGATTTCCTGGGTGAAGCCTTAACCGGGCGAGATCAAAGCTGGAAGGACCCCATCATCTCAGGCCGCGGCTGGACGGCCAGCGGCGGCGCCCGCCTCGAGGGATCGTTGGCCAATCTCCCTTACGCGTTAGCGGAAGTGGAAGAGGATTTTATTTCGCCGCAAAACGTTCAGGCCCTGATCTGGGAGGACATGGTTAGCACGCTTTTGATGAACTCCGTGGTGCCGCGCTGGTGGCGGGTGACTCCGGCCGAGCTTCATGCGGTGGCGCTTTACCAGGACTATGGTGACGAGTTGGTTGAGGCTGCCGCAGGGAATCCTGGGCTGCGCGAGCGCGTGATGAGTATCCTCGCAATCCGCATGCGCCCCCGGCAGGCTGATAGCGTCGAACAAGCCCTTAGCGCCGGACAGCAGCAGGAGGCCCTCTCGCGCCTCGCACCGGCGGATGTTTTCTTCCTGGCGGCGGAGTTCAGGCAGCGCTTTCCCGGCGAGGCGGGCAAGTGGGGCAAGGCCGGGCAGGAACTGGATAGCCTCGCGCGGCATCACCCTGGCGAGGTCAGTTGGGAACGCCTCGCCCAGGACTTCGGAACGCCCCACCCCGATCTCGCGGGCACCTACGCCACGAACTTACTGAGCGTGAAGCCTTTTCCCACGTTCCTGGGGTATTCCAGCCGCTTGCTGGCGGAGTCCTGGCAATCCAATAATCTGTATTGGGCGCGTCTCGCGGACGAGATGGGTTATCCACCCGCGATGCTGAACGTTCTGGTTCCCCAGTTGACGCACAATATGATCGCGAAGATCTTTGCGACGGATCTGGACGACAGGCCCGCGCTGCTCCGCGCCTTATGGGCCACCGGCGAGGAGTTCCGGAAGAGCCATTCCGCCTCAGCGGTGAGCGCCAGCGCTGCGTCCGGGCTTCCACAAGCTTCTTCGGGTTCCAAACTGGAGTGATCCAATGTTTTTGCAGGAATGCTCTTTCACACCATTCAGGGTAAGCTTTCATCGCCGGCCGATGTTTTTGGCGGTGGGATCCCGGCGCGCCGACGTTGAGAACGCCCGCCGGGAAACGGCGAGGCGGAAGGGAGTACGACTCGTGATGAGGCGGCACTTCGCGTGCATTTTTCTGATTGCATTCTCCGGCGCGCTTCTGAAGGCTGGACAAACCTTCGAAGGCGGCCGCATCCAGAGGACGGTGGAGCTTGTCCAGCTCGATGTGGCGGTGACGAACAAGAAGGGAGACTACGTCACCGGTCTGCGCCCTTGGAACTTTGAGATTTACGAAGATGGAATCCCGGAAAAGCTGGCGACGTTCGGCGAGGAAAACGAGGCGCCGCGAAGCGTGGCGGCCTTTGGACGTCCGGGGAGAAGCCAACCGGGAATCAGGCCGAGTTCCATCGAGCCATCCCACGCGGGCCACGGAATGGGCCGGAGTGTCTTCATCCTGTTTGATACCAGCAACTATATGTACAAAAGCTTTGTCTATGCTCAGGACGCCATCGGGGAGTTCATCCGCTCGCTGGACGGCAGTGACCGTGTGGCCTTCTATTCTTACAGCCGCGACTTGTCCCGGGATTCCCTGCTCACGGACAACCGTTCTCAGGTGCTGCGGGGCGTGCGCGCGACGGTCGCCGGAGACGACGCGGCGCTCTATAATGGGTTGCTGCTCACGCTCGAGGACGCCGCGCAGTTTTCTGGACGGCGGGTGGTGGTGGTTTTTTCGAACGGACCTGATAATTCCAGCATGATTGCGCCGGAGCACGTTCTCGATCTGGCCCAGGCGGAGGGAGTGCCCATTTACATGGTTTGCACGCGTAAGGCGCGGCTTGATCCGATCTCGACGGCGGTATTTGATCGCGTGAGCGCGGCGACGGGCGGCACGGCCTATTTCTCAAAGAACTGGGAGGACGAGCAAAAGGCGTTCCGGTCCATCCGGAACGATCTTGCCCACCTTTATTCGCTCAGCTACTATCCGCAGGCGAATGCGAACCGCGGCTGGCGCAAAATTACGGTGAAACTGGTTGGAGTGGAGCATGCAAAGAAGTTTCATCTACGGACGCGCACAGGTTACCGTCCGGAGGCTGTCCGGACAGCGGGAATCTCCTTAACACCGTCGCGGTAATCTCGCATAGCAGTGACGCTTAAACGGCGGCTTTGCCGCAGGCTAATTCCCAATAGTACGGCCTAATCTGGTGCAAGCATGGCCGGAAAGTTCCGCAACAGCGTGTTGCCGTTTTTGTGATTTTCATAGATAACCTCGCCGATGGCTCTGCATTTGCATCGCTGTTCGTTTCACGGTAAACCCCTGAGGCTGATGGAGTGCGCCGGGCTGCGTCTGACGGAAGTTGCTTATGGCCCTAACCTCCGCAATCCTTCCCACTCGCATCAAGACGCTTATATTGGGATCACTCTGAATGGCAATTCCACACAACTCTGCGAAGACAAGATCAGGTCTTCAAGACCCTGGACGGTGATGTATCACCCCGCCGGCGAGGTTCATTCGGACCAGTTTCACGAAGGCGGCGCCCACGAGCTGAACATTGAAATTGCCCCTTCGCGCCTTGAAGGTCTGCGCGAGCGCTCGTTGCCCGCGGATCGTCCTGCGGACCTGAACGGCGGCAAGGCGGGCTGGGTTGCGGCGCGGCTTTACGGGGAATTCCGCCTGATGGATGAGCTTTCCTGGGTCGCCATTGAGGGACTCACCATCGAGTTAATGGCGGAAATCCTCCGGCAGAATCTGAAAGGCCCTCGCTTTCGCCCTCCGGCGTGGCTGCGGCAGGCAAATGATCTGATTCATGACCGCTTTGCCGAACGCCTCACGCTGGGAGTAATCGCCGAAACCGTCGGCGTCCATCCCGTTCACCTGGCCCGCGAATATCACAAGTGCATGGGCTCAACAATTGGGCAGACGCTGCGCCGCCTGCGAGTTGAAATGGCTTGCCGCCTGCTTACTGAAAGCGAGAGTCCGCTGGCTGAAATTGCCCTCTCCGCCGGCTTTTCTGACCAAAGCCAATTTTCGAGAACCTTCAGGAGCATCGCCGGCCTCACGCCCTCCGAATACCGGCAATTGAAATTTTCACGCTAATTCCCTCCAAATCTGCTAAAACGATGCAAGATGTTTTGAGCGTTCTGGATTTAGATCATCAGAACTCTCTACTCGTTTGCTGTAATGCTTGGGCTTAACTGGAGGAGGACAACATGCAAAAGAGACTTTATCTTTTAGCGGCGGGACTGGCGCTCGGATTCATAGTTGCTGGATCGCCGTCGGCTCTCCGGGCGCAATCAACCTTTGGGACGCTGCTGGGCACGGTAACGGATACGTCTGGCGCCGTGGTACCCGGCGCGACGGTGACGATCACGAATACGGACGAAGGCAGCTCAAGAAGCGTCACGACCGACGTGAAGGGCAACTATGAGCTTGTTGATGCAAAGCCGGCCCATTACGCCGTGAAAGTCACCAAACCGGGCTTCCAAAGCTCGCAGGTGACAGGGTTGAGCCTGGCAGCCCGGCAAACTCTGCGGGCGGATGTGGTCCTGAGCCTGGGCGCGGTCACCCAGTCCGTCACCGTGAAGGGCGGCGAGTTAGGCGTGATCAGCACGGATACTTCCACGGTTTCTTCCAACTTCGGCCACCTTGAGATCACCAATTTGCCCACGAATTATCGCGCATCCGGCAACGGAAACAGCCCGTACTATCTGCTCTCGGTCCTACCCGGGGTGCAGTCCGATAGCGGCGGCAATCTCTCCATTCAAGGGGCTCTTTATAGCCAGACGCAATTTACAGTGGATGGAATCTCAACCACCGATGCCAGCGGGAACAGTCCGCGGCGCAACGCTTTTCCTTCGGCGGAATCCATTGCCGAGATGCAAGTGCAAGGCGTTGGCGCGCCGGCGGAATACGGCGATCCCGCTGACGTGACGACCGTCTCAAAGGGGGGCACGAATACCCTTCACGGGAGCCTTTTCGAGTATCACCAGAATGCCGCGCTTGACGCGACGCCGTTCGGAGCGCCCTCGAAGCCGAAAAAAATCGCCAACGATTTTGGCGGAAGCCTGGGCGGACCCGTCGTAATACCGCATCTTTACAACGGGCGCAACAAGTCCTTTTTTTATGGTGATTTCGAAGGCTTCCGGCTGCCTCGCCAAGGTGTTGTTCAGAACACCGTCCCAACCGACGCGATGCGGAGCGGCGACCTGTCAAATTTCTGCACAGCAGGGTTCACGGCTGGCATCTGCAATGACCCCAGCCAGCAAATTCACGACTTGAATGGACAGCCCTACCTGAACAATCAGATTCCGACCGCCGCCATCAGCCCCATTGCGGCAAAATTCCTCACGCTCTATCCCTTGCCGAACGTCGGAACCACTTTTACTGACAATAATTTCAGGGCGAACCGGCCGGCAAACCTTGATTCGAACACCTTTGATATTCGCGGCGATCAGTATTTTGGATCGAAAGTTTCAGTCTGGGGAAGATATACTTTTAAGAATATCAACAACCTGTCGGCCAACAAGCTGCTGTTTCCATCAAGCACGAATTTCGAGCACGTCCGGTTGATTGTCCTCTCCGCGACCGATACCTTGAAACCCAATTTATTGAATGAGTTCCGCTTCGGACTGACGAGCGACGATACTGGAAATGCGAACTCTTTCGATGGGAAGGCGTTTACCGAGCCACTGGGTCTCGACGGAATTACCAATCTGTGGTTCAATGGCGTTCCTCAAGTCACCTTTAGCGGCCAGACAACCAATGAGGACGTGGACCGGCTGAATGGCGAAAGCTTGCGACATACCTGGGAGTTCCTTGATAACTTGAGCTGGATCCACGGAGCGCACACGCTAAAGTTCGGCGGCGATGCGATCCTGATTCGTGGCACCAGCACTCTGGGCTTTTTCGGCGCCGATAACTACGGATCATTTAATTTCACCGGTCTGTTTACCGGCAACGATTTTTCGGATTTCCTGCTGGGCTTTCCGGAAGAATCGGACCTGGACGACGTCATTACGGATAACGACGGCAGAACGCATTACGTCGCCCTTTACGGACAGGATAGCTATCACGTTAACCAACGGCTGACCCTTGATTACGGCTTGCGCTGGGAATACCATCCGGGTTACGTCGACGCCAACGGCAACATCGGAAACTTCAATAATCACATCCTGCGTTCGGGGCAGACCATGTACCCTGACGGGTTCGCGAAAAATCTCGCGCCCCCATTCCTGCAGTCGTATGACGCCTGCCCTAACCCGGACGTGCCCGCGACCGCAAACGATCCGCTTCAAAATAACGGCGCGCCTTGCACCCCCCTGCTCACGGCCTCCAAAGCGGGTTATCCCCAGGGGCTGCGCTTGACCTCAAAGCGCTTTATGCCGCGCTTTGGCTTTGCTTATAAGCCGTTCCACAGTGACAGCACGGTGGTGCGCGGCAGCATCGGCGGGTACGAGGCTGCCACGATGGGAAGCGTTTTCTATTCGCTGACAGGAACCCTGCAAGCCTATACACGGACGTTCTTGAACAAGCTGGGGCCGACTGGACCGGACTTCGCCTGGCCGGGAACATCCACGGGTGGGAGCGGCTTCGGCGCGCCCCAATATGGCACGGCTTACTTTGGCACAGCGAACCAGGTGAACTGGAAAGAGCCGTATTCGGTTCAATATTCCCTGTCCGTTGAGCACAACGTTGGCTTCGCGACAGGAGTGCGAATATCCTACATCGGCATGAAGACCACGAACCTGGTCTGGGCGCCTAACTGGAACCAGTCGCTCCCCTCTGCGATTCCTTTTTCTGACCAACCGCTCAGCAGCCGCCCGTTCCCGAATTGGGGCCGCGTCGAAGCGCGGGATATCGGAGCGACGGCCAATTACAACGCGTTGCAGATTGAAGCCCACCACCGGGTTGGCGCCGGGTTGACCTTTGAGAGCACGTACACGTACACCAGGAACCTGGCGGATAACCAGGGCCCCGGCAATGCCGGCGGGTTCTGCGGCGAGACAGCGTGCAACCGCTCCGGAGATTACTACGACCGGGGGCTCGAATACGGGAATACCTACAATCCGCGGCATCTCTGGAGGACCACGCTCATCTACCAACTGCCATTCGGCGCCGGTCAGCGCTTTGCCAGAAGTTCAAACCGCATCGTTGATGCGGTGATCGGCGGCTGGCAGGCAAGCAACATTGTTGAGCTTCACTCGGGTCCATGGCTTAGCCCTTACTTTTCCGGAGGCGATCCTTCCGGAACCGGCATCGGCGTCTACGGCGGGCGGAATCAATATCCCGATCATATCGGGTCGGCGTATCCAGGGACCCAGACTGCGAATCAGTGGTTTCTTGACTCGGGATACGCCTGCCCTGGGGGAGACTGCTTGGCAGGTACGGACGCTACTCATCCTCCAATCGGCCGTTTCGGTGATGCGGGCATTGGAACTCTGGAAGGGCCAGGAACGATTGACTGGGATCTCGGTCTTGCAAAAAGTTTCCGCCTGTCGGAGCGCGCCAGATTGAGCGTGCGCGTTTCGTTCGTGAACGTATTGAACCACGTTAATCTTGCTACACCGGACCTGAAGATTACGGACCCGAACGATCCGGCAACGGGTGAATGCGGCTTCGGTTGCATCACCGCCGCGCAAGGCCTCTATAACTTTGCCGGAGCCCGCGAAGGGCAAATCGGGGCGCGCATTGACTTTTGAGTAGGGGCGCTGCTTGCCGCGCCCCGCAGCGGGTAGCGGGTAGCGCAGAGTTCCGCCTTTCAGAAACTCTGCGGCTTCTTATCCGTGAACCACAAAAAGCCGCGGAGTTAAAAAACAACTCCGCGCTACCTGCTCGCTTCGCTCCCGGTCAGAATGACAGGTTTCCAAATGCTGGCTGAACGCTGACATCTGTGCTCGTCACTTTTCACTCATCACTGCTCTCTTGAGGCATTCATCTGGATCATCGCGAGATCGATCGGGAACATCAGCGGGCGCAGCAGGACGCCCAAGACCTCGCCCGCCTGGGTTATGCGCAGGAGTTGTTCCGGGGCTTCGGCGGCTTTTCGAATTTTGCAATCTCGTTTTCCATCATCTCGATTCTTACGGGCGCCGTCACTCTCTTTGACTATGGTCTGACGATGGGCGGCCCGCGTGAGATGACGCTGGGCTGGCCGATTGCCACCGCCGGAACTTTGCTGGTGGCGCTCAGCATGGCGGAACTTTGCTCTGCGCTTCCTACCTCAGGAGGCATGTACCACTGGTCGGCAGAGTTGGGTGGCCCCATGTGGGCTTGGTCAACGGCCTGGCTGAACATTGTGGGGCTGGTCGCGGCCATCGCCGGCATTGACTATGGCTGCGCGCAATTTCTCACGCCGCTGCTGGGCCTTCAGTCGAAGGCTTCGACGCTGCTGACGGTTTACGGCCTGCTGCTGCTCTCGCAGGCCCTCATCAACCATTACTCCACCCGCTGGGTGGCATGGTTGAACGACTTCAGCGTCACCGTGCACATTGTGGGTGTCGTCGTGCTCATCGGCGCCCTCTGGATTTTCGCTCCCAAGCAGCCGCTGCATTTTCTGCTGCAGGCGACGTCCTCAAGCAATATTCACGCTTCCTACGTCTGGCTCTTCATGCTGGGATTGCTGCAGGCGCAGTGGACCTACACGGGATTTGACGCATCAGCGCACGTGGCCGAAGAAACCATTGACCCGCGCCGCCGCGCGCCGTGGGGCATGGTGATGTCCGTCGTGGTCTCGGGATTCTTTGGCTATCTTTTGATCCTCTCGCTGACTTGGGCGATCCCCAGCATTTCACGGGTGCTCGGAGCAAAAGACGCCGGGGGAAATCCGATTCCCGCGGTGCTTGCGATTGTCCAAATGACGCTGGGGAGCCGCGCCGTGGTAGCGGTGTTGGGTCTTACCGTGCTGGCCATGTGGTTCTGCGGCCTGGCCGCCTGCACTTCAGTTTCACGAACGTTCTACGCCTTCGCCCGCGACAATGGCATGCCGCTCTCAAAGACGTGGAGCCGCATCAGCCCGCGGCACAAAACACCCGTTGCCGCGATATGGCTCTCAGCGGTGCTGGCGTTTGCCGCGATGATTTACAGCGGCGGCTATTCGGTGGTGACGTCAATCAGCGTGGTAGGCTTTTATTTGTCGTATATCATTCCGGTCTACCTCGGCTGGCGCAAGAAGCGGCAATGGATTCAAAAGCGCGGACCTTGGCATCTGGGAGCGTCAAGCAACACCATCAACACGCTGGCGATCCTCTGGACTCTTTTTATCTGTACGATCATGGTGATGCCGCCCAACACGCGCGCGGGCTGGGGCATTGCCTGCGTCATGGGCGTGCTCCTGCTATTCCATTTTGTGAGCGGGAAGCGCTTTAAAGCAGTGGCGAGTGACAAGTGAGAGGGCTGTAGCGGCGATGCCCCCATCGCCGAAAGATCGCCGGTGAGGACACCGGCGCTACAGCAGGCAGTCCGCTGAAAGCTGAATGCTGAATGCTTCTAAGGAGGTTCATGGAAGCTGCAACTGTGATTAATTCCTTAAAGCCTGGAAAGCTTTTCATTGACGGCAAGCAGGAGGACGCGGCCTCAGGCAAAACGATTCCGGTGATGAATCCTGCAACCGGCGAAGAGCTGACCACCGTGCCTGACGCCGGCGCGGAGGATGTGGACCGCGCGGTGAGCGCCGCGCGCCGCACGTTTGACAACCGTGCCTGGCGTGGCATGAACGCCTCCGAGCGCGAACGCATCATCTGGCGCGTTGGTGAGTTGATCGAGAAGAATCGCGAAGAGCTGGGGATGCTCGAATCGCTCAACAACGGTAAGACTTATCGCGAGGCATTACGGGGCGATATCCCGCCTGCCTGGGATATTTTCTATTACTATGCCGGCTGGACGCGCAAAATTTACGGCGAGACGATCCCGGTGGATGGGAATTATCTTAATTACACCCTCCGGGAACCTGTGGGCGTGGTGGGCATGATTACCGCCTGGAACTATCCCATGCTGCTTGCCGCCTGGAAAGTGGCCCCGGCGCTTGCCGCAGGCTGTTCAATGGTCATCAAACCCTCCGAAATGACGCCGCTTACGACGCTCAAACTGGCGGAATATTGCGTGGAAGCGGGCGTGCCCCCAGGTGTCGTCAATGTGATCACCGGTTACGGACCCACGGCGGGCGATGATCTGGCCCGCCACATGGACGTGGATAAAATCGCCTTCACTGGCAGCGTCCGTACCGCGCGCGCTTTGCTGAAGGCTTCGGCCGACAGCAACTTGAAGCGTATGTCGCTCGAGTTAGGCGGCAAATCGCCAAACATTATTTTCCCCGACGCTGATCTTGACCGCGCGACAAACGCCGCTTTCTGGGGAATTTACGCGAATAAAGGCGAAGTGTGCAGCGCCGGTTCTCGCCTGCTGGTCCACGAGAAAATTTACGACCGCTTTGTCAATGGACTCGCAGAACGCGCCAAAAAGATGAAGGTGGGAAATCCGCTTGACCCCGCCACCGAAATGGGTGCGCAGATCAGCAAGACGCAGTTCGACCGCATCATGAGCTACATTGATGCCGGGAGGCAGCAGGGCGCACGCCTTGTGTGCGGCGGCGAGCGGGACCTGGACGGCGAAAAAGCTCGCGGGTATTACCTGAAGCCGGCCATCTTCGCGGATGTAAAACCGCAGATGAAAATCGCTCAAGAAGAAATTTTCGGACCCGTGCTGGCGGCGCTGAAATTCTCGGATATGGAGGAAGCGGCTTCAATCGCCAATAGCACCATCTACGGATTAGTCTCGGCGGTCTGGACGCGCGATATCCAGGTAGCGCATCGCCTTGCGCGGGAGATCAAGGCGGGCTCGGTGTGGATCAATGCCTACAATTGCTTTGACAGCGCCTCGCCATTCGGCGGCTATAAACAGAGCGGCTTCGGGCGTGAAATGGGCCCGCAAGCCCTCGATTCTTACACGCAAGTGAAATCCGTTTGGGTGGCGCTGGATTAATCACAGCAAGTGATAAGTGACGAGTGGAAAGCGGAAGCGGTAGCCACGGTTAACTCGTAGTTTGAGTTAGCCGTGGGCTTTTGACGCGAGAAAAGCCCACGGCTGGAAAAGCACCAACCGTGGCTACCACTGGACGCTTTCTCATTGCTCGTCACTTGTCACCCGTCACTGCTCTTTAGCCTTATGACTCTTAGCCAAATCAAGCAAGCATTCCAAAAGCATCGGATCGATAAAGTGAAAGTCGGCGGATTCGATGTCGATGGCATTTTGCGCGGCAAGTACATCTCCCGGGAGAAGTTCTTTTCGGCAGCCGAAAGCGGCCTGGGCTTCTGCGATGTGATCTTCGGCTGGGATAGTTCCGACACTTTGTACGATCGGCCCGCAGTCACGGGCTGGCACACGGGGTACCCCGACGCTGTCGCGCGGATCGATCTCTCGACCTTCCGCGTGC
>DASUKV010000268.1:0-7890 GCA_036278555.1 Terriglobia bacterium
GTGGAATGGTGGCGGACCGTTACAATCGCCACCGCATTGTCATCGTGACTCAAACCGCTGCGATGGCGCTCGCCTTTCTCCTTGCCGCAATCACGCTTCTTGAGCACATTCAGGTCTGGGAGATTATGGCATTGGCGGTTCTGCTCGGCCTTGTGAACGCCTTCGAGGTTCCCGCCCGGCAGGCGTTTGTCGTCGAGATGGTGAGCCCGGATGATCTGATCAACGCCATCGCGCTGAACTCTTCGATGGTGAACAGCGCGCGGATTCTGGGCCCGGCCATTGCCGGTGTGATGGTGGCGGCGATCGGCGAGGGCTGGTGCTTTTTTGTCAACGGCGTCAGTTACGTCGCGGTGATCGTCGGTTTGCTGATGATCGTCTTAACTCCTCGCGAGCGCGTGCGGCAAGCGGCCTCGGGTCTCGAAAGTATCAAAGAGGGTTTTCGATTTGTCCTGCGCACCGGTCCCATCAGCGCATTATTGCTTCTGTTGGGTCTGGTGAGTGTGACGGGAATGCCCTACACCGTGCTCATGCCCATTTTTGCGGGTACGGTCCTGCATACCGGAGCGCAGGGGCTGGGCTGGTTGATGGGCGCGTCGGGAATCGGCGCCTTGGCCGGAACGTTGGCGCTCGCCGCGCGGAGGCAGATTCGCGGGCTGGGCCGTTGGATCACTTATGCCGCCGCCGGGTTTGGCGGCAGCATGATCGTTTTTTCATTCTCGCGCTCTTTTCCGCTTTCGGTCGCGCTGCTGGTGCCCGTAGGCTTTTCGATGATGCTCGAGATGGCATCTTCAAATACTCTGATCCAGACCATGGTGCCCGATGAGCTGCGCGGGCGGGTGATGGCGTTTTACTCGATGATGCTGATGGGCATGGCGCCTTTTGGGGCGCTGGTGGCAGGCTCGGTGGCGAATCGCATCGGCGCTCCGGCAACCGTCGCCATCGGCGGCATCGTCTGTTTGGGCGGCGCAATTATCTTTGGATTAAAGTGGCCTCACCTGCGCGGCGAGGCTCGGCAGCTTGTTCTGGCGCAGGCGATGTTGAGCGGCGAGCCGCCGGAAGAAATCACTGGCCAGCAGTTCCGCTTAGACCAGAAAAAGTCCTCTGATAAATAGAAATCCCTGCCTCATGCCAGTTGCAGGGTGGCAGTGATGACGGACATGCGCGGCACGTCCAATTGCAATTTCGATCCGCTCACAGTGACGGGATGCGGCTTGGGCGTGATGCGGTTCGGATTGTCGAAGCTGTTGTAGGCATTGTAATCGTTATCGTGGAGGATTTGCGCCGTTCCGCCCGAAGCGGAAGCGGCTCGCAGGGCGCATTCGACGTTGAGATCCGCGTCGTAGCGGGGATTCACAAAGCTGATCACGAGTTCTTTCTCGCTTTTCGAAGCGGAAACCGAAAGACCAAGTGGCGAAGAGTCGGTCGTCTCAACACGCACCGCTGTTTTCGAGCGATGAGGCTTGAATAAGAGGAATGCGTAGTAACTGGTGGTGCGAACGCAGTGCTGCCCCTGAGGACCATCTGTCAAAAGCATGGACTGGAGCACGTTCACCATTTGGGCGATATTGCACATGTAGAGCTTGTCCGCCTGGCGATTGAAAATATTGAGGCCCAGTCCCGCACCGGCGGCGCTGCGCATCGTGCTCTGCTGCCACAGGCGGCCGTATTGCTTTTCCTCTTCCGGAACCGACTTGTCCCACACGCCCCACTCGTCAACAATGAAGCCCATCTTGGGCCCTTTTTCGTAGCCGTTGATCAAAGCGCGCTGTTGAACAATTGCTTCCTCCATCTTGGCGAAAATAGAAAGCTGCTCGTTCATGGAGGCGGGAGTATACTGCGTGGGAGTGCTGTTTCTTCCCCACTCGTAGTAGTGCATTGAGAAGCCATCCGGGAATCGGTACCGGCCCATGCCGTCCAGGACCCCGCGCGACCATCGGGTATCGTTGGTATTGGGACCGCTCGCGACGAGGTAAGGATGAGTGCCGCCGAAGGGGAAGGCGCGCAGATAAACCGAGAACTGGCGGAAGTAGCCGGCGTATTCCTCCGGCTGCATCTCGCCTCCGCATCCCCAGCTTTCATTCCCTACGCCCCACAGCCTCACTGCAAAGGGTTGGGACGCTCCGTTTGAGGCGCGTTCATCGGAGAGAGCGCTTCCCGAAGGATAGTTGCAGTATTCGAGCCAGTCGCGCATTTCCTGGGGCGAGCCGCTGCCGACGTTACCCGCAATATACGGTTCCGCGCCAATTTCGCGGCAGAAGCCGATGAATTCATGTGTCCCGAAACTGTTGTCCTCCACGTAGCCGCCCCAATGGATGTTCACCCGCTTGGGCCGCTGCGAGGCCGGCCCGATCCCCTCCCGCCAGTGGTAGTCATCCGCGAAGCAGCCCCCCGGCCAGCGCAGGACTGGCACTCCAAGCTCTTTGAGGTACTGCACGGCCTGCTTGCGGTAGCCGTTGATGTTGGCGATTGACGAGTCCTTTCCCACCCAGATGCCGCCGTAAACGCAGGAACCCAGGTGCTCCGCAAATTGCCCGTGAAAAGCGGGGCGCACTAGGCCAATTTCGGAATCGGTCTGAATCGTCACACGCTGAGGATTCGAGGAATCACCCAAGACCTTGCCGGGAACCCACGCAGAAAGCGAAAGCGCTGCGCTGTTGAGCGCAAACTGGCGGCGTGACATCAAAGAACTCATGAGCGGCCTCCTGTTGAATAAAATTTGGCCCACATTCTAGCGCAACCGTTTAACTGGCACAAGCACAGTTTTGCGGTCCGTCCTTGCACCGGATTCTGCCATCGCCGAAGATAGCTGCCTGGAATCCGTGAATACAACTGGGGGCCTTTTGCATCGAAACCAGATAGGGCTCTGCGCATGAAAGTTCTGAAGCATCTGGAGCGGATTTACGATTTCTGGCCGCGACACGTCGCAGCACGATTCGGGGGAGCACGTTTTCGCCACCAACCGCTATCAGAAAGAGGCCACGAACGGGCGATAGTATGGATGCGCTAACGGCGGCGCGGGCGAAGAATATCCGGCGATCCGCCCACGGGCATGGGATCGTCAACGCCCTGATGCTCTTCACGACATTTTGCTGGGCCAGCAATATTGTGGCGGGAAAGTTCGCGCTGGAAGGGTTGAGCCCATTAGCACTGGCGCAGTTGCGGATGGGCGGGGCCGCAATTCTTTACGGCCTTCTGTATCTCGCCTGGCGCGGATGGCCGAAGCTGCGACTGAGCCGTCATCAATGGCTCCTGCTCGCGCTGATGGCGCTCACGGGAATTACACTGAACCAGATCGGTTTTATCGGCGGCCTGGCGCGAACATCCGTGACGCACACAGGACTGATCCAGGCGATCGGGCCCGTGCTCGTGCTCCTGCTGGCTTCGTCGATGGGGCTTGAAACCTTAACCGGCCGCAAGGTTGCGGGCATGGTGATTTCATTCGCCGGAGTCGCTCTATTGCTTTTCGGTAAGCCCGCGCCACACAGCGGAGCGCACTGGCTGGGGGATCTGATTCTCATTGGCGCCGGCGCCGTGTTCGCCTACTACACGATTCTGATGAAAGGAGTCGCGGACCAATACGACACGTTAACCCTCAATGCGTTAGTCTTCGGACTGGGCGCGATTTTCCTTGTCCCGTTCTGCGCAAGATCCGTAGCAAAGGTTCGATGGAACCAACTCTCTCCGCACGCCTGGTGGGGCTTGGGCTACATGATTGTGTTCGGCTCGTTCGCGGCCTACCTTATTTTCGCTTTCGCGTTACAGGAACTCTCTGCGTCGACGGTTGCGGCTTTTTCTTATCTGCAGCCTGTGATGGCGGCGGCGCTCGGCGTGTGGCTGCTGGGCGAGCGCCTTTCCATCAATGCACTTTTCGGAGGATTACTGATCCTGGCGGGCGTTTACCTGACGGAGCGGGAGCGCGGCGAACACCGGCATATGAAACATCTCGCGAGCGGCGGCGTTTGAGCGCTGGAGGCGTTCTTATGGCAATGAAGTACGAATATTCTGCGATCCCCGAATCGGAAATCCCGCGCGCCGTGTCGCCGATTTTCCAGCATCTCCTGGACACTTATGCTAGCGAAGCCAACAAGGTGATTTCAGTGTGGCGCGGACTCGCGGCCGCGGATCTTGCTTTCCGGCCGCATTCGCGCTCAAGCACGGTGGAAGAAATCCTGAAGCACCAACTGCTCTCGGAGCGGCGGTTCTTTGCGGAATTTCTGGGGTCACCTGAGCCGCTGCCGGAGCGCGTCCTGCCGGAGCCGCGCAACCCGGAGGATTACACCCGCCGTTTGCTTGAGCTTGCGCTGCCACGGCTGCCGTATTTTGCTCCGAAGCAGGAGAGCTGGTGGATGGAGACAGTTCCCTTCTTTGATATCCGGCGCCAGCGCATCTGGATTTTCTGGCGGCGGGTGCTGCACACGGCACATCATCGGACCCAGCTCAGCCTCTATCTTCGATTGCTGGATAAACCGGTTCCATCGAGCTACGGGCCAACGGCGGATGTCACCTGGGAGGGCGCGGACCCCACCACATCTGTCGAGGCGGCGGGGCGGAAATAGAATCCCCGCCGCTTATTGCAACGAGCATTTTAGCGTGGAGGTGAAAACTGATGACAGCATCTGCGGGAGTCGAGACCCGGCAAACCCTTTTATCCGGTCTCTGTGAAGCGCGCGAGCGGACGGACGAGCTTTTTCGGCTGCTGCGTCCGGACGCATATTTTGATCGGCCCATCCCTGAACGTCATCGGAACATCTTTTACCTTGGCCACCTGGAGACGTTTGACTGGAACTTGCTTTCGGAACGTATCCTGGGGCTGAAATCTTTTCGCCCGGAGTTTGATAAGCTGTTCGCGTTTGGCATCGATCCGGTAGGCGGCGGCTTGCCGGCCGACCAGCCCCAGGACTGGCCGGCAATTCAGGAAATTCAGCAGTACAACCTCCGTGTGAGGAACACAATTGACCAGGCGCTGCGGAAGGCAGACCTCTCAGCAAGCACGCCACGGGGTGAATCGCCGCTTGCGACACTTTTGAACGTCGCCATCGAGCATCGCCTGATGCATGCCGAAACATTTGCGTATATGCTCCATCGGCTTCCCCCAAACCGGAAAATCGCTCCCGCGCTTTCCCCCCAAACTTCCGCAAAGCCCGTGCAGCATCAAATGGCGGAAATTCCTGCGGGCGAGGCGACCCTGGGATTACATCGCAATGGCGATTTTGGATGGGATAACGAGTTCGAGGCGCATCGCGTCCTGGTGGCGCCGTTTGCCATTGACGTGTATGAAGCAACCAACGCCGATTTTCTGAAGTTCATGCAAGATGGCGGATACCAACGGCGCGAGTTGTGGCGCGAGGATGCGTGGGAATGGATTACGCGCGAGGGAACTTCCCATCCCGCCTTTTGGAAGCGCCATGGGAACGGATGGCTATATCAGACGATGTTCGGCGAAATACCGCTGCCGCCGGAGTGCCCCGTTTATGTGGGCCAGGCGGAGGCCGCAGCATACGCGCAGTGGATGCGGAAATCCTTGCCTTCCGAAGAGGAATGGCACCGAGCGGCTTATGGCACGCCGGAAGGAGGAGAGCGCGCTTACCCCTGGGGCAGTGAAACTCCGTCCGCAAAGCACGGTAATTTCCATTTTGAGAGCTGGGACCCTGCTCCGGTGAGCGCCCATCCGCGCGGCGCAAGCGCTTACGGAGTGCTGGACCTGCTCGGCAACGGCTGGGAGTGGACATCTACGCCGTTTTCGCCGTTCCCGGGTTTCAAGGCGTTTCCGTTTTATCCCGGCTACTCCGCCAATTTTTTCGACGGCAAGCACTACGTTATGAAAGGCGGATCGCCGCGGACCGCGGCCTGTATGCTGCGGCCATCCTTTCGCAACTGGTTCCAAGCCCATTATCCGTACGTGTACGCGACATTCCGCTGCGTATCACACTGAGCCGCAGCGCAAGGGGTCCGAATGCTTCTCCCATCCCTCAAAGCAGATCCGGCCGCGGCTTTCGCCGAAGACGTCTATGTGGGGCTGACGAAGCCAGAGCAAAAAGAGCTGCCTTCCAAATATCTCTATGATGAGATCGGGTCCGCGCTCTTCGAAGTGATCACTCTCCTGCCGGAATACGGGCTCACCCGCGCCGATGAGCGCCTCTTGCGGCGCTACTCAGCCGAGGTCGCTGCAAAGATGTCCTCTCCGGCGGTCGTCGCGGAACTCGGGAGCGGCAGCGGCAAGAAGGCGCGCTGGATTCTGGAAGCGCTTGCCCGGCGTCACCCGACTACTTACTACCCTATTGAAATTTCCCATGCCGCTCTGATGATGGTCGAACGCGAACTGGACCGTCTGGAGCGGGTCAGCATTCTGGGTTTTGAGACGGAATATCTTGACGGACTCCGCCGCGCCGCGGGTCGCCGCAACGGAAATCAGCGCCTGCTGGTGCTATTCCTGGGAAGCTCGATCGGCAATTTTGATTCTGCTCCGGCGGAAAGGTTCTTGCAAAGCATTCGTCAGATATTGATCCCGGGCGATGCCCTGTTGCTCAGCGCCGATCTTATAAAGCCGGTCGCACAAATGGTTCGAGCCTATGATGATCCGGCGGGAGTAACGGCTGCTTTCAATCTTAATCTGCTCGCCCGGATCAACCGGGAATTAGAAGCCGATTTTGACCTCTCCAACTTTCGCCACGTCGCGCTTTACAACGAAGAAGAGTGCCGCATTGAAATGCACCTGCGGTCCCTCAAGCGGCAGACAGCCCGCATTGCGCGTGCGGATCTCAGCATCGAACTCGATCTCGACGAGACGATCTGGACGGAAAATTCCTACAAATATACGCTGGAAGAAATCGTCCTGATGGCCGCCCGCGCGGGTTTCCGTTGCGAGATCCAATGGGTGGATGAGGAATGGCCCTTCGCCCTGAACATGCTGGTCCCCATCTGAAAAGGCGGAAAGCGGAACGCAGAAGGCAGAAGGCAGACGACAGAAAGCGGAAAATAGAGAGTAGCAAACAGAGACAGTAGGTAAACGTTAGAAATGAAGAAGCGAATAATGTCGAGCTTCTGCCCTCTGGTCTTTAATTTTTCAGTTTTTCTTTGTGCTCTTCGTGCCTTTGTGGTGATTTTTTATGCCGCTCGCTACTCCACGGTGACGGATTTGGCGAGATTTCGCGGCTCGTCCACATCACAGCCGCGAAGGACGCCGATGTGGTAGGCCAGTAGTTGCAAAGGCACCAATTCCAGGATGGTCGAGAGCAGTTCGCCGGTTTGGGGTAGTGTGATTACATGGCTGGCCATGCCCGCAACTTCGCGATCTCCCTGAGTGATGAGAGCCAGAATCGTTGCCCCGCGCGCTTTAGCTTCCTTGATATTTGAGATAGTGCGCTCGTAACGTACCCGGGAATCCGCGGAGTCCCAGTCGCAAGTCGCAATCACCACCACCGGCAATCCCGCGCTGATCAGCGCGCTTGGACCGTGCTTCATTTCTCCCGCGGGATAAGCCTCGGCATGGATATATGAGATTTTCTTCATCTTCAGAGCGCCTTCAAGAGCGATCGGAAAGTGAACGCCGCGTCCCAGAAAAAGGAAGTCCGCCGAGCGGTAAAACTGGCGCGCCAGGTCTTCGAATTCATCGTCGCGCTGAAGAACGGATTCGAGCTGCCGCGGAATCACGGTGAGCGCCGCCAGCAGCTTCTTCCCCTCCTCCGGAGCAAGCCTTCCTCGAAGCTGACCAAGATAGAATGCGAACATATAAAGCGCGGTGAGCTGCGCCGCAAACGTCTTCGTCGAAGCGACGGCAATTTCAGGTCCCGCGTGCGTATAAATTGCGCCGTTCGCTTCGCGCGGCGCGACGCTGCCCAGCACGTTGCAAATCGCCAGCGTTTTTGACCCCTTGGCCTGCGCCTCGCGCTG
>DASUKV010000269.1:0-9297 GCA_036278555.1 Terriglobia bacterium
CTACTACGTTAAGTTTGTGTTGACTCTCCAGGCCGCGCAGCGTAGACTCTGGAGGCATGAATGCCCGAGAACTGCAAGCCTGCGCGGATCGGCTGGAAAAGTTCTTGATCACCATGCTGGCGAGTGTGGGGCGCTCGGAGCGCCGCCATCACGGCTCGCGGTATGTGCAAGGATTGCTGCTGGACGGAGATCGCAAGTCGATTGAGCCTCTGGCCGAGCGCGTGCCCGGAGGCAATGTCCAGGCCTTGCAGCAATTTGTGGGACAAAGCCCCTGGGCCTGGGAACCCGTGCGGCGCTTGCTGGCGCAACACCTGGAGGAAGAGTTGCTGCCGGCAGCGGGATGGATTGTCGATGACACGGGCTTCGCTAAGCAAGGCAAAGAATCGGTGGGCGTGGCCCGACAGTATTCGGGAACCCTGGGAAAAGTGGGCAACTGCCAAGTGGCGGTCGGGGTGCATCTGGCGACGGAAGATGAGAGTATGCCACTGGACTGGGCACTCTACCTTCCCCAGGCTTGGACCGAAGATGCGGAACGACGCCGCAAGGCGGGGATTCCCGACTCCACGCCCTTCCGGACCAAGAGCGAGTTGGCTCTGGAGTTGATCGATCACCTGCGGGCCTGGGGGCTGAGCCGCCAACCGGTGCTGGCCGACGCCGGTTATGGGAATAACACCGTGTTTCGGCAAGGGTTAGTGGATCGCCGACTGCAGTATGTAGTGGGGGTGGAATCGAACACGGCCATTTGGGAGAAGCCAACGCAACGCGTTGAACCGCGCAGGCGAACTGGCCGAGGCCGGCCCCGGCGCCCCTATTATCACGGGCAGCCGACGGCCTTGCGCGATCTGGCCTCGGCTTTGCCGCCGGAGGTGTGGCGCAAGGTCACCTGGAGAAAGGGTACGCAGGGTCCGCAGCGCAGTCGCTTCGCTGCCTGCCGGGTGCAACCGGCGCACGGTCATGTTCGGGACCAGCCCGAGTTGGAGTCGGTTTGGCTGCTGATCGAGTGGCCGGCGGACGCGGAAGCCCCCACCAAGTATTGGTTCTCGAACCTGCCCCAGGAAGTCTCGTTGCGGCGCTTGGTGCGATTGGCCAAACTTCGCTGGCGGGTGGAGCAGAATTATCAACAGCTCAAAGAAGAACTGGGGATGGATCACTACGAAGGGCGGGGCTGGCAAGGTTGGCATCACCACGTCACTTTGGTGGGCTTGGCCTACGCCTTCCTGTTGCTGGAGCGGTGCCGCCTTAAAAAAAACTCCAGTTCCGACTCTGCCTGAAGCGCGGCGATGTCTACAGAGGGTGTTAATCCACATGTTCGGTGTCTGCCCCACCTGCCGTCGTCCCGTCGGCAGAGGGTCGTGATTTACTTAACGTAGTAGTACTAGAAGGTTGCGCGAAAAAGCGTCGTAACCACTGCCGAGAAGGCACTGTCCCACCGTTTCTATGTTTGTACGGCTTCCCTCGAGATAACAATTATCCAGAGGAAACTCCGCAACATCCGAATCCGAGAGAATCGCCATCCCATTGCACGCGCCCTCAAATTTTCCAAGGTAACGGCGCTGAAACGGAGTGACGATGTCGCTATCATCTCTTATCTGGACGACATAGAGGCCCTTGAGCGACACGCCCTCGGCAAGGAGTTCAGCGGCAGTTTTGAGGAACAAGTGGCGAATTCCAAAGCCCATGAGGACACCACTGGTTATATGGCCCTCGTGCGGAGCCAGCGGGCGAACATCGAGTGTGTACTCCGGGAAGATCCCGAATACATCCTTTCTAGCGCTCGCCAGATTGTGCTTCTCGATCACTAGGGTCACAGGGCGAAAGGCAATTACCGTCTCATTTCCGGCAGCAGAGAAGAACTCGAAGAGAGCGAACCGCGCGAGTGCATTCGCAACCTGGAAGTCAGTAAAAATGTCGAATTGCTTTTCCTGGCCAATGCTGGGCGCGGTTGAGGTGAGGGGAATGCACGCTATCGTGCTTCCCGAGGCGTGAAAGATATGCGATTTAGCGTGCTGCTTGCGAAGCTCTCGAAGCTTGGTCGAAAGGGCGCTCTCTTTTGCAACAAGATCCCGTCGGTCCCCCTCGAAGGAAATTGTACCTCCTTTGAATACATCTGAAGTGAAATGCAGTGGAAGGTAATTCAGATGCACTGGTACATCCCCCTTTGGCGGCGACCTGCGATCAACGCCCGGTTACATCCCTTATGCTCACGCCGCTCGGGCGGTGGCTTCGAGGGTTGAGCAGGTCAGCGGCCTAGTATAAACTAAAACAGCAACAAGAATGCTCGAAACGTTCATAAACCCCGGAAAGGTGCGACCATTCCAGATTAAGAGAATAGCAAATCTCCGCCGCAAGTATCCGCGTCGCTTGGCGGGCTCTGATAAACTCGCACTTCTGAACTAAATTTGAGTGCGGGCTTTCAGATAATAAAGATCAAAGTCGGGCTTGTTTGAGGAACCGCGGAGACGCGTAGCTGAACGACCGCTTTATTCTAGAATCGAAGGGTGATGAGATCGCTTGGGAAAATCCGCTTCGCCATTATCTTCTATACCCGATGTGGGCAATCCTGCTATAGTCGAGCGCAGAGCTTCTTATGAGTTTACGACAGCAATAGTGCTGGTTGGAATGATTGACGAAACCCTGCTCTCGGGAGTGCGGAAGATATACAATAATCCTTGGGTGAACTTCTTTGGCGACACCGAACTTGCCCTCCTACCACGGTTATTGGTTAAGCGCAGGTCGCAAGTGCTTGTCCAAGCGGTGCAGAAGAAAATGAAGGAAAGATCTGGATCATATGAATTATTCAACGAATTCTCATCCCTGGTTTCAAAGGGAGTTTGTGCTAAATTTGTGCTAGATATGCTGCGAGATGGGCAAACTGAGCAATTCTGCTTCTTTTGGAATAAGCAACTTGTGGATTGACAATATTCCCGGATGGTTCGAATCCCACCCTCTCCGCCAACTCCAAATTAATTATATGTAGGGGATCTGCATGATCCGTCAATCGAAACCCAACCTCCGCGACCCCAGTATTCCGCATTGCGGTATTCCTCACGCCAGCGCTAAAAAATGACGATGAGCTTTGACCTTCTCGACTGATTTACTAACTGCTTTAGTTTGCTGACAGTTGTGCTTACATCCTTTTCGGTGCTCCGTTTCGCATCACGCAATACTGACACGGTGGCCTAAATACTGCTTGACTCCCTCGGTCCATCCCAAGGTAGTATCCTGGCCTTAATTCCGGGGGAACCGTGGCATTTTGCCCTTCTGAAACATTAGACGACTTCCCAGTCCGGTGATTTTTCTTCTGTTCTTAATCGGATCGTTACGCGCATCGCGCCGGTGTTGATATGCGGAGCGGAAGAGACCTGGATTTGACCGGTCAAAGGAGGCAGGCTGATGAGGATAAGGACACAACTCGTTTCAATCATCGCTGTGCTGGCGGTCGGGCTCGGCATCGCGGGCACTGCAAGGGCCCAAACGGCAACGGGGCTTGTTACCGGCGTCGTAACGGACCAAAGCGGAGCCATCATCCCGCAGGTGAAGATCACCATCAAGAACCAAGGCACCGGGATGACATGGAATGCGGCCACGAGTACCGCGGGCAAGTATACCGTCACGGCTCTTCCGGTGGGCGTTTACACCGTCACGGCGGCGAAGCAGGGATTCCTTTCAGCCGAGCAGGCGGACATCAACCTCAGCGTGGGCGAGACCGCGAAGGCAGATTTCAAGCTCGCAGTCGGAAGCGTAACCCAGACGGTCACTGTGAAAGCGAATACCGTGAGCATCAATACGGTGAGCGCGTCGCAGACGCAGCTTGTGGATGACCGGCAGATTGCGAACCTTCCGCTGAACGGGCGGAACTTCACGGAGTTTCTGACGCTTAACGCCGGGACGGTTTCGTCTCCGGGCGCCGAGGCGGGGTCCATGCGCCAAGGCAAGGGAACCGGGTACAACGTGAATGGCAATCGGACCTCATCCGTCAATTTCACACTGGACGGCTTGATTAATACCGATGTCACGCTGGGCGACCCCGCAGTCATCCTGTCACAGGACGCCATCCAGGAATTCAAAGAGCAGAAGCCGGCCTATTCCGCGGCGTACGGATTCAGCGCCAGCCAGATCAACATCATCAGCAAAAGCGGCACGAACGGATTGCATGGCACCGTGTTCGAATTTGGCAGGAATGACACCCTTGACGCCAACAACTTCTTCGCCACCTCGAAGCCTGAGCTGCGGCAGAATCAATTCGGTTTCGTGGCAGGCGGTCCGGTGTATATTCCGAAGGTCTACGACGGGCGCAACAAGACCTTCTGGCTGGCAAACTACGAAGGCTGGCGAATCCGCCGGGGCGGTATTTCGCAGGGTATTGTCCCGACGCCGAGCGAGCTGAATGGCGACTTTTCAGCCTTAACTCTGCCCGCCTTTGGCACTGCTGCCTGCAATGCGGCCCTTTTGCTCGATCAGCCCTGCATGCCGATCAGCCCCACGACAGGTCAGCCCTACCCCGGCGATCAAATACCCTCCAGCAGTGATTCTCGCCTCGCCACACAGTCTCTGGCCTTGAAGTTCTTTCCGGCGCCGAATTGCTCGCCTGCCGCCTGCGCGGGCAACAATTACCGGGTAAATGAAACCCTTCCGACGAATTTTGACCAGCAGACTTACAAAGGCGACCAGGATCTTGGCAGGTTTGGGAAGGTCTTCTTTCGCTGGACCGGAAGCCGGTACACCACTTCCACGCTTGGCACCCTTTCGGGACCGGTTGGCAACAACAATTTTATTGAGCAAGAGAACAGCTTAGGGATCGGCTGGACTGTCACGCTTGGATCGCATGGGGTGAACAGCTTTCGTATTGGCCGTCTCGGAGCGACGTCGAATCAATGCGGGGCCGCGCTGAGCGCATCCACCGTCGCCGCATTTGGATTCACGGGTGTGTTCCCGAACCTCGATACCTGCGCGCGATCCGCCCCGGGGTCGATCGGCATCGCCAATTTTGGCGGCGTCGGCGGACCGACCAACGACACCACCATCAGTTACGTTCCCACGTGGGAATACACCGACGATTTTTCCTGGGTTCATGGGAACCACACGTTGCAGACGGGGTTCGCCTATCGAACCTGGGTCCAGACCCGGAACCTGGCTGCCGATTTCCTGGGAACCTTCAGCTATCGCAACGACCTTGTTCTCAATAATGGCGGCAGCGGGGCGGACGGCTGCGCGACGCTCTACTGCGGCACGGGTAACGCGGTCGCTGACTTTCTACTCGGGTATTACCAGAACTCCGGCATATTCCAGCCCGGGCCTTTCAGCCAGCCCGGTATTTCCGGAAATCAGAATAACTACATCGAAAAATATTTTGCCCCGTATGTTGAGGATAGCTGGAGAGCAAGGCCCGACCTCACCTTGAACTTTGGTCTTCGCTGGGATTTCCGCACTGTCCCTTACGAAAGGAACAACAAGTTCTTCTGGCTTGACGGACAAAACCCCAACGGCGGGCTGTGTTTTGCTGACCCGAAGCTTGCTACGGATGGCGTAGCGCCGCCCGGCAACGGAGTTTACAGGTATTGCGGACGGCGAAGTCCGGCGAACCCCGGCTTGTACCACCCCTTCGCTCCCCGCTTCGGCTTTGCCTGGCAGCCCTTTGGAAGTAAGAAAACCGTGCTGCGCGGCGGCTACGGCATCTTCTATGATTCTCCGAAAGGGCGCGAGATTGACGACTCCGGAGACATCTATCCGTTTGAGGTACGCAGCAACTTCATACCGCAGACTCAGGCGACCTCGCCGAAGCTGACGGACCAGATGTTTCCCACCTTCACCACGGTCCATCCGGTGACTCCCCAGGACATTACGTTTCTTGCCGTGATCCAGGGCGAGAACCCGCACAATCCTTACGTGCAACAATGGTCGTTGGGCGTCGAGCGCCAGCTTGCCACCAATACAACCCTTGGCCTCAGCTATGAAGGCAGCAAGGGAACGCATCTGCTCACCCGCACCGACATCTCGCAGGCCCTGCCGCCCTCCGATCCCGCTTTCTGCGCGGCGCAGGATGCGAACGGAAATTTCATCAATTTGAACAACGGTGATTGCCCTGTAGCGAACCGCAGGCCCTATTCCAACTTCACGGGGACCTACATTGACAGCGAGTTTCAGGGCGTCTCCAGCTACAACTCCGCCAACGTGAACCTGACGCGGCGCACGTCGTCATTGGTGATGCAAGTGTCATATGCCTGGTCGCATAGCCTCGACGACAAGTCCGCCGCCGCCGGCATTGGCAATTCGGGTCAAGGCTACCAGGGGTTTCTGAACAACCACAATCCTAAGTTGGACTACGGAACGTCGGATTTTGACGTCAACCAGCGCTTTGTCGCCAACTTCGTTTACCAACTGCCGTTTGGACGCGGGAGGCGCTTTGGCGCAACCCTCAACAAAGTTGCTGACGTGGTTGTTGGCGGGTGGCAGCTCGGCGGGATCGTAACGCTACAGAAGGGGTTCCCATTCACGATTTACGCGAGCGACCCGTTCGGACTCCTCGATAACGTCGCGAATTATAACCGGGCCAATCAGGTCGGCGAGGCGTTCCCGGCAGGAACGCGAACCCTGAACGAGTATTTCAACACCCAAGCCTTCGCCCAGCCGCTTCCGGCTCACTTTGGCACGCTGGGGCGGAACACGCTCCGCGGACCCGGATTGCACACCTTCGACATGAACATCTCCAAGATTTTCCCGATTACGGAAAGGGTTCGTTTTGAAGTGCGCATGGAGGGCTTTAACGTTCTCAACGACCCGCAGTTTAGCAATCCCAACACGACGCTGACATCTCCAACCTTCGGGGTGATCTCAGGCACCCGAGTTGATAATCGTGAGTTACAGTGGGGCGCGAAGGTCATTTTCTGACAGGTCAATGCGCGCTTGCTGACGATTCGGGCGAAGGGAACCGCCAAGCCCGCCAGGGCTTGGCGGTTTTTTCGTTTTGCAGTAGACTCGCACCCATGGTTCGTCGCGCGCTAAGCTCGCTTCTGAGCGCATTTCTTTTCCTCTCCCTCCTGTGTTTCTCTGCTCTTGCTCAGCAGCCTCCTGAGGCTTTGCTTGAACGCTATTCTCAGGAAGCTCAGAGAGCGATGGCCGCGAAGCGCTATGACGCAGCCGCCGAGGCTTATCAAAAACTCATCCGGCTGGACCCTGGGATTGCCGAGCTTTATTCGAACCTTGGCCTGGCTTATTTCGAACAGAGAAGGTTCGGGCAAGCTGTCCCCGCTTTCCAGCACGCATTGAAGCTCAAACCGGACTTGTCGAACGCCGGCTACTTCCTGGCAATGTCGCTGTCCGAACTCGGGCAATACGGGCAAGCGCTACCGGATCTTGAAAAGGGCTTCAGCGGTACTCACAATTCGGAATTGAAGCGTCTGCTCGGCCTTCATCTCGAGAGGACCTTTACCGGCCTCGGGCACGACGAAAAGGCCGTGGAAGTGGCCCTGACGTTGATGCAGCTCTATCCCAACGATCCGGAGGTCCTCTACCAGACCGGCCGCCTCTGCGGAAACTTCGCCTTTCTGGCGATGCAGAAACTCCAGGAGGTCGCGCCGCAATCCATCTGGAGACATCTAGCCTCCGGCGAACTGTTTGAAAGCGACGGGCATTATGACCTCGCGCTGAGAGAATACCGCAGGGCTCTCGAGCTCAGCCCAAACCGCCATGGGATTCATTACCGCATGGGCCGGGTGCTCCTGCGCTCAAAGAAGCCGGGCTCACAGGCTGAAGCCCTCAAGGAGTTTGAGCAGGAGCTTAAGCTCGATCCCACCAATGCCAGCGCCGCTTACGAGGCAGGCGAAATCTATCGCAAGTCGGGTCAGCTCGGCAAAGCCCGCGCGCTTTTTGAGGAGGCCCTGAAGTACTATCCAGATTTTGAGGACGCCCAGGTGGGATTGGGCCGAACGCTGGTTGCAGAGAAAAATCCGGATCTCGCGGTCACGCACCTTCACAAAGCTCTCTCGCTTAACCCGCAGGACGATGTAGCTTGGTTCCAGCTCGCGAAGGCCTATCAGGCGCTCGGCAAAACGGCCGGCGAGCGAAAGGCGCTGGCGGAGTTCCAGCGTCTCGAAACCGCCAAAGCTCAGCACCAGACCAAGCTGGCGGTGGGCGCTTACTCGCTTCGTGACGTTACGAAACAGGACCTCGACTCGGCGCAACATTGATCCGCCCCCCTGATACTTATTGAGGATTAGAAATTATAGTGACAGCTTTTACTGTAGCGGCACTCTCTGAGCGCGCTACAACATCTGTTGTCACATAATTTGTAATCCTCTGTAGGTTATCGGATTCGTGAACCGCGAAGGGTGGCGCGGTGAGCAGGGTTATGAAATTATGGCCATGTCGCGAAGCGGAGTCTCATTTTTAAGGAGCACTTGATGGCTGTCCGGGATCTTTTGAAGGTCGCGAAACGCTGCGGGCCGGGTGCGGTGATAACCTGCGTGATTGTCCTCTGCGGTTGGGCGATTGCGAGTCCGAGTCCTGCTCGAACCGGGCGGCGCGAGCAGGACTGGCGTGTGTATGGCGGGGAGCCCGCGCAAACGCACTATTCGCCGCTCACGCAGATCAATCGCTCAAATGTGAATCGCCTTACGGTAGCCTGGACCTATGACACGGGAGAGCCCGGCGGCAAGGCACACAACAGAAGCTTCGAGACCAGCCCCATTATTGTCGATGGGGTGCTCTATGGGTATACCCCTTCGGAAAAGGTGATTGCGCTGAATGCCGCCACCGGCAAGCTCTTGTGGAAGTTTGATTCGGGCGTCCACGGAACCCAGCCCGACCGCGGGTTGGCTTATTGGGCCAACGGTAAAGATACGCGCGTCCTCGCTGACATCATGAATTTCATTTACGCGCTGAACGCGAAGACCGGCAAGCCCATTGCCGGGTTTGGGAAAAATGGCCGCATCGACCTCCGCAAAAACCTTGGCCGCGACCCCTCCTCCGTCATCATCGCGTTGAACGCTCCGGGGATTGTTTACAAGGACCTATTGATCGTCGGGGGGATGGTGCCGGAAACGCTGCCTTGCGCTCCGGGCAACATTCGGGCCTATGACATCCGAACGGGAAACCTTCGCTGGTCCTTCCATACCATTCCTCACCCCGGCGAGTACGGCTACAATACGTGGCCGAAGAACGCCTGGACGTACAGCGGCGGAGCCAACAACTGGGCCGGCATGGCGCTCGACGCGAAGCGCGGCATCGTGTATGCCCCCACCGGCTCCGCCGCGCCCGATTTTTACGGCGCCAGCCGGCTTGGCCGTGATCTCTTTGCGG
>DASUKV010000270.1:0-5929 GCA_036278555.1 Terriglobia bacterium
GCCCAATCCAGCCAGCGAAAAGGCTCGCATGGCGTAATAGAGCGGCCGCGCGGTGTAGACGCCTTGCTCGTCGTGGTAAATAGGGCTATAGCAGCTTACCCGCTCAAATTGATTGATTCCATTTTCAAGGTTGATTCCCGCCGCATCATGGTCCGCCAAAGAGAGGCAGTAGTCAAGCCCCCAGAGCGCCGAGGCGAACGCATCACTGACGCCAGGCTTTCCGCCGCCGAAACAGGAATTCGTTTCAACGATGCGGTACGGAACGCGCACTGCATTCGAGATTTGCCGCAGTTGATCCAGCATCTTTTCGTACCGCTCATTGGGCTTCAGGAGATTTTCGATCGTGGCGGCAGGGCTGCTGGGCGGTCCCTCGGCGTAGTAATGCTGCGTTAGAAGCACGGGATGCTCTGGGCCGCGAGCAAAAGCTTCAACCCAGCTTGTTTGAACCGCCGCGTCGGGGCCTGCGAAACAGGCGTCCCGGACGCGCTCGCGGATGACCTTCGCGAAGCGCTGGAAATCGCGCTGGTAGTCCGCGTACGCATAACTCCGCTTCCGCAGGCCGTTGTGGGAGTAGAGATCGGTCTCGTTTCCAATCTGGAGGGCGATAAGAGCATTTCCGGCTGTTTCAGCGACTGCCGCAGCTTCATCTGCTGCTTCCTTCGGCGCGCCGGTGCCCAGGTTCAACCCCCAGATCAACTTCCATCCTGTCGCTTTCAGGAACCGCCCAAGGTCTTCAAGGACAGCGTGGTTAACCACGGAGGATTGGGGCTGTGGCCGCGAAACAGCCTTTCCGTGCGGGCTCCAAGTGGCGTAGTCGGAAGTGTTGCCGCCAACCCGGATGACTCCCTCGCGGCCGATTGCGGTTACGTAGTTAATCAGAGCGCGATTGTTGCCGCTGAGCAGGCCAGGATAGGCGACCGTGGACGTTTCAAATCCAAGGCCGAGGAAATTTTTGGAAGTAGTCCCCAGCAGCCGTTCTGGATGAAGAAGCAAACGAACCCGGCGGCGGGCCCGGGCCGCTCGCGGAAAAAATGCAAGCGCGGCAGTACTGGCGGCTAGAAATTGGCGGCGAAGCATAAGGTCCCTATTCTCACGCAGCTTCGCGTTGGCGCGCAACACCAGAATGGCGTATGCGGCGGGCGCTATTCGGGTTCCTTGCCCGAGGGCGGGATACGTCGATCAACCACGCACAGGCTAGCACGCGCATCGCGCCGATCGTGACTTTCTGGCGTCCAACTAGCGTCTTTTATCTGTTTCAAAACAAGCATCTTGCCGGACTTTAGTATGTTTGTATTAAAAATACTTGACATCCGGCTCTGCTTAGATTAATAAATGAACCGTTTTACCAAATGTGAGTTGACATTGCTCCCTGGGCTGAAGAGTGGGTGGGAAGGCTCGGCCCCGTCTGAGGGGCGGGCAGTCATTGGCACTGAAAGGAGCCAAGGTCATGAGTCGCAGGAATTGGCTAACCATTGCAATCGCAGCCGTGGCGTTTTTGGTGTTCTCCGTGCGGTCAAATGCCCAAGCGACCTTTTCGAGCGGCATTGAAGGGACAGTCACAGACACTTCCGGCGCCGTCGTGCCCCATGCGACGATCACGATTAAAGACGCGGCGACCGGTCAGACGCGAACAACCCAAAGCAATGCTTCCGGTTTTTACCGCTTCGATTCACTGCCGCCCGCGCAGTTTTCGATGACCGTTTCGGCGGCGGGATTTTCGACAGTCGTTCAGGAAAACATTGTTCTTGAAACGACCCAGACCCGGAACGTCAACGTAACGCTGCACGTGGGCGCGACCTCCACCAGGGTCACCGTCACCTCCGCGCCTCCGGCGGTAAATACCACTCAAGCAAGGGTTTCCTCACTGATTAGCCCCCATCAAGTTGAGGACCTGCCGCTCGTCGGCCGCAACGTTTATGACCTCGTCGTGCTAACGCCCGGTGTGACGGGACTGCCTTCGGGTGGCGGACAAGCCTACGCCCAGGCTACGAATGACATCTTCAACGCCGAGTTTGGTGTGAATCTCAACGCCAGTGGGCAGCGGGCGGAAGCCAATAATTTCCTTGTGGACGGAGCCAACGTGAACGGAACTCCGCGCGGCGGAGTGACTAACCTGACGCCCAATGCGGACTCGGTCCAGGAAGTTAAAGTCCTGGTGAACAACTTTGAAGCGCAATACGGCCGCAACTCGTCCTCGGTGGTGAATATCGTCACAAAGCAGGGCACCAACCAGTTTCACGGGTCGCTGGGCGAATATTGGACGGATAATCACATGGCGGCGAGAACGGTGTTTCAGGATAGCCTCCCGTCTTTCCTGCGCAACGAATTCAACTGGAGCCTGGGCGGCCCCATCAAGAAGGACAACACATTTTTCTTCGCTTCGATGGATGTGCTGAGGTCCGGCGTGGGCGATAGCTTTGCCACGAGCGTCCCCAGCTCGCAGTTCATCAGTTACATGAAGAACGCCTACCCGAACAATATCTCGACTTTTGACATGACCAGTTTTCCGGCAGCGGTAACGCCGACCAGCCCAGGCATTCTCGCGGGGCCGCTGGCGATGGGTTCCCCGGACGCCACAAGCCTTGCGCCGTGCAATGCTCTCGCGGGCGGAGCCTCCACCCCGGTGGCAACGCCGGTCGGGCAGCTTCCGTGCAATTTCCCGCTCACGCAAAACGGCATCTTCTCGCAGACGGTTTTCCGGAACGGAATCCAGTGGAACGCCCGCATCGACCATCAGTTCAACAATCAGAAGGACCGCATTTACGGCAACTTCTACCGCACCACGATGCAAACCGTGGAGTTTGCCGCGCCCAACGTTTATCCGGCTTTCACCGGCGTCGGCCCGCAATATACCGAATATTTCAACCTGGATTACACGCACATCTTCTCGCCCTCGGTGCTGAATGAGGCTGCTTTTGGGGCGACGCGCTCGTGGGGCACGGACCCGGCCGTGAATGGCTACGTTCCCCTGTCGAACGTTCCGGGAATCGCTGCTTACGGCGTGGGATTTTCAGACGCGACGTTCATCCAGAACAACCCGGAGTGGCGGGACGTGCTGACGATGAATCACGGCACACACACGTTTAAGGCCGGCGCGCGCTTTTCGATTGATGAGGGATGGGGATCGGTGGCTAATTTCCAGAACGTCTATACCCGCCCGCAGTTCGGCTTCAACAATCTCTATGATTTTGCTTTGGATAAACCTTTTTCCGAGTCGAACCTTGGGTTCAACCCCGCGAACGGCGAGCGGCTGGGCTTAGGGTTCGCGCCGGAGATGCCGGACCTGGGCGTGTTTTTCCAGGATAACTGGAAGGCGCGCCCCAACATCAGCGTTACCTACGGCCTGCGCTGGGAAGTCTTCTTCAACCCTTACAACAAGGACAACCGGTTCACTAACATCCGGTTTTTTGGAGGCGATAATTTCGATGACCGGATTGCCAACGCGCATATGGAGCAGGTAAGCCATCCGCTGCTGGGCACGGACTACAAGAGCTTCGAGCCGCGAATCGGCATCGCCTGGGACCCCACCCATCAGGGCAAAATGGCCATCCGCGCCGGATTCGGCATTTTCTCGGACCGTCCCGGCGGGCAGTTCTGGCACGATTCGAACACCTATTTGCCGTTGTTTGGAATCGCCAGCGTCAGCCAGCAAACCGCGGTGAAGCCGGTTTACGGCCTGGCTGCGCTGCACCATTCGCCGTGGAATTTCCCTTACCCGCCGCTTCAGGTGGGCCTCGATCCCAAAAATGGCTTGATTGGCGTGCCGTCCGATGTGAGCGTGGAGGACCCGCACCTGGGAACGGCGTATTCCGAAAACTATTTCTTTGGCATCGAATACGCGCTGAATCCCGACTGGATGGTGCAGGCCAACTATGTAGGATCGGGCGGCCGGGACCTGCTGCAAGGCTATGACGTGAACCGCTACGATGGCAACCTCATCCAGACGAATAATCTGCTTACAAGGCTCAACACCAGTTTTGGCGGGATCGACTATGGCCAAAGCAACGGGTTTTCGCAGTATAACGGCTTCGACGCGGCGATCCGGGGGCACGTTGGCAAATCGCTGTTCCTGCAGGCGGCCTATACTTTTGGAAAGGCCATTGATACGGCGAGTTCTTTCGGGCTGGGCGTGAACATCATCGATATCGGCAATCTGCAATTGAACAAAGGGCTGGCGGATTTTGACGTGAGGCAGAAGCTGGCCTTGAGCGAAACTTACGCGCTGCCCAATCCCGCCGCGCATTTCGGAAACAGCGGCGCGCTGAGGGCGGTTTTTGGAGGATGGAATCTGGGCGCGATCACCATTCTGCAGAGCGGGGTGCCGTATAGCATCTTTTGCGGACTGCCTTTCGAACCGGTAAGTAACGGAGCCGGACAAATTGTAGGGAACAGCGGATGTGATTACAATGCCGATGGCTGGAACTATGACTTCCCGAATGAGCCCGGCTTCGGGAACTTCAAGAGCGGGAATCGGTCCGTGTTCCAATTCCCTAACAAGATTTTCAGCGTGACGGATTTTTCGGCTCCGGGGTTGGGAAGAGATGGGAGCTTGGGGCGCAACACGTTCATCGGTCCGGGATTCGCCAACACGGACCTGAGCATCTTTAAAGACACCAAGATTCCCTGGTTCATCGGCAAAGAGGGAGCCACTTTGGAGATTCGCGCCGAGTTCTATAACGCTTTTAACCGAGTGAACTTACAAAACCCAGATAGCAATCTTTCCGACTCGTTGTTCGGCAGCTCGACTTCAACCTTCCCGTCGAGAAACATCAACCTTGCCGCACACATTTCGTTCTAATACGACTGGCCAGCGCTGGTCCTCGGCGCTGGCCAGCGACTTTCCGGTTTTCACTGATCCCTCAACCCGCGAGGGTGAAGCGGTATGCAGCTACGACTTGAGCCGGGTCGAGGCTTGGCTTATGCTTTCTATTAAGGAGGGGTTACCGTGATATCCGGAAACAGAAAAGGCGTGAATCGTAGACATTTTCTAAAAACGACGCTGGCCGGAGCTGCCGCGAGCGCCGCCACGCTTTCCCTTCATCAAGCCCTGCCCGGTTTTGCTGGTTCTCTTCCGCAGCGCCAGAAACTCGCTGTCTTCAATTACTCCGATGTAACCCTCACCGGAGGGCCGCTGAAGGAGCAGTTTGACCGCATTCACCGGGCTTACCTTGCGCTGGACAATGACCGCTTACTGAAGATCTTCCGCCGCCGGGCGGAGATCTCCGACCCTGGAAAGCCCATGGGCGGGTGGTATGGCTGGGATGGTTTCGCCCCGGGGCACTGTTTTGGGCAATACGTTTCTGGGTTGGCGCGGTTCACTGCGGCGACGGGTGACGCAGCAACGCGAGCCAAGGTCAAGGACCTGGTGGAAGGGTTTGCCGCAACGGTAAGCCCGGACGGCTATTCCTACGCCAACTTGAAGGCCTCGTCAGCGTTTCCGGCTTATACCATCGACAAAAACGAAATCGGGATGATCGATGCCTGGCGTTACGCGAACGTTCAGACCGCGCGCGATCTTCTGCCGCGCATTGTTCGCGGCGCGGTCCGCTACCTGCCGCCGCGCGCCATCGACCGGGATGAGGACCCGCGCCAGTCTCCCTTTGATGAGTCCTACACGCTGCCGGAAAATCTCTTTTTCACTTATGAGGTGACGGGAGATCGCTATTTCTTCGGTCTCGCCAAACAGTACTTGATGGATCGCAACTACTTTGATCCGCTCTCGCAAGGCGTGAACGTCCTGCCGGGCCATCACGCTTACAGCCACATGAATTGCCTCAGCTCGGCGGCTAAGGCGTATCAGGCTTTAGGAGAGCGCAAGTATCTGGATGCAGCCCAAAACGCCTGGGACATGATCGAAAAAACGCAGCAGTTTGCGTCGGGCGGCTGGGGTCCCAATGAAACCTTCGTGAAACCGAATGAGGGGAAGCTC
>DASUKV010000271.1:0-6163 GCA_036278555.1 Terriglobia bacterium
TCTGGTGCTGGAAGGGATTCTATGCCAGGCGCTTCTTCCGCGAACCGACGGCAAAGGGCGGGCGATGGCCATGGAAATCATGATTCCCAATCCCGCCATCCGTAACCTGATTCGCGAAGATAAAGTTCACCAGATTTATTCAGCCATGCAATCCGGCCAGGAAAAATATGGAATGCAGACGTTTAATCAGTCGCTCCTCTCGCTTCATCAGAAAGGGATTATCACGCTCGAAACCGCTCTGGGCCGGTCCGGGAACCCGGACGAGCTGCAGGATATGATTAGCCGCGGAGCGGCTACTCCGGCGGCGATGCGGCCAGCAAACTCCTTTATGCCATTAAAGCGAGTTTGAAACCTGGAATTTCAACAACGGGCCCAGACGCGCACTTTAGTGGCGGCCTCTGGCCGCCGGTCTCTCCTTTGCAAAAACCCGGCGGCCAGACGCCGCTACAGCCATTTTCACAGTAGTAAAGGACTAAAACCATGCCAAGCTTGCCATTTCCGCAATCTTCTCAAAAAAACCAGGTCCTGGGCTCGGGGAAGGTGCTCACTCCGGGCGTGCTGAAGCCGGCGCGGCCCGTGGCGAAAGCGCCGGCCGAGAAGGTTCGCACCGCCGAAGCCGGGAAAATCCCGAAAACCGGCAAGGTGAAACCCAAAGACCTCGCCATCTTCACCCGACAGTTCTCCGTCATGATTGACGCCGGCTTGCCACTCGTGCAGTGCCTCGAAATTCTCGCCACGCAACAAGAAAGCAAAGGCTTTGCGGTGGCGCTGAAAGGCGTGCGGGCGTCAATTGAGAGCGGCTCGACGCTGGCCAATTCCATGCGCCTGTTCCCGAAGGCGTTTGATGAACTCTATACCAATATGGTAGAGGCGGGCGAAACCGGCGGAATTCTCGATGGCATTTTGCGGCGCTTGTCGGCTTATATCGAGAAGGCGGTCAAGCTGCGGCGGGCCGTGCAGTCCGCGATGATTTATCCCGTCGCCGTGCTGCTGATCGCCGGCGGCGTGATCCTGCTGCTTCTCTGGAAGGTGGTTCCGATCTTTGCCACATTGTTTGCGGGGCTCGGCGCTGCCCTGCCCTTGCCGACGCGCATCGTGATCTCACTGAGCCATGCCGTCGCCAGTTTTGCCTGGATCTTAATTCTGGGCCTGATCGGACTGGGCTTCGCGCTGAAGCGATATTACAGCACGCCGAACGGACGTATGGTTATCGACAGATTCATTCTGAAAATTCCCGTTCTCGGCATGCTCATGAGGAAAATCGCGGTCGCCCGCTTCACCCGCACTCTCGGAACGCTGATTACCAGCGGTGTGCCGATGCTCGAAGCGATGGATATTACCGCGCGCACCTCCGGCAACGCGGTGATTGAGAAGGCCATCCTCGCAGTGCGGAACGCGGTGGAAGCCGGTCAAACGATTGTGGAGCCGCTCAACGCGACGAATGTTTTTCCCAATATGGTCGTCCAAATGATCGGGGTGGGTGAGCAGACCGGCGCCCTCGATGCCATGCTTCAGAAGATTGCGGATTTTTACGAGGAGGAAGTGGACGCCGCGGTGGGAGACCTTCTCACTTTGATGGAGCCGATCATTATTTTGTTTTTGGGCGTCGTCGTGGGCGGGGTGGTGATTTCTATGTATCTGCCGCTGTTCAGCCTGATCGGCAAGCTGGCCGGCGGGCCGGGATAGTTCAAGCTTTGCCCGCTTTTAGTCCCTCACCCGGCCTCCTGAGTTTTTAACCTTTCACTTCCGCAGCCTGGCCAGCCGTTCGGCGGCCTGGTCCAGGGTAGAATCCGTTTTGCTATAGCAGAACCGGATCTGCTGGCTTCCCAGCTCCGGCCGGCTATAGAAGCTGCTACCCGGTACGGCGGCAACTCCGATATTCTTCACCAGATAACGCGCGAAATCCACGTCGTTCTTAAATCCCAAACCTGAGATATCCGTCATGATGTAATAAGCGCCTTGCGGCTTGAAGCAGCGGAAGCCTGCCCTTTCGAGAGCCGGCAAGAAGCGGTCCCGGCGGGCGGCATACTCCTGCCGGATTTTCTCATAGTAAGCGCCGGGCATGCGCAGCGCGACCGCCCCGGCTTCCTGGAGCGGAGCGGGCGCGCCCACCGTAATAAAATCGTGCATCTTCCGAATAGCATTTGAAACTTCCGGGGGCGCGACCGCGTAGCCCACGCGCCATCCCGTCACGCTGTAAGTTTTTGACATGCTGTTGATCGTGATGCTGCGCTCGCGCATGCCGGGGAGCGTCGAGATCGAGACATGCCGGGCTCCGTCATAGACCAAGTATTGGTAAATTTCGTCTGAAACCGCGTACGCCTCCCAGCGCTGGCAAAGCTCCGCGATCATTTCCAGCTCGGCGCGCGTGAAAACCTTGCCCGTGGGGTTATTCGGCGTGTTCAGGATAATCACCCGCGTGTGCTCGTTGAATGCCGCAGCCAACTCGTCCGGGTCAAATGTCCAATCCGGCGGGCGCAAGGAGACAAAACGCGGCCGCGCCCCGCAGATGATGGAATCCGGCCCATAGTTCTCGTAAAAAGGCTCGAAGACCACCGCTTCGTCGCCGGGGTCAACGATTGCCAGCAGAGAAGAAATCATCGCCTCGGTGGCGCCGCAGCAGACCGTCAGCTCCCGCTCCGGATTAATGGCGAGACCGGTATCGCGCTCGAAGCGTTCCGCCACGGCGCGCCGGAAGTCCACGGCTCCCCAGGTGATGGAGTATTGGTTCACATCCGCGCGAATGGCTTCGACCGCGGCTTCCTTCACTTCCCGCGGCGCGGCAAAATCAGGAAACCCCTGGGCCAGGTTCAATGCGCCGTGTTCCAGCGCCAGACGCGTCATCTCGCGGATGACGGATTCCGTGAACTGTTGCGCCTTGCGCGAAACGTGTAAAGTTTTGGTTGCTTGCATCGTCATTCTTACGACCGGGCTATGGAAACGAAGAGGGGCTAGCGCATCCACTTGAGAGTTTACAGTGATCGCCGGAAAGTTGGAAGCCTGGCCGTGTGGAGGGTGGCGAACGCTCAGATCTCCATCAACTCGCGCACTTGGCTTTCCAGCTTCTCAGGCCCCTGGCAGTGGATCGTCTGCATTCCCCACTGGCGGGCCCGTTCGACGTTGAGCAAGCGGTCATCAATGAAGACGCATTCTTGCGGCTGCCGCTGCGTCAGCTTCAGGGCCAGCCGGTAAATGGCATCGTGCGGCTTCTTCAATCCCAGGAAACACGAACTGAGGAAGACGGAAAAAATCTCGCGCAGCCCGAAGAGTTGAATGCGGTGAAGGTTTAATTCGAGCGATTCGTTATTGAGCGTGACAAGAAGATACTTTTTTGACTGCGCCAGGCGGCGATACAGCGCGAGAGCTTCCGGGAAGGGCTGAGACTGGGCGAACATAAAGTCCCGGAACTGCTCTTTGCTGAAATCACGCGGGCGGTAAAAAACGGTTCGTTCCAGATACTCATCCAGCCCAAGCTGCCCGGTTTCAAAGCCGTTCACCACCAGCTCGTGGCGGTCTTCAAATTCCAGCCAGTCGATCTTGAAGCTCTCGGCAGCCTTTTGCCGCGCGCCCCGGTCCCAGCCGTTCGTGCCCAACACTCCGCCGACATCCGAAAAAATGGCTTGAATACGGGCCATGAGCAATTAACCTCCTGAGAATTACAAATTATAGCGACGGTTTTTTACTGTAGCGGCGATGTCCCTTCACTTCGTTCAGGGCAGGCTCTCATCGCCGACCGAAAAAACCGGCGGCCAGAGGCCGCCGCTACAACATTTGTATCACAATGATTTGTAATTCTCAGGAGCAGGGTTATCCGTCAAGGCCCACGGCGGCAGGTCCGGCCGGAGCGCCTCCGGCGAGGACCGCCGCCTCTTCGCCGGCGAGCGCCGCGCGAAGCTCATCATCCGGCTTTCGCGCGCAGAAGCTGCGGAAGTTTTCGCCCTCTTCCCGCTCATCGAGGTAGGTATAAAGCAGGCGGGTGATCGAGGCCGGCACGTCCTCCGCCGCGCAGCGATAGCCAACCTGGTGGGAAAATGCTTGATGTTTCCCGACAGCGCCACCTAAGGAAAAGTAATAGGCGTCCGCCATTTTCCCATTCAGCTTGATCCGTTTCCCTTCAAGCCCGATATCCGCAATCCAATTCTGGCCGCAACTATTCGGGCAGCCCGTCACGTCGATCTTCAGGTGCTGGTCAAAGCCGGGCATGCGCTTTTCCAGGTCTTCCACGAGCCAGCGCGTGAAGCTCTTAGTTTCCGTGATCGCCAGCTTGCAGAATTCCGTGCCTGTGCAGGAGATCGCGCCGCGCCAGAACGGCGAGGCGGAAATTCGCAGGTCCACATCTTCCAGTCCGCTGACCAGATTATCGACTTCGTGCTTGGGGACATTCACCACCACCAGGTTCTGCATGCCGGTGATGCGCACCTCGCCGCTGCCATAACGCTCGGACAAGTCCGCCGCCGCCGCAATCTGCGCCGCGCTCACGCGCCCGCGCAGCACAGCAACGCCCACATAGAAGCGCCCGGGCTGCTTCTGAGGATAAACGCCTACGTGGTCGCGATAAGCGTCCGTGGGGGCATTGTCCGGTTCCGCAGGATCCAGGCGAAAACCAAGCCGGTCTTCGAGCGCGGCCAGAAAGCTTTCCGCCGTCCAGCCATGGCGCATGAAAAGGTATTTCAGCCGCGCCCGCTCGCGCGCTTCCCGCAGGCAATCGGCATCCCGGAAGATTTCCGCGACGCCTTTTACCACCGGCATCACCTGATTCCACTGGACGAACGCTGGCAAGCGCACGGCGAAGTTCGGTTGCGTTGAAAGCCCTCCGCCTACACAAATTGAAAAGCCCGTTTCCCGATTTCCGTTAATCCGCCGCACCTGGGCCGTGAGTCCGATATCATTGATTTCAGGATAGGAACACCAAACCGGGCAGCCGGTAATGCAAATCTTGAATTTTCGCGGCAGGTTGTAGAATTCCTCGGCGCCCACGAGCATCTTCTGCGCTTCAAAAACCAGGGGCGAAGCATCACAAAGCTCTGAGGCGTCCACGCCCGCGAGCGGGCAGCCGGTGATGTTCCGGGTGTCGTCGCCGCAAGCCGCCATTGTCGTCAGGCCGCAATCCCACAAGCGCCGGAAAATCTCCGGCAAGGCCTCAATCGTCACCCAATGGAGTTGGATATTCTGCCGCACCGTCAGGTCCGCAAAGCCTCGCGTGTGTTCTTCGGCAATTCGCGCCACGGTGCGCAACTGATCGCTGCGCAAAAATCCGTTCGGGATGCGGATGCGAAGCATGAAGTACGGAGCAGCCTTCCCCTCTCCGCCCTTGCCGCCCAGAACACCTAAGCCGTCGCCTTGCGTGTAAACACCCCACCAGCGGAAGTAGGTCTTAAGCCATTCATCCGGAATGGAATCAAACCCCTTCCTGGCAAATTCCTCGATTTCGGCAAAGCACTCCCACGGATTCTTCGCCGTCTTCAGCCGCTCCGCGCGCTGCGCTTTGGTTTCTTTCACTGCGGTTGTTTTTTCCTGATCCACTCTGAAAAGCCTCCCGAAAATCAAAAACCCATCGCGGGTTCTTGTATTCCCCAACGATGGGTTCAAACTACAGGATCACGAAATAAATAATCGCGTCTGGCGTCAGCCCACGGCCGGGGATACACGGCAACAACATGTGCAGCAACAACAGCCCCGGCTTTGCATTTGAATGCGGACGACAGCCATCCCCTCTATGGTCGCTTTTTCCGGCAGGACTGTCAATAGCGATTTACGTGCCCAAGAATCGCGTTTGAGGGATGAAGAAGAGCGTTGAAAAGGTCGTTCACCCTCACGGGATGTGTGGTATAGAGATTTTGCGAAGAATCTTAATTCCACACCCGGAGGGTGAACGATGGAAGCAAGCCTACCGCAGTTAATTCTTCCGATCAAGCTGGAAAGGAGCGAGGAGCGGCTGACGAGTTTAGGGGGGCTGATGGTGTTGGAGGAGATGGCACGCGCCCTGAAGGTTTGGGAGAAAGTGGACCGCGGGTTGGAAGGGCCAAGGTCAGGTCGAGGGTATGAGGCGCATGAGTTTGAGCAGCCGCTGGTGTGGATGCTGCACGCAGGGGGGAGGCGGCTGGAGGATTTGCGGGAGTTGCGGGCGGAGCGCGAGGTGCTGGAGCGGTTGGGGCTTGAGGCG
>DASUKV010000272.1:0-5996 GCA_036278555.1 Terriglobia bacterium
AAGAATTACATTCTTCTCCGGCTCGACGCTCCCGGCAAGAATCCTTATCGCACGATCTATCACGAATACGCCCATTTGATCCTCGAAGACAACTTCAGATCCATTCCTCTCTGGCTGAACGAAGGACTCGCGCAGTTCTACGCCAACTCCGACCTCGACCAGAAAAATGTTCGCCTCGGGCTTCCCAGCAAGAATAACCTTGGGTTGCTCCGGTCAAATCCGCTCCTGCCTCTGAAGACGCTCTTCGCAGTGACCGCAACCTCCCCGTACTACAACGAAGAGAATAAGGGGAACATTTTCTACGCGGAATCCTGGGCGCTCACGGATTTGTTAATGTTCCAAAAATTGGAGAACGGGAAAGGCCCCATTGACCGATATCTGGCTCTCGTTGCGAAGGGTTCCGGTCCGGTCGGCGCGGCGAGCGAAGCTTTTGGCAATCTCCAAGTGCTTCAAACTACTCTCGAGCTTTTTGTTCATGGCGCTCAATTTCACTATTACCGGCTGAAAGTCGAATCGCCAATCCGCGAGAGCGATCTCGAGCTCGCCAACATCACGCCTGCGGAAAGCGCGGCCATTCGCGCGGATTTTCTTCTGAGGGCAGGCAGGCTTGAGGCGGGAAAATCGCTCCTTCGTCAAGCCTTGCAGCAGGATCCGCAGATTCCGGCTGCCAATGAGACGATGGGACTTTTGGAACTCCGGAAGGGCCATCTGCAGGAAGCGCAAACGTGGTTCGCCAAGGCCGCGAGTCCGCAATGCTATATGGCGCGTTTCTATCGCGCCGTGGCGGTGATGAAGCGACCCTCGTCAAGTCGTCTGGAGCTGAACCAGGCTGCACAAGATCTGCGGGATTTTAGTCGATTCAATCCCGTCTTCGCCCCTGCTTACGCGGCGCTGGCGACCCTTGAGGCCAGCCGCCTCGGAGACCTGGATCAGGCGCAGCAGCTTGCTGCGAAGGCAAGCCAGTTGGACGCTCACAACGTTCATTATTTATTTTTGGAAGGTGAAATCCTGCTCAAGATGGGCAACACTACCGGAGCTCTTCAGGCGGCGCAGCAAGCGATCCATCAAGCGGCGTCTCCCAAGGATAAATCGCTGGCTTACGTTTTTTTGGGGAATATTCAGGAAAAAACACAGGCCCTTCGAAAGTGATGATTGATCTTACCGAAAATAAACCAACAGGAGCAATCCGGCGGCCAGAACCACTACGGGCGCCCAGAACTGCGAATCCGTAAATATCGCTTTCCATCGGAAGGTCTTCATTTACTGTGACCGCGCATTTCCTGCATGAATGACCCCTGGTCGTGCCATAATATTCAAATTTTAGCAGCGCCTCTTTGAACGAATCGCTCAGAGGCAAAGCATCAGGAGCAAAATGAAAACATACCACATTGCACTTCTCCCCGGCGACGGCATCGGCAAGGAAGTCGTTCCGACAGCGGTGCGGGTGCTCGATGCCGCTGCGAGCGGCTTCAACCTGTCCTTTGAGTCCTTCGATTGGGGTTGTGAATACTATCTTCGCACCGGGCGCATGATGCCCGCGGACGGCCTCGAGCAAATCCGCCCCTTTGATGCGATCCTTCTTGGCGCCATCGGCCATCCCACGGTGCCGGATCACATTTCTCTGCGCGACCTCCTTCTGCGCATGCGCTTCGAATTCGATCTGTATGTTAATTTGCGCCCCGTCGAGATTTTGCCCGGTCTCGAATCTCCGCTGCGAGGGAAGAAGCCGGAAGATATCCGCATGCTTTTCATCCGCGAGAATACCGAAGGTGAATACTCCGGCATGGGTGGGAGATTCAAGCGCGGCACGGCGGATGAAATCGCCATCCAGGAATCAATTTTCACGCGCAAGGGCGTAGAACGGATTATCCGCTATGCCTTTGAGCAGACGCGGAGAAGGCCGCGCAAGCGGCTCGCAAGCGTCACCAAATCGAATGCCATGCAGTACGCCATGGTGATGTGGGATGAAATTTTCAGCGAGGTCGCGGACGATTTCCCGGATATTCAAACCGCGAAGTACCACGTGGACGCCGCCGCCGCTCGCATGATTACTTCGCCGGAAAGCCTGGACGTGGTCGTGGCTTCCAATCTATTTGCGGACATTTTGACGGATTTGGGAGGGGCGCTGCAGGGCAGCCTGGGGCTTGCCGCGAGCGCCAACCTCAATCCGGTCGAGCACTTGGGTCCAGCTATTTTTGAGCCCGTCCATGGCAGCGCTCCGGATATCGAAGGCCGGGGCATCGCGAATCCCATCGCGGCAATTTGGGCGGCCTCGATGATGATGGAGCATCTGGGCGAGGCGGAAATGGCCGCGCGCATCTTCGAAGCGCTTCAGGCCGTCACCGGCGAGGGCCGGGTACGAACACCCGATCTTGGCGGAAAGAGCACTACGGAAGAATTTGTGAACGCAATGATTGAAAAAATTGGAACAGCTTCCCAAGCCTCGGGTTTGAAAATTCGTGACTGAGAATTCGGAAATGGATCTCGAAAAAAAGATTGAAGAACTCTATTCCCGCCCCGCCGCGGAGTTTGGCGGCGAAGACTTCCAGACGTTTGACGAGCTGAAAACCGGCCTGAACGAAGGCCGCATCCGCGCGGCGGAGCCTGACCCCGCATCGCCGACCGGTTGGAAGGTGAACGCTTGGGTGAAGAAAGGGATTCTCCTGGGCTTTCGCATGGGGCGAATCGTGGAGATGTCCGCGGGCGGGCTCCCTTTTTTCGACAAGAGTACTTATCCCCTGAAGCGCATCTCCGCCGCCGAGGGCATCCGCGTCGTGCCGGGCGGCTCTTCTATTCGGGATGGCTGCTTCATCGGCAAAGGCGTCACTTGCATGCCGCCCATGTATATTAACGCGGGCGCTTACATCGATGAAGGAACGATGGTGGATTCGCATGCCTTGGTCGGCTCCTGCGCGCAGGTCGGCAAGCGCTGCCACTTGAGCGCGGCAGCGCAGATTGGCGGCGTGCTTGAGCCGGCCGGCGCGCTGCCCGTCATCGTCGAAGACGAGGTGCTGGTGGGTGGAAACTGCGGGGTTTATGAAGGCGCCATCGTCGGCCGGCGCGCGGTGCTGGCCGCCGGAACCATTCTGACGGGTTCAACCCCGGTATACGACTTGGTGAATGAAACGATCTATCGCCGCGAGGGTGAGGCGCCGCTGCGCATTCCCGAAGGCGCCGTGGTTATCCCCGGCTCCCGCGCGGTGACGAAGGGGCGCGGCCAGGAATGGGGCTTGTCGCTATATGCTCCGGTGATCGTCAAGTACCGCGATGAGAAAACCAGCCAGGCCGTGCAGTTGGAAGACTGGCTGCGGTGAACAGTGGTGGGCGATACAGGATTCGAACCTGTGACTTCTACCGTGTGAGGATAGCACTCTACCGCTGAGTTAATCGCCCGGTGGCCAGAAGCTGACTGCAATAAAAATAGCAGATTTCAATTTGGCGGTCTACAACCTCCGCGGCGTCATTGAAAACCCGGATCTCGCCAAACCCTCTCCTGTCCTGCTGCTCGGCTCTGAGCCTTTAACAATCATCTTTGGCCCATCAAATAGCTGTTTTTACTACTTCAGGTAGTCCTTTCCGAGAATTGACTCAACTTTTCGGTACAACTACGATAAGCGGGACTTTTTAAGGTCGGGCAGAGCCACGGCCCGGCAGTTCTTTTGAAGATTACGCAACCAAAGCTGTCGAAATCTCCTGGAAAGGGTTTACGCAATGAAGCGTTGCATTGATCTTTTCGTTCTGCTGGCTCTTTGTCTCGCTGGCGTTAAGTTGGCGCGGGCTCAGGCAAGCGGGGCGCGAGTGGGGGGCCTCGTGAACGACGCGCAGGCCCTCCCCTTGCCGCACGCCCGTGTCACACTCACCGAAAGCCACACCGGCTTAGTCCGCGAGACGGTCACCTCCTCCACAGGGACCTACGAATTCCCCAGCTTAGGTCCGGGCCAGTACACGATGAAGGTCGAAGCGCGCGGATTTTCTGGAGCGGCGCGGCGGTTTTCGCTCGAAGTCAATCAATCGCTCCGACTCGACTTTAAGCTTAATGTTGGACCGGCCACTCAGCGCGTTGAGGTCGTGGGAAGCGCGGAAACGCTTCGCACCTCAGACGCAACGCTGGGCGAAGTGATTGAGCCAACGCTGGTGCACGATCTGCCGCTAAATGGCCGGCATATTCTCAGCCTGGCATTATTAGCCGCGGGCGCGCACCAAGGCTTCGGCGCAGCCAGCGGCAACGCCAATCCGCTTTATTGGCGCCCTCAGCAAAACTCAGCCCTCAGCGTGGGCGGAGCGCGCCCTAACGCCAACTATTTTCTGCTGGACGGCTCAACCGATACAGACCCTACGTTCAATACGCAGGCGCTCAGCCCCTCGGTCGATGCGGTTGAAGAATTCAAGGTGCAGACCGGAAGCTATTCCGCGGAGTTCGGAGACGCAGGGGGCGCGCAGATCAACATCGTCACCAAGTCCGGCACGAACCAACTTCATGCCGACGCTTACGAATTCGTGCGCAGCAGTTCTTTTGACGCCCGCACCTTCACCGACCCCTCAACCATTCCGCACCTTGCGCAGAATAATTTCGGAGCGTCGCTCGGCGGCCCGATCCAACGCAACAAGATGTTTTTCTTTATGAACTTCGAAGAGTTCACGCTCAGCAACGGCGTCAGCCAGATTGAGACGGTTCCGACGGCGGCGGAGCGCGCCGGAGACTTCAGCCAAACGGGCCAGACGGTTTATGACCCCTCGACCACGGCGCCCAACCCGGCCTATAATCCCCAGCTTCCTGCCGGCCCGTCGAACCCGCAATTTCTCCGCCAGCCGTTCCCGAATGATATGATTCCCGCCCAGGATATGAACGCGGTCTCCCAGGAGGTCTTAAACCACATTCCGCTTCCCAACATGATGGGCGGCATGGGAATGTCCATGGGAAGCGCTCCCACAGCGATGGTGCCGGATTCCAACAACTATCTCGATTTGCGCACTAACCGGAACTACTCAGACCAGGGAACCCTTCGCATTGACCGCAACCTGCGCCACGGCGACAAGCTTTTAGGGCGCTACACTTTCGAGCAGGAGCGCGACTTCAGCCCGCAGAATCTTCCGGGGTTTGGAGCCTTTGACGATAACCTGGCCCAGAATCTCACCGTGTCTTACACTCACATCCTGTCGCCCGATTCCGTCAATGTGGCCTGGTTTGGCATGTCGCGTCTCTCCATGCACCGCTATTCCGAAAACAACTTCACCAACGACTATGTTTCGCAACTTGGCATCCAAGGCGTAGGTTACGGGGGCAAGGGCGCTTGGGGAATGCCGTGGTTCGCCATCCAAGGCTACAGCGGCATCGGCGACTCGTTTGCCGCAACCCCCGTTCAGGACTGGGACACGGTGTTCCAGGCCGGCGACGCTCTCAACCGCGAAATGGGGCGGCACTCCTTGCAGGTGGGCGGCGATTATCGCTTCTTTTATTGGCCGATGTGGGGCTTCTTCCAAAACCGCGGCTTTTATCAGTTCACGAACGGATTCACCACGCAAACGGCCTCGAATGACCGCACCGGCTCCGCGCTCGCCAGTTTCCTGCTGGGCCTGCCCGCGGTGAAACAGCGCCAGGCGGGCATTCCGGTAATGGATTTAGAGCAGTGGTTCCTGGACGGCTTTGTTCAGGATAACTGGCGCGTCACTAACCGCACCACGCTCGACCTCGGCGTGCGCTATGAGTATACGCAGCCCCTTTGGGACGCGGATAATCCGAACAGCAACATTGTCTTCCGCAACGGCACGCCCAACTTCTTTATCGGGGGCCAGCTCGGCATGCCGAAAGGCTTGGTTAATCCGAATTATTTGAATTTCGCGCCGCGCTTTGGTTTCGCGCACGTCTTTGGCCACAATTTCGTAATGCGCGGCGGCTTCGGAGTGTTCTACACGCCGGTAGACGCCAATACGTGGTGCAACCAGCGCCACCAGCCGCCCTTAGTCTTCGCCGAAACCGACCAGAGCAACAACTATAT
>DASUKV010000273.1:0-11839 GCA_036278555.1 Terriglobia bacterium
GAGATTCTGGTATAAAGGCTTCATCCGTGATGAAAACCTTTTCCGCATACGTAGAATGGGATTCTGAAAGTAAGCTGTACGTTGGTATTGTGCCTGGACTCCCCGGCGCCCACACACAGGCCGCCTCGCTGGACGAATTGCGAAACAATCTGAAAGAAGTCCTGGAATTGTGCCTCGAAGAATATCAAGGGTCGTTCGACGATTTGCCGCGCTTCATCGGGCTTCAACAGATTGAGGTAGCGGTTTGAGCCGGTTGCCTGCCGTAGCCTTCAGAGATTTAGAACGAGTTCTCCTCGGCCTTGGCTTCCTCGCCGTTCGCCAAAAGGGCAGCCACGTCTTTTATCGCCATCCTGACGGAAGAACCACGACCGTACCCCGTCATTCCGGAAGGGACATAGCCCGTCCTCTGCTGCGAGAGGTTCTTCGTGAGATCGACCTTACCCCCGAACAACTTCGCCAGATATTAGAACGTTAACCGTAAGCAAGTTAAGCGCCTATTTGCGCGTTTGTGCGCGTTTATTCTTGACACGGAGGGCATGGATTTGATATTTCTCTGTGCCGGGTAGTTTTCACATGGTGAATTGACCTTCGGGAGGTTTGCTGGTACTTTGTCGCCCCGGTCTGGTCGCGGACGCGGAATGTTTCGCGAACCCAGACGCATTCCGTTTCCGCAGAAGCGATGCATTATTCCACGACTCCTTCGAATTTGACGAGGGACGTGAATAAAAAAGGGAGGAGAAAGGTATGGAGCATCCATGTACGCGAGGGTGGGGAAAGGCGGTTTTTTCAGGTTTAGCGATTCTGTTGGCGCTAGGATTGTTGGCGATCCCGAGATTGACCATAGCCCAGGAGGTGACCGGGGGAATCACCGGAACCGTTACCGATCCTTCTGGCGCGGTAGTGCCAAATGCAAGCGTTACCGCCACCGATATGCACCGTGGCACAACGTGGCCCACGCAAACCAACGCGGCCGGAGTTTATAATCTGCCGCGCCTTCCTATCGGGGAGTACGAGGTAAAAGTATCCGCTTCGGGCTTTCAGACTACGGTTCATCCCGCCTTTGAATTGCAGATGAACCAGATCGCCCGCGTCGATCTTCAACTGACGGTGGGCTCAAAAACACAGACCGTCAGCGTGACTTCCGCGCCGCCCCTGCTTCAAACCGATACCATCCAAGTGGGTCTCGTCACCAGCAGCAATTTCAATGTGAATCTTCCCCTGGCCACTCGCAACTTCATTCAGTTGACTTTGATCACGCCGGGCGCCACCACCGTGAATCCCGCCTCTTTTGAGAACGGGCAGCGTACCGGCGGCGGCGGCAGGCCCTACATCAACGGCAACCGCGAAGAAGCCAATAACTTCCTTCTGGATGGCATCGACAACAATCAGATTTCGGATAATCTGACTTCCTATCAACCCAGCGTCGACGCCATTCAGGAATTCAATGTCATCACCAACAACGCGCCAGCCCAATATGGCCAATTCCAGGGCGGCATTATCAGCACCACCATCAAGTCCGGAACCAACCAGTATCACGGCGACGCCTTTGAGTTTGTCCGCAACGATGTTTTCAATGCAAACAGTTGGGCTAACAATTGGAACCTTATCAACGGCAAGGCCACACCCCGAGCCCCGCAGCGCTGGAACGAGTTCGGCGGGGTTTTCGGCGGCCCGATCAAGAAAGACAAGCTCTTTTTCTTCGCCGATTATCAGGGCGAGCGTTTTGACAATCCACCCGCGACCGGCTTTATCAGCGTGTTGACGGCGGCGGAAAGAGGCGGCGACTTCTCTGACAAGCTCAACCCACCCGCCGGCTCTGGCGTGAAAGGGGTCCAGATTTATAACCCCTGCTCATCCTTCTCCGCCCCGTGCACGGTCCCGGCGGCAGGAAATCGCCAGCTCTTTCCCAATAATGTGATCCCCGCCAGCATGATTGACCCCGCCATCGGCAATCTCTTTGCTTCGGGCCTTTATCCGGCTCCGGTCAACGGGAACCTGCAAAACAACGCCTTGAACAGCAGCGCGAGCCACACCAACAGCGACCAGGGCGACATCAAGATCGACTATACGGCCAGCGAAAAGGACCACATCTTCGGCCGCTATTCCCAAGGCATGCAGGATATTCCAGGCACCAATTCCGTCGTCCTGCTCGGCGACACATTCAACCTCTCGCCATTCCACGGTGCGGTAATCGACTGGACGCATTCCGTTAGCCCCACCGTCGTGAGCGATGCGCGCATCGGCGTTAACCGCATCCTTCTGCACAACGGCGCGAACGTGCCGGGAGTTGGCAATCTTGCAGACAAACTCGGGATCGCCAACGGCAACGTGCACGGACCGGGATTGCTCGGGCTTAACTTTCCGACTAGCTTTATCCGCAACATGGGCCAAGCCAACAGCGAGCAGTTATTTGCGGATACCACGATTGAGCCCATGGAGGACTTGATCATCACCCACGGCCGGCACACCATCCGCACCGGGTTTGAATACATGCGGCACGCCATCAACACGTATTACGCCGGCAACAACGGGAAGTACGGCTTCCTCGCGTTTAACGGCCAATATACCTCCGGCCCCGTGCCGGGCGCGGGCGTGGGACTGCCGGGCGCGGACTTCGTCCTGGGCCTGCCTTACGACGTGGGACTAGGGCTTAGCTCCGGGACGTGGGGCCAGCGCAGCAACGTCTTCGGGCCTTACATCCAGGATGACTGGCGGGCAACGGACAAATTGACCCTGAACCTCGGCGTCCGCTGGGAATACAACTCCACCTGGAGCGAAGTCTTCAGCCGCCAGGCGAATTTTTCTCCTATCGCTGGCGTTGAGCAGTTCCAAAGCGGGGCCAATATGGGGATTTGCCCAGAGGAGCTCGGCGCCGCCAATTGCGTAGTGACCAACTCCGGCGGCGTGTACAATCCCTACTGGCGCGATTGGGAGCCGCGAATCGGGTTCGCATACAACTTTGGCAAAAGCACCGTCTTGCGCGGCGCTTACACCATCTCTTCATTCCTCGAAGGCACCGGCACCAACCTACGCCTTCCCTTGAATCCGCCCTTCCAGGCGGAATTCGAAAACGTTTATACCACGGGCAGCTTTCTGACTTTTCCTGGATCGACCGTCGATCAGGGGCTTTCGGTGCTGACATCCCCGAAGAATCCTTATACGGGCGCGACCATTCGGCTATGGGATCCGAACGTGCAGCCAGATCAGGTGTCACAGTGGAATCTGAGCATCGAGCATCAGTTCGCCGGTGACACGTTGCTTTCCGTGGCGTACGTCGGCCAGCACGGCACGCATTTGATGGTGCCGATGCCGTATTTGCAAAAGCAATTGCTGGGGACGACCACAGACCCGGTGACCGGAGCAGTAACCCCGGTGGTAGCGCCGAGCCCCTTCTTGTCCGGCGATCAGGCGCTCACGAGCGTCATCAGCCAGATTTCCGGCACGGCCTCAAACGGCGACCAGGCTTACGATGCGCTTCAGGTCAGCGTCACTAAGCACTTGAGCCACGGATTGGAGTATCAGATTTCATACGCTTACTCCAAAGCCATGACGAACGCCATCGGCTATTACGGACAGGGCGGAGGCCAGGCGGCATCGAATTCGGCTTACTGGCAGAACCTGTACAACGGGAAGTCCGAATGGGGTCCGACTTATTTTGACGCCACTCATCTCTTCACCGCTTCTTACGTGTATCAACTGCCCTTCGGTACCGGCCGCCGGTTTGGGAACCATATGAATCCCGTGGTGAACGCGGTGGTGGGCGGCTGGCAGGCGAGCGGGATCATAAGCCTGCATTCCGGCTACCCGATCACGATTACGGCGAACGACGCCTCCGGCACCAAGAGCCGCGGCGCCAAAGCCAACTGCATCGCTGGCATCACCTACGGCCACGATGTTGGCATCGGAACAACGTGGTTCAATACGTCGTCCTTCTCGCAGCCGGCAACGGGAACATTTGGCAGTTGCGCCAATGGCACCGTGCGCGGGCCGGGCCTCCGGGACTGGGACCTGGGCCTGCAGAAGGATTTCCATATTAGCGAGTCAAAGCGGATTGAGCTTCGGGGTGAATTCCTGAACTTCACCAACACGCCGCTGTACCTGGCTCCAAACCGGTCCGTTACGAGCGGTACTTTTGGCGAAATCTCCGCAGCCCAGGGACAGCGCAACATCCAGTTGGCACTGAAGTTTTATTTCTAAGGCGATGTAGCGCAACGTTCGTAGTTTAACGTTGCGGCTATTCAAGTTCTTTTGGCAAACAAATGGAACTGCCGCAGGGTTGCAATGCCAACCCTGCGCTACACCTGCCGTTTAACTGAAAACCCCAGGTGGCGCCAGCGTCGCGCTGGCATTGGCTGTAGTGGCGGCGTCTCGTCGCCGGTCTCGACTTCTTGAAGGCCGGCGCACTTTTAGAGAGCAGGCTTCGACCCGCCGCTACGGGAACACAAAGTCCATCCGGCGAACGCTAGGGGAGCGAACGTCCGTACCATAGGTTGTCCTGCGGCCTTGCCGCTCTTTACTCTTTCCTGCAGAACTGCAGCGGGCAACGATGTGTATCATCCGGAGGCTTTGAAACGCGCTCCGAGATCATCTTGGGGAGGGAATATGCACTTGAAGGGCCTATCTGTCTCTAAGCTATACTCCGCTTTAGGTTTGCTACTACTGCTCGCCGTGGCCGTTGAAGCGCCACAAACGCTTCGGGGCCAGAACATCACCGCGAGCCTCACCGGCACCGTCACGGACCCGACCGGCGCAGTGGTGCCGGGCGCAACCGTAACCCTTCACAACGACGCCACCAACGTAGACGTCCGAACCGTTAACACGAATAACTCTGGAGTCTACCACGCGGAACTGCTGCCCTTCGGCACGTATACGGTCACCATCCGCAAGCCCGGATTCAAGGATTCCATCCATCGGGGAGTGATTCTCCACGTCGGCGATCATCGCGTTCTGGACGTAGGGCTTCAAACAGGCCAAGTCACCCAAAGCATCACCGTAACGTCCAGCACCACGCCCGTGCAAACATCGAGCGCGGCGCAATCCACCACGATTACCGGCACGCAAATCCGCGAGTTGATGCTGAACAACCGGAATTTTGAACAGTTGGTCACGCTTCAACCCGGCGTTACCTCCAATCTGCCGGACCAGCCCAGCTTCGGAATTACCAACACTGACGCCATTTCCGTAAACGGCGCGCGCACTTCCGCCAACAACTGGACCGTGGATGGAGCCGATGTAAATGATAGCGGCTCGAATTTGACGCTGCTCAATGTGCCGAGCGTAGACGCCCTCCAGGAGTTTACGCTGGAGCGCAGCACCTATGACGCGCAATACGGGCGCAGTGGGGGCGGGCAAGTGAACGTCGTCACCAAATCGGGAACCAGCCAGTTTCACGGCGACGCGTACGAGTTCTTCCGTAATGACGCACTGGACGCGAATTCATTCTTCCTCAACTCCGCGGGCGCCCAGAGGCCGCCCTTTCGCTACAATGACTTCGGTTTTACCTTCGGCGGCCCGTTCTATATTCCTGGCCACTACAATACGGACAAGTCGAAAACCTTCTTCTTCGTCTCCGAAGAATGGCGGCGCATTCGTAATCCTTCAACGGCGATTGCCACCTTGCCCGCACCCGGCGAGGTGAACGGCGCCTTCACGGGAACCCAACTGAACCCGGCGAGCGCGCCCGCCGGCTGCATCATCAACGATGTGGCCGCGAACAGCGCGCAGATCAACCCTGCCTGCTTCAGCCAAAACGCGCAGGCTTTCCTCAAGAACGTCTACTCCAAATTCCAGACCAACGCTCCGGGCAATGAATTTATCAACCCCCTGAGCGCCATCAACAATTACCGCCAGGACCTGGTTCGCATCGATCAGAAACTCGGCAATCGCATTCAGGTGTTCGGGCGCTACATGCAGGACTTGGTGCCCACGACGGAACCGGGCGGCCTGTTTGCTGGAGAGCCCCTGCCCGGAATCTCCTCGACGGCCAGCAATGCTCCCGGCAAAAACCTTGTGGCCCACATTACGATGGATTTGTCGCCTTCCGTCGTGAACGAAGCGGCTTTCAATTACTCCTGGGGCGCTATCAACAGCAAGATTACCGGGAGTATTGACAGCCCGGATTTCACCGGCGCGCTGACCAACAATTTCCCCTTCCCCGATCCTTATCACCGCGTGCCCGGCATCACGATCACGGGTCTCACCGGCGTGGCCATTCCGGTTTCTCCCTACTTCGAGCGCAACGTCGATAAAGAAGTGTATGACAACCTCTCGGTCGTTCACGGGAATCACGCTATCGGCGCGGGCGTGAGCGCCCAGTGGATGCGGAAGTCCGAGAATGCGGTCAACGCCACCAACGGCAGCTTCACGTTCCGCAACACGAACGGCAATCCCGCGTTTGCGAACTTCCTGCTCGGTGAGGCCTCGACGTTTTCGCAGGCCAGCCGGGATATTGTTCCTGATCTTCACTTCGTCAATTTCGCGGCGTATCTCCAGGACGACTGGAAGGTGCGGCCCAACCTGACGTTAAACCTGGGAGTGCGTTACAGCGTGCTGCCCGCCCCGTGGGACGCCAACCGCATTCTGGATAACTTCGATCCCGCCCGGTTCAATCCTGCCGCGGCGCCCGCCATTGACCCTGTCAGCGGGACTTTCGTAGCAGGCCAGCCCGCCATTCCCGCGAACTACGCGAATGGGATTATTGTTGGACAGAACGGCTGCGCTCCCACGGCTGCCATCCCGTTTACTTATACGTGCTCGCCTTATGGCAACCGCGTGAACCCTAACTACTACACCAATTTGGCGCCCCGCATTGGCTTCGCCTGGGATCCTTTCAAGACCGGCAAAACGTCAATTCGCGGCGGCTATGGCATCTACTACGACCGGACGCTGAACGGCATCTGGGAACAGAACTCGTTCGCCAACCCGCCGTTTGTGGGTCAGGTCCTGGTAACCAACACGACCGGGGCGAACATTTTTGACAACCCCACGGCGGGGACGCTCGTGACTCCCCTAGGCCCCCACTCTCTCCACGCCACCGGGACGGCGGACTACAAGACGCCGTATGAACAAGATTGGAGCTTTTCCGTCCAGCGGGAGATTATCCCGAACACCTTGCTCGAGGTGGCTTATGTCGGCAGCAGGGGTACGCACCTGCTTGGCGAATTCGATTTCAATCAGGTGCCGCTGGCTTCGCGCTTCGCACAGCCCACGGTGGATGCGAACGGCCTGCGCCCTTATCTCGGGTACAACGCCATCAGCACCATCGCGCCGATGTTCAACTCCACCTACAACTCGCTCCAGGTATCACTCAACCGCCGGGTTCGTGAGGGCCTCTCGATCGGCATCGCCTACACGTGGTCAAAGGCATTGACCAATAACACCACGGATCGTAGCACCGCGGCGATGGATTCGTACAACTTTGCGAACGATCGTGGGCCGGCGAACTTTAGCATCCCGCAAATCCTGGTTGCTAATTATGTCTACGACCTGCCCTTCTTCAAGAGCCAGCAGGGACTGGTTGGAAGGACTCTCGGGGGTTGGGAGGTGTCCGGAATCACGACCTTTGAAGCGGGCTTCCCCCTCACGATCACCCAGTCGGATGATCCCTTCAACGGGTATGATTTTTGCGCAACGGGGGCCAATTGCCTTCCCGGCGTCTTCCCCAGCGGGATTGGGATTGATCCGAGCCCGGCAAGCCCCCGGCCCAATCGTCTTGCCGGGACTCCGCTCATGGGCCCGCAAACGGTAGCGGCGTGGCTGAACACCGCCGCCTTCAGCGAAGCGATCGGCCAGTTCGGAACGTCGGGGCGCGGCGTTGTGCCAGGACCCGGATTTAACAACTGGGACATCGCGCTGCTTAAGAACATCAAGATCAGCGAGCGGTTCAGCACCCAGTTCCGCGCTGAGCTGTTCAACGCTTTCAACCACACGTCGTTCAACAGCGTCAGCACGAATATCAACTCCAGCGCCTTCGGGAGGTTGACCGGCACGCACGACCCGCGCATCATTCAATTGGGTCTGAAGTTGTATTTCTAATAACAGCCGGAACGATGGTAGCCACGGCATGGTTTATGTGCCGTGGGCGTTTGGATGATTTCAAAAACCCACGGCACATAAACCGCAGGCTTGCCCAAATTGGGTTCCGGCTATGTGGGTGCGACCTGCGGCTTTGCCGCCTGACTTGCGGAAGGGCTTTGCCCTTCCGCAACCTCGCACTCAAACCCAACCTGTTCTCGCTGGGCGCGAAGGCAAAGCCTTCGCGCCCAGCGAGAACATTAAAACATGGACATTTGGCCGGAAAGCCAGAGGCTTTCCGCAAGTCAGGCGGCAAAGCCGTCCTCCGCGCAACTAAATTGGACAGCCATGCATAAACCGTGCCGTGGCTACCATAACACCAGACCAGGTTAGGATTATGGAAGATCGCCGCAGGGTTTCAACAGCAAGACTCTGCGCGATTAGCTGTGTTCCCGTCTTGGCCGTTACGGTGTTTTTAACGTGCGTCGCGCGGGCAAGCGCGCGGCCGGCATCTTCACAGGAGCTAAAAACCTGGCTGGTACGTGGCTCAGAAGCGCTAGAGAAGGGCGACAACGCGAGCGCAGAGGCCGCGTTCCGGCGCGCCTTAAAAATTGATCCGCACTCAGTTGAAGTCCTTAATGACTTGGCGATTGCGCTCGCCCGGCAGGGCAAAATAGAGGAAGCCGTCCCGGTCTATGAGCGCGCGCTCAAAGTCCGTCCCCGCGATCCGAAGACAACCCGCAATCTCGCCATCGCCTATTTCCGGGCGCAGCGTTGCCAGGATGCCTGGCCCCTTCTTCAGTCCCTCACACGCGCCCGCGACCCCGATTTCCAAACTCTCGAGTTGGCTGGCCTTACCCTCTTTGCGCTGGACCGCTATCCTGAAGCCGCAGAGTATCTCGAACGCGCGAGCCACACGAAGCCCTCTGATCTGCCGGCGCTCTATATGCTGGGCAAAGCCTATCTACGCTCTAAGAACTACCAAGCCGTCACCCGTGTGTTTTCCAGGATTGTGTCCATCAATCCGAACTCGCCCGAAGCACACACCATGATGGGAACCGCTTATGACAAAATGTTTCAGGAAGAGGATGCTCTGCGGGAATATAAGGCCGCTGAGAAGGCAAACCCTGACTTTCCTGGAGTCCACTCCGGTTTGGGGCAAATCTATTGGAAGCAAGGCCATCTGGAGCGCGCCCAGGCGGAGTTCAAAAAGGAACTTCGGCGCTTTCCGAACGATCCCGTTTCCAACTGCCTGTTGGCGCAGATTCTCCTGCGCCAAGGCCATCCCGCGGAGGCGGCAATCCACTTCCAATCAGCGATTACAGCCAACGCTCGCTATAAGGAAGCGTTCTTTGGACTAGGGCAGGCGAAGCTCAAGCTTGGCGATCCGGCGGCAGCCGTCGCAACGCTCCGCAAGGCTGTTAAGTTGGACCCGGATTACGCTCAGGCGCACTTCGTGCTGGGCGCCGCGCTGCGCCAGCTCGGGCGCTCTCAGGAAGCGGCGCGAGAGCAGCGGATTTCTTCAGAGATTCAGGCCCGCCAGCAGGCCAAGTACACGCAAAAACTTAACTCGCAGTAAGAGCGAGCGCCTGCCGCCAGGAGTGGTAGCCACGGCACGTCGTTTGTGCCGTGGGTGTTTTCTAGTTCAAGGGCTCACGGCACACAAATCGTGCCGTCGCTACCACTGCCTTTTCCCCTGGCCCGGATGTGCCAGCTCCGGCTGCGCCGGGCGCGAAATGATGTGCATTTTCTTCTTTGCAGGCGATTTAGCCACCGCAGGGTCTCCCTTGGCGCTGTTGTATCGGCAGTAAACGATTCTCCCTTCAAAATAGCTGATAACGTCCCCAAGACAACTGTTTTGTTTTCCGGCGCGTCGAAAAGCAGGAAGCTCGTGGCGCGGAAGTCTTGGAGTTCTGGCCCGCTTGAGGATACAATAGTGCGTTTATGAACGAGCGCGATTTCTTTGATGAGAAGGAGACGCTGAAGCCAGCCACCCTTTCCTGCCTTCACTGCCGTCAGACTGAAACCTATGAGATTCGCTGGCTGGTGCGGACGAAGAAGAAGGCGCTCCGGGGTGCGGCGGATGAAGAAGACCGTCTTCGCTTCGGCAAGGCCCGCTCTTACATGCTGCGACGCGACGACCAGGTGCAGTGCAAGAACCCGCGGTGCCGGAAGAGGTTTGAGATTTCGGGGGTTCAATCGGTCGTCTTTCTTTAATCCGGGAGTGCGCTGCTCAGCTCGAAGGCCCCATTCAAAACTGGCTTGGACACCATGAGGTAAGAACGCACTTGATTCGTCAAGAAGCGGCAACTATGGAAAAGCGCGCTTACAGGAACCCCTTTCCTCCCCACCCCATCAGGAACCTGCTGGAAATGAGGCGCGCTCTCACGCGGCTCCGTCCCAATCCGGGAGGCGGTAAAGTGAGACTGCCGTGGATCAGTCTGGCGCTCACGATTTGCATGCTCCCGGCAGGCTGGTGCCGGGCGCAATCGGCTTCCGCGCACGCTTCCACTGCGAACCCAACGCTCAGCAGCGCCCGGCCCGCTCCAAGCCTGAAGAACTCAAGAACCCAGGCGCATTTGCGCGCAGTCTACGCAAAGCTGCCGCTGCGATTTGAAGCGAACCGGGGGCAAACCGATTCTAACGTCAAGTTCCTGGCGCGAGAGCCGCGGTATACGCTCTTTCTCACGGCCAACGCCGCGACACTGGCGTTCCAACCGCCATCGGCTGGCGCTGCTCGCGGAAAGCACTCGGCTTCCTGGATTCGAATGCAGTTGGCTGATGAATCTGCCCATACTCAGGCGGTTGGACTCGAGAAGCTGCCTGGCAAGTCCAACTACTTCTTGGGAAATAACCCCGCGCGCTGGCGGATGGGCATTCCGAGCTATGCCCGAGTCGTCTACCAGCAGGTGTATCCCGGCATTAATTTGACCTACTACGGCAACCGCCAGCAGCTTGAATACGATTTCGCGGTTTCTCCGGGCGCGGACCCCGGCCGGATTCGGTTGCAAATTCAAGGGCCGGCTGGCCCAATTCCCTTGCGATCTGACGCGGACGGTAACCTCCTTGCGCCGGTCGAAGGCAGGGCGCTCCGGCTGCTGAAGCCGGTAGCCTATCAGGAAACAAGTAATGGTAAAAAAATGATCCGCCATGCGGTCCGCAGCCGGTTTGTGATTGGACCAAAGGGCGACGTACGGTTCGAGATCGGCGCCTACGATCACCACCGCAGCTTGATTATCGATCCGACGCTCGTCTATGCAACCTACCTCGGCGGAAGCGGCAGCGACAGCGCCAGCGGCATCGTCGTGGACGGCTCAGGCAACGCCTTCATCACCGGCGGGACGACTTCCACGAATTTTCCAACTTCCAATCCCGAGCAAAAAGGGGGCGGCGGCAGCTCCGACGTGTTCGTCACCGAGCTTGATCCGGCGGGCGGTTCGCTGGTTTATTCCACCTATATCGGTGGAAGCGCCTACGACAAGGGAACCGGCATCGCGCTCGATTCTTCCGGCAATGCTTACGTCACGGGCTATACGTCCTCGCCCGATTTCCCTACCTCGTCGAAGGCCTTTTCGACCACCTACCAGGGCAATACCAAATCCGAAGCCTTCGTGCTGAAATTGAATTCCGGCGGGGCGTCGCTAGCCTACTCGACCTATCTTGGCGGAAGCAGCGGCGATTTCGGCCAAGGGATCGCCGTGGACGGTTCCGGAAACGCCTATGTAACCGGCTCCACGCAGTCCGCGAATTTCCCGGTAGCGAACGCCTTCCAAGGGACGCTGGCAGGCGGTTCGGATGCTTTTATCACCAAGCTGGACCCCGCAGG